>CAITEC010000099.1 GCA_903891325.1 uncultured Opitutaceae bacterium
AACAGATTTTTTTCGGTGAGTTTTTCCACATCGCGTAGTCTTGTTTGATTGTTTGCACCTCATTGATAACCAAGGAGTAACAAGATGCGCGATACATTTTTCACGAAATATTCGGGCTAGAGAAATGGTGTCCCCCATCCCGTTCCTTCTCGTCCACCTTTCACCAGGTCTGGATTGATAACGCCGGCAGATCGCTCCGATATATACCGGTTCCCTTGGTGAGTTTTTTGGATTTTACGGGGATGGGTCTAGGACGGGAGCTGAACCGAGATTGTTTCTCGTTCAGAAGATGCGGACGAGGTTTGCCTATCAAGTAATCAACCTTGAAGGTGCACCATAGGAGACGTTAGAACTGAAACTGTGGAGCCACTCCTGCATGGCTGGACAATCCAAAGTTACCTCGAAATTCTGGGTCTGATAGGGGCTGCAGTTGGAATCGCCTTCACAATTTTTTCTTACGCTAAGGGATTCGTGTGGTACGGCTACAAGTTTTCGTACACCAAACTCTATCGGAAGGATAGTCCGACTAATTTCTGGCTCCTTTTTTGGGCTCAGATTTTTGCAACTGCCGTGCTCTTGGCGTTGGGTATCTTTTGTGCTGTTACGGATTCAAAAACCTTCGCAGAAACCTTCCATCGTTAGTGTTGGTCACTAATTTGGCTCAGTCACCCCACCACCGTCACCGTAGAAACGTACCAGACTGCGGCAGAGGCACTCAAGTGACGAAAAGTGTTTTCAGAGGAGGACAAGAAAGGTTGTTTGGAATAGATCCATCCTGACGACGGAATCATAAGATCAATTTAATCACTTCATCGCAAGTTATTGCATTTCACACGGCTACAACTCATACTTCGACTTCATGGACGACGGCTGTTTGCAAGCGTTCAAGGAACTCACGCATTTCGTGCTCGATGCTCTTGCTGCAACTTTCGAGTGCTTCTCCAAAGGGTGAAGGTGAATAGCGCTAAGAGAGCTGTTGCTATCGGCAAGATATTTTAGGCCTCCGACCCTTCGCATCAAAGGTTTCTTACCGTCTGAGACATCGAGGCATTCGGTCTCGTAAGGGATGGATTTCTGCAAGGACTTCATCGGCGTCGGCTCTCCATTTTGAAATCCCCACAGATGAAGGACCCACTTGCTCCCGATCAGATTCTGCCCCGTCGATTTACTGGCAGCTCACATCAACTTTTTCAACCTGACCCCCTCGGTTTGTCCAAAAACGATTCCTGAGGGGGTAGACACCCTTTCCCGTCACCATTCCACGGTATCCAGAGGTCGGTTACAAACTATTGACCGAGGTCTAGACCTTGTAAATACCAGTTGACGAGGGTGATTTTAGGTGGTCCTGGACGAGGTATGAAAAACTTCGTCCTCTATCGTAGGGTCTCCACCACCCGTCAGGGTGTCTCCGGTCTTGGTCTTGAATCCCAAGACGACACCGTCCGTCGGTATGTCACCAGTCAGAATGGAACGGTGATTGCCGATTTCCTTGAAATTGAGAGTGGGAAGAAGACCGACACCGAGCGTCCCCAACTCGCTAACGCTCTCCAAGAGTGTCGCCGGCAGAAAGCCACCCTCGTGGTCGCCAAGTTGGATCGCCTCAGTCGAAACGCTGATTTTCTTCTCCGTCTTCAAAACGGCAACGTCGATTTCGTTTGTTGTGACTGTCCCAACGTTGACCGTTTCACGGTCGGCGTTTTGGCCTTGGTCGCTCAACGTGAACGGGAACTCATTTCGGAGAGGACCAAGTCGGCGCTGGAAGCTGCTCGTAAACGTGGGGTAAAGCTGGGGACGAAGCATCCCCAACGTCAGGTGAAGCTGATGGTCGAGGGATACCGGCGTCAAAAGGAAGCTTTCATGGAGGGAGTCCGTCCGATCATCGAGGAGATCAAATCCACGGGGGTGTCCACCCTCACAGGGATTGCGGAGTGTTTGAACCGGAGGGGAATCCCTCCCATTGCAACGGTAAGTGGCATGCAGCCCCAATAATCTGGAACGAAGCTTAACGGCGTCTGAAGAGTGGGCCAACCCCAGCCCGGCCCCATCGCCTCGACCCCAATAATTTCTTCCCGAATGCGGGACGAACCATTCCCGATTATGGGTGCTAGCTCAACTTGCTGATTTCTCGAAAGTTCTATAAATAATTGGATATAAACAGGTAAATGATATGCCGATATCTGTGGCATGACTTCTGCAAAAGACTGCCATCTGCCGATGACTATTTTGCTCGAATCCCTTTGGGATGACTTCGCGCGTCTCGCGCGCCCGTCGCGAACTTCGTAACGGAAAGCCCTATGTCACCCGTCTTGAACGTTACCACACCCAGATGCATCCCGATTTGCAAAATCCCAAATCCTGCTGTATCCAAGCGTGTTACCCAAATTACCTAATGCGAACCCACCTCCGACTGGCGCTCTGCATCCTCGCCGTCACCGCCCCGCGCATCCTCGTCGCGGCGGATGACGACATAAAAGTCGACCTTGTCGTCGACCTGACAAAGGAGGGGGAAGATGTCACTCCGCCCTCGCCGGGCCATCCCGTGTACTATTTCCCGATCATCAAGGGATATGAGGAAGGCGGGGCAAAGCTGGACGGTCAGCCGCCGCCGCCCGACAAGTACCGGGTCTTTAACCTGGTCGCCAAGGAACTTGACCGGCAGGGCTACAAGATCGTGCACAAGGGCCTCAAGCCGACCCTGCTTGTAATGTTCTGGTGGGGTTACAAGGCGCCGATCACCTCCGCCAACGGCGGCTTCGTCGGTGGCCGCGCCGCTGGCACGATCAGCGGAGGTGCGGCCGGGATCAACGCGGCCTTGCAGTCGGGCGAGATCGAGACCAACACCCTCCTCAATCCCGACGAGATGAAGGAATTGGTCCTTGGAAGCCAGTATCAGTCGGGCTTCGGCGATACCGAGAAAAACCTCCTGGGGATACGGATGGACAAGCTCAAGCTCGCGTGGCTGGTCCCCCGTTACTACTTCATGGTGTCCGCAATGGATTTTGATACGGCCATGCATGAAAGGGACAGCAAGGGCCGCCCGGTATTCAAGGTTTACTGGACGGCGCGCATCAGCACGGAGGTGGTCGACCACACCCTCGCGGAAGTCCTTCCGGCGCTGATCAAGGACGCCGCTCCGGCATTGGGCCGAAAAACCAACGGGCCGCAATGGCTGGATGCCCCCGTTCCCCAGGGGCACGTGACCAATGGCACGCCGGTGATGAAGGCCGGCGCGCCTCCCTGATAGCTATTTATCAGTCACATCCAGCTCCGGCCACTGCACCAGCTTCCGGTGCAGGGTCCGGCGGCTGATGCCCAGGAGGTCCGCGGCGCGGGTCCGGTTGCCACGGGCCTTGATGAGGGCCTCCCGGAACAGCCGCTTTTCGTTCTCCTCGACTGACAGGTGGCTGGGCTGGGGCGTTCCCGGCGCCGCCTCCTGGAGCCCGCCCACGGGGCCGTCGCGAAACTTCGGCTCCAGGTCGAACTCGCTGATGCTGCCTCCCCGCCGCATGACGACCGCATTCTCGCAGAAATTGCGCAGCTCGCGGATATTGCCCGGCCACGCATAGGCCTGGAGCGTCCCCATCGCCCCGGGCTCGATCGTCAGCGGGGGAACGCCGTTCTCATCGGAGAACACCTTGATGTAGTGGGCGAGGAGCATCGGGACGTCGTCGGCGCGGTCCCGCAGCGGGGGAAGGAGAACCTTGACCACGTTGAGCCGGAAAAAAAGGTCCTCGCGAAACTTGCCCGCCTTCACCCGATGCTCGAGGCTCGTGTTGGTCGCGGCCACCAGACGCACGTCGAGCTCGATCGGCTTGGAGCCGCCCACCCGCTCGATCGACTTGGTCTCAAGGAAGCGGAGCAGCTTGACCTGGGTGGCCGGGGAAATCTCGCTGATCTCGTCGAGGAACAGGGTCCCGGTGTCGGCCGACTCGAAGCGCCCCACCCTGCGCTCCGCGGCCCCGGTAAACGCGCCGCGCTCGTGACCGAAAATTTCGCTCTCAAGCAGGCTCTCGGAAAGCGAGGCGCAATGGACGGCGACGAAGGGGGCCCTCGAGCGCGGGCTGGCCTGGTGGATCGCCTGGGCGATCAGCTCCTTGCCGGTCCCCGACTCCCCCTCGATCAGCACGGTCGCCCGCGAGGGGGCGATCAGCTTCACCTTGTCGAGGACCGCCTGCAGCTTCGGGGAACTGCCGATGATGCCATCAAGGCTGAATTTGGCATCCAGCCGCTCGTGGAGCTGCTTGACCTCGACCTCGAGGGTCTTGGTCTTCAGGGCGCGCTGGATCAGGACCTCAAGCCGCTCGATGTTGACGGGCTTGGTCAGGAAATCGACCGCGCCCCGCTTCATCGCCTCGACCGCCGTCTCGATCGTCCCATAGGCGGTGAGCATGATGACCGCCGGCCGATTCTCCAATGCCAGGGCCTTGTCGATGACCTTCAGGCCCGACTTTCCGGGCATCCGCAGGTCCGTCACGATCACGTCGAAGGTCTGGGCATCCATCAGGTTGAACGCCTCGTCGGCGCTCGCGGCCACCGAGACGTCGTACCCCTCCGCAAGGGCCTGCTGCAGGCCCTCCCGGGTGTGTTTCTCGTCATCGACGATGAGGACCGACGGCACCATGGCGCCAGTCACGCGCCGCGCCGCGCCCCGGTCAAGCCCACCGTCAGGGCTGGCCGCCGGGCTTCGGAGCCTCGGGGGCGGCCGCAGGCGCCAGCCGCTGGGCGTACGGGGCCAGGGGGAGCAGCTGCAGGCTGGGCAGCGGGCTGCTGTCGATAAAGGCGAGGAAATGGTCCCGGCGGACCTTGAGCAGCTCGATAACCGCGGGCTTCTGCTCGGGTTCGAACTTAAGGTCGCGGTTGAGGTAGTCGTACCCCATCTGCAGGGTCACCGTCCGAAGAAGCGCCATGTTGGGGGCCCGCGCCAGCCGCATCAGGTTCTCATCGTGGGGGCGGCTCGCCTCGGCGGCCCGGTCCTGGGCGCGCCGCTTGAGCCGCTCGGCATTCGCCGCCCGCTGGACCGGCGTCAGGACCGGATCGAGGCTGCGCTCAAACTCATCCTCGATCTCGTCCATATGCCGCCGAAAGTCCTCAAACTGGGGCTTCAGGCGCTCGACTTCGGCGACAAAGTCCGCGCGGCTGAGCGCCGTGCGCGGCGCAAAGCCCTGGCCGTTGTACCGGTGCCCGCCAAATTCACCCATGAAGGCTCCGGGGGGGGCCGGCAGGGGCCGGTGGAACTCGTACATCCGGCCCGCTATCGCTCCCGCGAAAAACACAAGCACAGTGCAGGCGGCGACGACGGGCTGTTTCATTGGGCCTGCGCGAACTCCGCCGAGGCGGAGGCGATCTGCTGCCAGTCCGCGAGGTTGCCCTCCGCGGCCGCCCGCGAATTCCTCGCGGCGGCGACCTCGACCGCGAGGAAGCACAGCGCCGCCGTGGCGGCGCCCAGGACAAACTGGGACATCGGTCCCGGGGTCGAGAGGACCCTGTCGCGCGCCTCGCGAAGAACCCGGTCGGCGAAGCCCGGCGGGAGCCGGTCGCCGCCTCTGGCCCGGAGTGCCGTCCATGCATTGCCGTGTTCGTTTTCAGGATTCATGTTCGGGTTGGTAAAATTCACGGAGCTGACCCCGCGCACGATGCAGGCGCGCTTTCACGGCCGCAATGCTGGTCTTCATGACCGCGGCGATCTCCGCGTGGCTCCGCCCCTCCTGGACGAGGGCGAGCAGCGCGCGGTCCTGGGGCCGAAGCTGCTCGAGCGCGTGGCGAAGCGCGTCCAGCTCCTCCGAATCGACGGCACCGGGGGGCTCGGGCACATTCTCGTGCTCCGGGCCGAAGGGAAGGAATATCCGGCGCAGCTTCTGCCGGCGGAGATGGTCGATGCAGGTGTTCCGGGCCAGCCGGAAAAGCCACGACTCGAACTGCGACGGGGCCTGCAGCCGGTCCAGCGCGCGGATCATCTTGATGAACACCTGCTGGGCGATGTCCTCGACCGAGTCCCCGCGCCCCGTGATCGCGTAGATGAAGCCGGCGATCCGCCGCTGGTAGCTGACGATGAGCTCGCGCTGCGCCGCCTCGTCGCCGCGCCGGGCCCGGTGAATTAAGTCGACCAGAGCGGCCGTTGCGCTTGGATCCATGCGGTTGCATCATTCGTTACAGGCAAGACGGGCCGGGGAGCCGAAAGATGCGTTTTTCAATTGGCCGACAGTCAATAAATAGGCAATCTTTCCTTCCCACGGGGCCTCCGCCCCCGAAAAACCATCCCATGCCCATCCAAAAACGCGTATTTGCCCTCTTTGGCGCCCTTTCGGCGGTTTCCGTCCTTTCACTGGCCGGCTGCGACAACGCGCGCCAGCCCGACGAGCTTGCCCGGGCCGTGGCGGTCGGCGAGCGCCCAGTCGCGATGACGGGTTCCGCCGTGTTCTTCGGGGGAAAGATCGGCGCCACGGTGACGATCAGCCGCGGGATCGGCAGCGGGACCGGCGAACGCGGAAAGGGCGGCGATAACGCCAAGGTCCTGGAGACCTTCGGCATGGACAAGGACTACGCCCGCGCCTACATCAACGCCAAGAACAACGTCGGAAGCCCCCTGCCCCCGGTCACGATGCATCTGAGGATCTCGAGCATGGAAAAGACCACCGCCGTGGTCGAGATCACCGACTTCGAGTCCGACCTGGGAAACTTTGCGGTCTATCCCGCCGTCCTGGCGCTTGCGCCGGACCAGACCGCGGAGCCCGAACCGATGATCTCGCAGCTTGGCGTCACCTCCGACGAGATTCCCGTGAAGGTGGGCATCCGGTGGAACAAGACCACGGAGTCGCGGACGATCATGGTGCGCAGCGTCATGGTCAAGGATCCGGCCGCCCAGTAGCGCGGCGGCACCGGGGCCTCAGGTGCCCAGGAGCCGCACCCGGCGGTCCTTGCGCGGAAACTGGAGCGTCACGACCGTCCCGGTCCCCTCCTTGCTCTCGATCTGCGCCCGGCCGCCGTGGTCGCGCATGATCCGCTGGACGATCATCAGCCCCAGCCCGTGCCCGCCCGGCTTGGTCGTGTGGTAGGGCTGGAAGAGCTTTCCGACATCGCCCGCCTTGATGCCCGAACCGCTGTCCCCGAAGAGCAGGAAGACGGAGTCGTCGTCGGACCGCGACCGGATCTTAAGCCTGCCGCCGGGCTGCATCGCCTCCTCCGCGTTCTTGATGATGTTGAAGAACACCTGCTTCAACTGGTCGCGGTCCGCCATGATCGGCGGCAGCGTCACCGGGGTCTCGGCCTCGACGACGATCCCGCGGTCCGCGAACTCGTTTTGCTGGAACTGGAGCACCTCCCTGAGCACGACCGCCAGGCTGGTCTCCGCAAGGTCCGGCCTGCGGGGCCGGATCGCCTCGAGGAAATGGCGGATGATCCCGTCAAGGCGCTGCACCTCGTCCCGGCAGATGCGGACCGATTCGCGCAGCGAGGCGGCCTCCGTCCCGGACTTGATCCGCTTCAGCTTCCGCTCCATGAGCTGCAGGTGGATCGTGAGTGAATTCAGCGGGTTGCCCAGCTCGTGGGCGACCCCGGCCGCCAGGAGGAGAATCGACGAGGTCCGCTCGTCCTCGATGCGCAGGCCCGCCGTCTTCTTGTCGCTGGTCACGTCCATCAGGATCACCGCGTACCGGCGGTCTGCGGTCCCCGCCCGGCCGCTGAAGGGAACCTGGTAGAGCCGGACCGTCCGCGGCTCGGGGTAGGTCAGGTCGAACTCGCGGGCCGCGACCGGCCGCGGCGTCCGGTCGTCGTCGGCAAGGTCCTCGCCCATCGATCCGCGCAGGCCGGGAACCAGGCGCCAGAGCGTGCGGCCCGCGAGGTCGTCCCCGCCGGCGCCGAGCAGCCCGTGCGCGGCGTCGTTGGCGTACTCGATCACGCCGTCGGCGTCGATCACCAGGACGCCCTCCTGCAGGATGTTGAATATGCGCTCGAAGAGCGCCCGCTCGCGCGCGAGCCGCTGGACGAGGTTTGCCAGGCTCACCGAGTCGAGCGTATCCAGGCGCCCGAGCACGCGGTCCAGGGAGGTGTTTTTCTTGGCGGCCATGTTCCTCAGAAGTCGATGACGGACTGGGCGGGGTCGACCCGCCCCGCAAAAAGCTTTCGCAGGAACACGTCGCGGTGCTGGGGGCAGCGTCCGAGCCTGAGGACAGCCTCGCGATGCTCGTCGGTGCCATAGCCCTTGTTCTGGGCGAAGCCGTACCCCGGATACTGCGCGTCCATCGCGCCCATCAGTCGGTCCCGGGCCACCTTGGCCACGATCGACGCCATGGCGACGCAGAGCGACCGGGCGTCGCCGTTCACGATGCCGGCGTGGGGATAGGGAAAGTTGCGCAACGGGAGCCCGTCGACAAGCACGCGGCAGGAGACCGGCGGCTGGAACGCGGTCCGCACCTCAAGCGGCGAGAAGAGGTCCGGCTCGGCCTGGCGGGTGAAGGCCGAAGGGGGATAGATGCCCTCCAGGGCGCGGCGCATGGCCAGCTTGGTCGCGCCAAGGATGTTGACCCGCGCGATCTCGTCCACCGTGGCGGTTCCGTAATGGGCGTGGATCCGGCCCTGCGCCGCCAGGCCCTCGAACTCCACCCACAGCTCCTCGCGTTGGGCGGGCGACAGCAGCTTCGAGTCGTTGACCCGGGTCGCCCGGACCGCCCAGGCGCTCTCCAGGAACTCGCGGTTGACGAGCACCGCGCCGGCGACAACCGGCCCGGCGAGCGCCCCGCGCCCCGCCTCGTCCACCCCGATCAGGCTGGAAAAAAAGCCGATCTGCCTGAGGTCGAACCCGCGGAGCTGTCGCCGTCTAGCCATGTTTTCTCCACTCCACCTTCTCGCCGGGATCGGGCAGGGGCAGCTCGTCGAGCTTGCCTTCGGCGGACACGACCTCGTACGCGGTGCGAAAATGCAGCTTCGCGAAATCGCCCAGGGACCGCGCCCCGAACTTCCTGATGATTTCCGCCGCCTGGACCTTCACATGGGGACCGGCGCCCTTTTGCAGCTTGTCGCCGAACTTGAGGGACAGGGCGTGCATCTGGCGGAGAAACTCGGCCCGGGCGATCACGGAGGCCGCCGCGACAACAGGATCCTCCTCGGCGCGGGTCCGCATCCTCAGCTCAAAGCCGGTCGAGCCCATCTTCTTCAGCTCGCGCTGGACCAGGGGCTGGTCGGTGAACTGGTCGAGCAGGCCCCAGGGCACCGTCTTGCCCGCGAGCGCCTGGGTGAGCGCCGTCGCGTGGAGCCATGCCAGGAGCCGGTTCAGGCTGGCGTGCGGCCGGGCCATGATCTGGTTGTACTTGGGCATTCCGCAGAAGCAGGTCTTCACCTCGACGCCGGCCGTCCCGCGGATGATCTTGTCCAGCTTCATGATCTGGGTGTCGGCGATCGCCTTCGAGTCCTTCACGCCCGCCTTGATCCACGCCTCGATCGCCGGAGGATCGGCGATCACCGTCGCCGCGATCACCGGGCCAAAGAAGTCGCCCTTGCCGCTCTCGTCGAGGCCCGCGTGCGGCTCAAACCAGTCCGGGTGCAGGACGGCGTCGTAGCCGAGCTTCGGGGCCCGGGTCACCTCGGCCTCGAGCGTGTGCAGCACAAAGTCCTCGGTGCCCTTCCCGGCGACAACCGCCTTTCCGCTCTCGTAGGCGGTCACATTGCAGTCCGGCCCGCGGAATGCGAAACGGGCGTAGGCCACGTCAAAGCGCTCCCATCCCTTGGCGCCCAGCACGGCGCCAAGCGTGTCCATCTGCTCGCCGGTCAGCTTGATCGTGTACGTGGAAAGCCGCTTGGGAGCATCCTCGGCGGAGGTTTTCTTCGGCATCAGGAATGAATGGCCGCAAAAACCCGGAAAAAGGGCAAAAGGAAAATCTCCGCGGCCAGGGCGCCTCCCCCCTCATTTGTCTTGCCCCGGCGCCGGGTCCTGGCGGCCAATTCAGGCATGGCCACCCGCGCGGCAGCGAGCCTTCTCAGGTCCCGGGCAGCGTTCCAGCAGGCGCTCATCGGCTGGTACCGCGTCCACGCGCGAGACCTTCCCTGGCGGAGCGAGCCCTCGCTGTACCGGACAGTCGTCAGCGAGTTCATGCTGCAGCAGACCCAGGTTACGACCGTCCTCCCCTATTTCGCCCGGTGGATGGACGCCTTCCCCGATTTCACGGCCCTGGCCGCCGCGCCCGAGGACCGCGTGCTCCGGCTCTGGGAGGGCCTGGGCTACTATGCCCGCGCCCGGAACCTTCATCGGCTCGCCCGGATCCTCGCGGGCGGCGCTGAGGCGCCGCGCGAGGCCGCGTCGTGGATCGGCATGCCCGGCGTCGGGCCCTATACCGCCGCGGCGATCGCGAGCATCGCCTTCGGGGAACCGGTCGCCTGCGTCGACGGAAATGTCGTCCGGATCCTGGCCCGGCTGACCGCGGACGCGACGCTCTTTCCCAACGGTGCGGCGGCAGTGAAGGCCCTGGCGCCGGTGGCCGGCAAGCTCGTGCCGGAAGTGTCGCCCGGGGACCACAACCAGGCGATGATGGAGCTCGGGGCGACCGTCTGCCTGCGCGCGGTCCCCCTTTGCGGAAGCTGCCCGGTGCGCCGATTTTGTGCCGGCGCAAAACAGGGTGACCCGGCGGCCCTCCCGCGGCTCTCGCCGAAGCCCTCGCTCCAGCGGGTCGTGGCCCGCGTCTGGTGCGAGAAGGGGGGCGCCCTCCTACTCCATCGCGCCGGGAGCGCGGGGGGCCGGCTGGCCGGGCTCCACGAGCTTCCCACCGCCGAGCAGGCCGGGATACCGGCGGCGGAGGCGGCGCAGGGCCCGCTCCTCGCCACGGGGAAGCGCAGCATCACGAAGTACCGGATAACCGAGTCGATTCACCGGGTGGCGCCCCCAAAGGGTCCCTTGCGGCCGGGGCTTGCGTGGGTGCCGCTGGCCGATTTGGATGTCCCGGCGCTCTCGGGCCCGCACCGGCGGTGGGTGAAGCAAATCTTGGACAAGCGCGGGGACAAGGCTTCATAGCAGCCGGGGTCCCAGACCCCGGACCGGCCGCGAAAGCGGCCGGGGATTGGAGGTCGGAGATCGGAGACATAAGACCCCAAGCCCCGGGGTCTGGGACCCCGGCTACAACGGACCCCGGCTAGGCCGGACGCGGGGGTATCCGGCGAGAATACGCTACATCAGCGCCTGAATGCGCGTCCGCGACTCGACCACGTCGGCGGTTGTCGTCCTGGGCCCGAGCTCGAGCACAAGGATGTGCTCGGGGCGCCAAAAGGAGCTGACCATCCGGAAATCGACGTGCCCGGAACCGATGGGCTGGTGGTCCTGACCCTCGACGTTGACGTCGTGCAGGTGAAAGCCCATCAGGCGCGCCGCGTTTCGCTCCAGTTGAAGCCGGGGGTCGACCAGGCCCATCGCCCGCTTGATCTCGGCGTGGCCCGTGTCGTGCCAGTAGCCAATGGGCGCGTCGGCCGCGAACGAGCCCAGGAAGTCCGGGAAATCGGCGTCGACGGGAAGCTCCTCGAATTTCTCCCGGTTTTCAAAGCCCAGCCTGATCCCGTTCTTTGCGGCGTAGTCCACGACCTTGTTCACGTTGGTCCGGGTCCTCTCCCAGTACGGGCCCATCCGCTTGCGCAGCTTCGACACGGACTTCGCCAGGAGGGCGTCGTAAGCCTTGTCCGGGGACCCCGCCTCGGCCTCATCGTCGGGATTGGATTTCCGGACGTAGGCCTTGAGTCGGCGTGCGGGGTTCATCCAGAAGAAGATGACGCTGCCCAAGTGGCAGACCAGGGCCCGGGACCCGACCTGGGCCGCGAAGTCGATCGAGCGGCGGGTGTGGCGCAGCCACTGGTCCTGCTCGCGGGGATCGGCGGAGGACGGCTCGAAGAGGTTCGGGGCGGCCTGGTTCACGCCCGGCGGAAGCGGGCAGAAATTGTGGGTGGAGCTGATCTTGATCACCCCGTCGGCCACCGCCTTAAGGATGCCCGGGACCAGCAGGATGCGGATCCCGTGGCTCAGCTCGGCGTATTCAAATCCCGCGTCCGCTATCTCGCGGAGCATCGCGTACCCATCCGAATGACGGTGCGAGCACCAGGCAGTCGACAGGGCCAGCGTTGGCTTCATCCCGGGTTCCAGGGATGCCTTACGACATCACCCGTTGTACCGGCGGCGGAGCATCGCGGTGAAGGCCATCACCTTTTCCTTGCGGCGGCGCTTCTCGCAGGGCTTCTCGAAATAGCGCTTGGCGCGGACTCCCTTGATGATGTTCTCGCGGTCGAGCTTCTTCTTCATGCGCCGGAGGGCGCGGTCGATGGGCTCGTTTTTCCGGATTTTGATTTCAATAGACATGGACGAAATGGCGGTCGGTAAGGGTAAAAGGGGAACAGTAGGCCAAAGCCGAATCCGTTCGTCAACGGCATTTTGGGGCCGTTCCGACGAATGCGTCCGATTCCGCTTTGCGCTTTGGATATTCCGCTTTTGAGTGTCGCCGTGCCCTCCGCAGACACGAATTTCGTCCACCTGCACGTCCATAGCGACTACAGTCTGCTGGACGGGGCCTGCCGCATCGACCGGCTGATGGACCGGACCGTGGAGCTGGGCATGAAGTCCCTGGCGCTCACCGACCACGGGAACCTCTTCGGGGCGATCGAGTTTTACACCGCGGCGAAGGCCCGGGGCATCCAGCCGATCATCGGCTGCGAACTCTACCTGGTGGAGGGCTCCCGCCTCGAGCGACAGGGCCGGTCTGACGACGGAAAGAGCCTGTTTCACCTGGGGCTCCTCGCCCGCAACCTCACCGGGTACCAGAACCTCCTGAAGCTGGTCTCCGACGCCCACCTCCAGGGCTTCTATTACAAGCCCCGGACGGACTTCGAGACGCTCTCCCGGCACTCCGGCGGCCTGATCGGTTTCTCCGGCTGCCTGGTCTCCCTCGTGCCCCAGCATCTCCTCAATGACCGCCCGGAGGACGCCCGGAAGGCCTGCGCCCGCTTCGTGGACATCTTCGGCCGCGAGAACTACTTCATCGAAATCCAGGACCACGGGCTCCCCGAGCAGCGAAAGATCATCCCGGGGCTCCTGGCCCTGGCCGCTGAGTTCCAGCTCAAAGTGATCTGCACCAACGACGTGCATTATGTCCGGGCCGAGCATGCCGGCCCGCACGACTCGATGCTGTGCATCCAGACCGGCGCGAAGCTCGAGGATGAGAAGCGGATGCGCTTCGACAGCACCCAGTTTTACCTGAAGTCCCGGGCCGAGATGGAGCAGGTCTTCGCCGAGGTGCCCGCGTCGCTGACCAACACCCAGGCCGTGGCAGAAATGTGCGAATTGGACATCCCCTTCCCCAAGGGAAGCGAGCGCTACCCGAAGTACCCGCTGCCCCCCGAGGTCACGTCGGGGCGGTCCGGCTTCCTGCGCGACCTTTGTGTCACCGGGCTCATGCGCCGCTACGGGGTCGCCTATCCGACCCCGGAGGAGCGGAAGGCCATCCCCGCCCCCGACGAGCTCTCCCGGCGGCTGTGGGAGCGGGCGGACTTTGAGCTGGATGTCATCGGCAAGACGGGGTTTGAGGATTACTTCCTGGTCGTCTGGGACTTCATCGATTGGGCGAGGGGCAAGGGGATCCCCGTCGGCCCGGGTCGCGGGTCGGGTGCCGGCTGCCTGGTGGCCTACCTGCTCGGGATCACCGACATCGACCCCCTCCGGTTCAAGCTGATCTTCGAGCGCTTCCTGAACCCCGAGCGCGTCTCGCCGCCGGACTTTGACATCGACTTTTGCATGCGGCGCCGCGGCGAGGTGATCGACTACGTCCGGCAGAAATACGGCGACCGCTGCGTGGCGAACATCATCACCTACGGCACGCTCGGGGCGAAGATGGTGATCCGCGACGTCGCCCGGGTGAACAACCTGCCCTACGCGGACGCGGATCGGCTCGCGAAGATGATCCCCGACGAGCTGAACATCACCCTCGAGCAGGCCGCGGCCAAGTCCGCGGAGCTGCGCGAGGAACTGGGCCGCAACCCGGTCGCCGGGAAGATTTTCGGGCAGGCGACCGTCCTGGAGGGCATGGTGCGCAACACCGGGAAACACGCCGCGGGCATCATCATCACCGACAAGCCGCTCACCGACTTCGTGCCGCTCACGCTCCAGGAGGGCGACGTCACCGTCCAGTTCGACATGAACGCGGTCGGCAAGCTCGGGCTGCTGAAGATGGACTTCCTGGGCCTGAAGACCCTCACCGTGATCGCCGACGCGGTCCAGAACGTCCGGATGACGGCGGATCCGGCGTTCGACATCACGCGTGTGCCGCTCGACGACGCGAAGACCTTCGCCCTGCTGAACACCGGGCGGACGACCGGCGTCTTCCAGCTCGAGTCGGGCGGGATGCAGAACCTTTGCCGGCAGCTCCAGGTCCGGAGCATCGAGGAGATCATCGCCCTGATCGCCCTGTACCGGCCCGGCCCGATGGAATGGATTCCCGAGTATATCCGCGGGCACCGCGATCCCTCGTCGGTGGCCTATCCCCACCCGCTCCTCGAGGAGGTCTGCCGGGAAACCTACGGGGTCATGGTCTACCAGGAGCAGGTGATGGAGGCCGCGAAGGTGATCGCCGGCTACACGCTGGGCGGCGCGGACATGCTCCGCCGGGCGATGGGAAAAAAGGACGCCGGGGCGATGGCGAAGGAGCGCGACAAGTTTGTCGCCGGCGCGAGCAGGCTGCACGGGATCGACGAGAAGGTGTCGAACGCGATCTTCGACATCCTCAACAAGTTCGCCGGCTACGGCTTCGCCAAGGCCCATGCGACAGCCTACGCGATCCTCAGCTACCAGACCGGCTACCTGAAGGCGAACTACCCGGTGCAGTTCATGGCGGCGATGCTCAGCAACGAGCTCGGCAATTCCGAGAAGGTCGCCCACTTCCTCGCCGACTGCGAGGCGGGCGGCATCCAGGTGCTCGGGCCCGACGTCAACGAATCCCGCGAGGCCTTCACGCCGATCGGCCCGAGGATCCGGTTCGGCCTGGCCGGGATCAAGGGGGTCGGCGAACTTGCCGCCCAGCGGATCATCGCGGAGCGGGACCAGAACGGCCGTTTCCGGGACTTTGACGATTTCATATCGCGGGTGGACGGACGCGCCGTGAACCGCCGGGTCCTGGAGCACCTTGCGAAGACCGGCGCCTTCGACTTCACCGGCTCCGCGCGACTGGGGATTTTCTCGAGCCTGGACACCGCGATGGCGGCGGTCGCCGCCCACGCCCGCGACAAGGCCGCCGGCCAGCACAGCTTCATGGACATGCTGGGGGGGGCACCGGGCGGCGAGCCCGCGGCCGCCCGGGGCGCGGCCCCCGCCGCGGCGAAGGGGGCGGAGTTTTCCCCCGCCGAGTGCCTTGCCTTTGAGAAGGAGCTCCTGGGGTTTTATATTTCAGGGCACCCGCTCGACGCCTATGCGGGGCTGACGGAAGCGATCGACACGTTCACCCCCGAGGAGCTGGTCCGGCAGGCCGGACGGACGGAATTCCGGCTCTGCGGGATCGCCGGTACGATCGCCAAGAAGCTCTCGAAGAAGGACAACCGCCCCTGGGCCGCCTTCACGCTGGCGACGCGCCGGGCGTCCACTCCCCTGA
Organism: uncultured Opitutaceae bacterium; assembly: GCA_903891325.1. GTDB lineage: Bacteria > Verrucomicrobiota > Verrucomicrobiia > Opitutales > Opitutaceae > Palsa-1447. The sequence goes on from CAITEC010000099.1 coordinate 15,597, forward strand.
ACATGTTTGCCGACGCCTATGCGGCCTACGGCCAGGCGCTCGCGGAGAACGCCCCGGTCGTCGTCCAGGGCAACATCATCGCCGGCTCGGACGGGATTCGCGTGAACGTCAAGGAGTGCTACGCGCTCGACGCGGCCGTGCCCGGGATCATCCGGAAGGTGACCTGGCTCCTGGAGCCCAACCATCCGGCCGTGCCCGAGTTTCTCGGGATGCTGAGGGAGACGATCAACAAGGAGCCCGGCGACACGCGGATGGCGATCGGCTTTCTCTTCGAGGACCGGGTCTCCGCGCTGGCGGACGCCTCCCCCGCACTCTCCTGGAAATTGACAGCCCCCTCCTTCCAGCGCCTCCGCGCCCACCCCGCCGTCGCCGGCATCCAGCTCGAAGCCAAGCGCCTGGAGCTGAAGGAAGACCGCCGCTGGTCCCGCCGGAGCTGAAGTTGGGATACGGGTTCAACCTGGTCTGATGTAGCGGGGGTTCCGATGTAGCCGGGGGATGCTTGCCCGGCGGAACAGCGTGGAGACGGAAGACCCCGGTGCTTGGGGTCCTATATTCGAACCCCGGCCTCGCTGAGGCCGGTCCGGGGTCTGGGACCCCGGCTACAATCGGACACGCCGACCGGGCGCTTGGAGGATCGACTCAGGTTTCAGGTTTCCGCGTGGCCCACGGGCTTGCACCGCGGGCCCGCCTTGCCCATGATGGCTCTCCCATGTTCGCCGTGTTCACCGATCGCCACTGGCTCTGGTTTGCCGCCGGGTTTTACCTCCTGGGGTTCCTGGCGGGGACCGTGTCGCTCCTGCGCGGGGGGCGGCCTTCGGGAACCCTCATGTACGCGCTGGTCGCCGTGGGCTGCGCACTCCAATTGATCGGCCTGGGCGAGCGCGGGAAGGCCGTCGGCGGCTGCCCCCTGGGCAACACGTTTGAGACCGTGCAGTTCACCGCCTGGTCGGCCATCTCCCTCTACCTTGTGGTCGGCGTGGTCTTCCGCTCCAGCCTCCTGGGGTACCTCACCGCCTCGCTCATGGCGGCGCTGACGATCATCTCCCTTTCCATCCACTCGTGGGATTCGCCGAGCCGCGCGCCGCTCTTCGGGGGCAACCCGTGGATCGAGCTCCACGCCGCGCTCGCGGTCTTCAGCTACGGGGTCTTCGCGCTCCTGGCCCTCACCGCCCTGCTCTTCCTTTTCCGCCATTTCTCCCTGAAGTCCAAGAATCTCGACGGCTGGTTCTTCTTCCTGCCGTCGATCTTCGACCTGGATCGCATCGCCCTTCGCCTGCTCTCATTCGGCGTCGCGCTCCTGGCCGCCTCCCTGGCGGTGGGTTCAATCTACTGGATCCGCGAGTCGGCCGTCGTGACCCCGGCGAAGCTCCTCACCCTCACGGTCTGGATCGCCTACGCGGCCGCCCTCGTCCTCAGGCTCCGGGGCCGCCTCCTCGCGCGGCGCTTTGCCTGGACCTGCGTCATCCTCTTCGCCGCGGCCCTCATCTCGCTGCGGCTGGTTGATTCCAGCCGACAGGAGCTGCAGATGGTTCGCGCCTCCGTCGGCGCAATCTGGACCGGCGGCAGATGAGCGCGTCGGTCCTCTTTGTCCTCGGGGCGAATCACCACACCGCCCCGCGCGAGTTGCGCGAAAAGCTGGCCCTCGACCCGGGGGACGAGGCCGGGTTGCACGCCGAGCTGGCCGTCCTCCCCGGGCTGGCCGAGGTCGCGCTGCTCAACACCTGCAACCGCGTCGAGTTCTACGCGGTCGCCACCGACAGCGCCGCCCCCAGCCGCCTTCAGGCGGCATTCTGCGCCCGCCGCCGCTTCGACCCGGTTGATTTTCAGAATTTCCGGCTTCACCTGGCCGGCCGCGAGGCGGTGCAGCACCTGCTCGAGGTCGCCGCCGGGCTGGACTCCCAGATTGTCGGGGAAAACGAGATCCTCGGGCAGGTGAAGGACGCGTACGCCGCCGCCCAGGCGCGGCGCTCGACCGGGCCGGTGCTCAACCGCGTCTTCCAGAAGGCCTTCCAGGCCGCAAAGCATGTTCGCACCAACACCCGCATCGCCGCCGGCCAGGTGAGCGCCGCCAGCATCGCCGTCGACCTCGCCCTCAATGTCTTTGGCAGCCTCTCGAGCGCGCGGATCCTGCTCATCGGCGCGGGCGAGATGGGCGAGAAGACCGCCCGCGCCTTCCAGAGCCGGGGAGCGGGCCCCATGACCGTCGCCAGCCGGCGCCTTGAGCGGGCGATGGAGCTGGCCGTCCAGCTCGGGGCTTCCGCGCTGCCCTTCGAGCAGTGCGAGTCCCGGCTGGCGGAATTCGACATCGTCGTCTGCTCAACGGCCGCGCCGCATGCGGTTGTCTCGGCGGCGGCCGCCGCCGCCGCTTTGAAGAAGCGTCGGGCCCGGCCCCTGCTCTTCATCGACCTGGCAATGCCGCGCGACGTCGAGTCCGCCGTCGCGGGCCTTCAAAATGCCTTTCTTTTCGACCTCGAGGACCTGGCGGCGATCGCCGCGCGGAACCGCGGCGTGCGCGAGGCCGAGGCGGCCCGCTGCCGCGTCATTCTCGCCGAGAAGACCGAGCTCCTGTGGCGGCAGATCGAGCCCCGGCTCGCGGCCGGCGACGGCACGCCCTCGCCGATCGCCGGCTCAGGGCCCGCCCTTGCCGACGGCGGCCCGGCCTCCCGCTGATTTCCAGGCCGCCGCCCGATCCATCGCGGCCGACAACTCGTCGAGCGTGATCGGCTTGCTGATATAGTCGTCCATGCCCGCGGCCAGGCAGATCGCCCGGTCGCCCTGCATTGCGTTGGCCGTCAGGGCGATGATCCACGGGCGGATCGCCCCGGCCTGCCCGCGGCGGATCCTGCGCGTGGCCTCGATGCCGTCCATCTCAGGCATGTGGACGTCCATGAGGATGATGTCGTAGGCCTGGCGCGCGAGCGCGTCGATTGCCTCCACCCCGTTGGCGGCCACGTCGGTGCGGTACCCGAACTTTGCCAGCATCGAGGCGGCGACCTTCTGGTTGACGGCATTGTCCTCGGCCACGAGGACGAGTTCCGGGCGGCTCGGCGCGGCGCTGCCTGCCCCGGGCGCGGCGCCCCGCGCAGCCTGGCTCTCCTCGCGGGCGTGGAAGACCCCGACCAGGGCATCGAAAAACTGCGCCGGCTTGACCGGCTTGGTGAGGAAGGTGGCAAAGCCCTCGGGATTGGCGCCGGGGTCGCGGATCCCCAGCGAGGAGAGCAGGATGAAGGGAAGCTCGGCGGACGTGCGCAGCCGCCGCATCTCGACCGCAAGATTCACGCCGTCGACCTCGAGCAGGTGCCGGTCGAGGACCGCCGCGTCGAAGGACTCGCCGGCGGCCAGCCACGCCAGCGCCTCGGCGCCCGTCTCCGCCGAGCGCACCTTCATCCCCCATCCGGTGGCGAAGGTGGCCAGGATCCGGCGGTTCGTGGCGTTGTCCTCGACGATCAGGAGCCGCCGGCCTGCCAGCTCGTCCTTGCTGCCGGTCGCCAGGAACATGCGCGGCCTGCTCGCCTGCGCCTCCACCACGACCGTGAAGTGGAACACCGAACCGCGGCCCACCTCGCTCTCCACCCACATCCGGCCCCCCATCAGCTCGGCGAGCCGGGTGCTGATCACCAGGCCAAGGCCCGTGCCCCCGAAGCGGCGCGTGGTCGACGCGTCGACCTGTGAAAATGACTGGAAGAGCCGGCCCATCGCCTCCGGCGGGATGCCGATCCCGGTGTCCCTCACGCTGAAGCTCAGCTCGCAGCGCGACCCGTCGAGCGCGCGCGAGTGGACGCCCAGGACAACCTCGCCCTTCTCCGTGAATTTCGCGGCGTTGCTGAGCAGGTTGACGATGATCTGCCGCAGCCGGGTCACGTCCCCCCGGACCACCGCGGGCACCCCGTCGGCGATCTCGTAGAGCAGGTCGATGCGTTTCTCGGCGAACTGTGGTGCGAGCAGGTCGAGCGCGGCCTCCATGCAATCGCGCAGGTTGAAGGTCTCCGCCTCCAGCTCGAGGCGCCCGGACTCGATCTTGGAAAAATCCAGGATGCTGTTGATCAGGGTCAGGAGCGTGTCGCCGCTCACGCGGATCGTCTCGGCGTACTCGCGCTGGTCCTTCGAAAGCGGGGAATTGAGCAGCAGGCTGGTCATGCCGATCACCCCGTTCATGGGTGTCCGGATCTCATGGCTCATGGTGGCCAGGAACTGGCTCTTCGCGGTGCTCGCCTTCTCGGCCAGCTCCTTGGCCACCCGCAGCTCGTCGGTCTGGCGCTTGAGGCTTGCGGTCATCCGGGCCGCCTCCGCCATGGCGCGAAGCCGCACGCTTGCCAGCACCCAGGCGAGCATGGCGCAGAGCAGCGAGACGCCGATTCCAGACGCAAGGATGATCCAGCCCAGCCACTCGCCCTAGGAATTGACCGGGGTGCTGTTGCTCATGGCGAGCGTCAGGCGCTCGCCGAAGAAGGTGCCTCCGACCGTCGTGTGGAAGGTCTGGCTCCGCTCCAGTTTCCTGCCCGAACCCGCCTCGAAGATCGGCTTTGCGGCCGGGATCGTGCTCCCCTCGTAGACCCGGCAGTTGAGGCCCACAGGCATCGAGTCGAGCACCCCGTGCATGAGCCCGTTGAGCTCCAGGGAGGCGTACACCCATCCCTGCAGGGCCTGCCGCCGCTCAAGGGCCGAGTCGGGCACCGGGCCGGCCCTGTAGACGGGCATGAACATGAGGAAACCGGGCACCTCGACCGCGCCCTTCACTACGGGGAAAAGCGAGGTCATCACCGTCTCGTCGGCATCCATCGCCATGTCGGCGGCCCGCCGGCGCCGCGTTCCGCGGCCGACGTCGGCCCCCAGCGCCCCGGCGTTGACGGAGTCCGGCTCGATCTGCGTCACGACGTAGAGTTCCCCGTGCTTTACCTGGTCCTCGACCTTGAAATCCGGCCTTCCGTCGGCGCGCTCCGTCGCCTCCAGGACCGGGATGGCGGAGCGGTTGATCCGCTCGATGTAGCCGACCCCCAGCAGGCCCTCCTGGAGGGCCGCGCCCACGTTCCTCGTGTAGACCTTCCAGATCAGGCGGCTTGGATGCGGGTAGATCGTTGCGAAGCCGGCCGCCCCCCGCAGGATGTTCTCGGTCGACTCGAAGCGGGCGCCGATCGTCGAGGTGACGATGTCCGCGTAGTGCTCGAAGCGGATATCCTCGGCGCGGCGGACCTCGCGGCTCACCTCGAGCCACGCGACAACGGAAAGCGCGACGCCGGCCGCGGCGATCCCGACCGCAAGCAGGGCGCCGCGACGGGACGACAAAAGGGGCGCTTGGAAGGGATTAGAGGCCATGCCGCTTGGGGTGGGTTTATCAGGGGCCGGGCGGGCCGGCAATCGCGGAACCGGCCAGGCAGCGCTCCATCCATTCCCCGGCCGTGCGTCCGGCGGGCTGGGCCAGCCGGGAGCGCAGCTCGGCCGCCTGGCGCGCCGCCTTTTCCCGCCGGGCCGGGTCGTGGACGCAGGCCCGCAGCTCGGCGGCCAGCGCGGCGGGCCTTGCGGCGCCCTGGATGAACTCCGGATACATCGGCTCGTCCAGCAGCAGGTTCGCGATCCCCAGGTGGCGCACCCGCACGAGTCGGCGACCGATCAGGTAGGTGAGCGGGTTGGCCCGGTAGACGACCGCCCCGGGGATTCCCGCGAGCGCGCACTGCATCGAGATTGTCCCGCTGCTGGTGAGGACAGCCGAGGCCCGGTGGACGCCGGCGCCAACCGGGGCGAGCGTGACCCCCGCATCGCGCCCCCCCACGATCCGGCCAAGCTGGGCGGCCACCTCGCCGCCGGGGTGGAGCACCAGGGCGCCCCGCTCCCCGAACAGCCTGGCCCCCTCCAGGATCACGGGGAATATGCGCGCGACCGCCTGCCGCCGGCTGCCGGGAAGGAGGAGCACGGGGCCGTCGGGATCCCAGCTCACCGCCGGCGCGTAGTCCGGGGCGACGAAGGGATGGCCGACAAACTCGACGGGCAGCGACGTGTCCGCGTAGCACGCCGTCTCGAAGGGAAAGATGACGGCCAGGGCGTCCAGGTCCCGCGCCATCGCGAATCGTCGGCCGGCCTTCCACGCCCAGATCTGGGGGCTGATGTAGTAAAGCGCGCTGATCCGGCCGCCCCCCTTCACGCTGAGCCCCCGCGAGCGCATTGCGGCGGCGAGCCGGAGGTTCAGGCCCGGGTAATCCACGAAGCACACGGCCCGGGGCCCGTACTCGCCGATCCAGCGCAGGGTCTCGTCGTGCAAGGCGCGGAAAAAGGAGAGGTGCTTGAGGACTTCGAAGAATCCGACGACGGACGAACCGGTAAGGTCATGGAGAAGCTGCGCCCCGGCGGCCGCCAGTTCCGGGCCGCCGAGCGCGGCGACGGCGATCCCCGGCGTTCTCGCCCGCAGGTCGCGGACCATCCGCGCGGCATGGGCGTCCCCGGAGTGCTCCCCGGCGATCACCAGGAGGTCAACCCGGCCCCCGGAGGGCGGGGGCAGCCGGAACGGCAGGGCATGGTTGCGGTCCGCGCTCATCGGCGGCCGGCCCCCGACCGGTCAGCGGGCGTTGGAAATCTGCTCGGTGATCGCAATTGCCACCTCCAGCGCCGTTTTCCCGAGGGCGGCGCCGACCTTCGGCTGCTTGGCCTTCGAGACGCTCTCGACAAAATGCGCGAGCTCCAGCGCGAGGGGCTCGCCCTTCTCGATGGGTATGTCCCGGATCGGGATCGAGCTGTAGTCGCCCGGCTTCACCAGCCCGATCTTCATCTTCAGCCCGAAGGCGATGATGTCGCTCTTGCGCACAAGGTGGCCCGCCTGGTTCATGAAATCGAGCGAGAGGTAGCAGTCGTCCTGGAAGACCCGGATCTCGCGCGCCTTCTTCATGCTGATCCGGCTCGCGCTCAGGTTCGCCACGCAGCCGCTTTCGAAACGGATCCGCGCGTTGGCGATGTCCTCGGTCTTCGAGAGCACCTGCACCCCGACGCTGTCGATCTGCGCGATGGGCGAGCGCACGAGCGCCAGCACGATGCCGATGTCGTGGATCATGAGGTCCAGGACGACCCCCACGTCCGTGCCCCGCAGCTGGTAGGGCGCGAGCCGCTCGGTGGTGATGAACTTCGGATGGCTGACCTCCTTCTCAAGGAAGGTCATGACCGGGTTGAAGTGCTCGATGTGCCCGACCTGGACGAGGCAGGAGCCGGCCTGCGCGGCGGCAAGAACCTGCTCGGCCTCGGCCAGCGATGCGGTGAGCGGCTTCTCGATCAGCAGGTGGCAGCCCCGCGCCAGCAGCGGCAGCGCGACCGCCGCATGGCCCTCGGTCGGGACGACCACGGAGACCGCGTCGCAGTTCTCGCCGAGCTCGTCGAGGGAGGCGAACTGCCGGCAACCGTGCCGGAGGGCGACCTCGGCTGCCCGCTTGCCGTCCGTGTCGTAGACCCCGGAGAGCACGGCCCCGGGAAGCCCCGCGTAGATGCGGGCGTGGTGCTGCCCGAGCGAACCGACGCCCGCAACGCCGCAGCGGATCTTGGTTTTGGAGGAGAAAAGCGACATGAAATCAGACGAGCACCCCGCCGTGGAGCACCAGCTCCCGGCCGGCCTTGGCCGCGTGGGCGCCGTTGTGGGTCACGAGGATCAGGGCGGTGCCGGTATCCCGGCAAAGCGCCAGGAGAAGCTCAACCACCGAATCGCCCGTCCGCTCATCAAGGTTGCCCGTGGGCTCGTCGGCGAGGATGAGCGGCGGCGCGTTCATGAGCGCCCGGGCGACCGCCACCCGCTGCCGCTCACCGCCCGAGAGCTGGGACGGCAGGTGGTCCCGCCGGCCGGAGAGCCCGACCCGGTCCAGGAGCTCGTCGGCGCGCCGCCGCGCCGCCGCGTCGACCCGGCCCTGGAGCCGCCGGGCCATCAGGACGTTGGCGCGCGCATCGATCTCCGGGATGAGGTAGTAGGACTGGAAGACCATTCCCAGGAAGCGGCCGCGGCGCACCGTGCCGGTGTCCGTCGTGCCCGCCCACGAGAGGGTGCCCGCATCCGGCGCGTCGAGCCCGGCGATGAGGTTCAGGAGCGTCGACTTGCCGGAGCCGGACTCCCCGCGGATGCTCACGCTCTCGCCGGCGGCCACGTCGAGGTCGACGCCGCAGAGCACGTCGATCCGGCGGTCCCCGCTCAGGTAGCCCTTCCGCAGCGCGCGGGCCGAAAGGATGGGCTCACTCATTGCGCAGGGCCTCCACCGGCTTCAGCCGCGCCGCCCGCAGCGCCGGGACCATTCCGGCGAGCGTGGACAGGACGATCGTGAGGATGATGATCCGGGCGACATCGGCCGGATCGGTGTACGAGGGCAGCTGGTTGTACTGGTAAAAGCGCTCAAGGACCTCCTGGCGGCCCATGGCCCGCGCGATCCCGAGCACGATGTCGTTGCGCAGGGCCAGAAGGGCGAAACCCGCGCCGAGCCCGAGCAAGGTCCCGAACCCGCCGATGAAAAGCCCCTGCGCGCAGAAGCACAGCGCCACGTCGCGGGGCCGGCCGCCGAGGGCCCCGAGCAGCCCGATCTCGCGGGTTTTCCGGACGACGGAGATGAGGAGCGAGCTGGTCACCGAAAAGGCCGCGACCACCACGATCACCAGGAGCAGGAAGAACATCATGTTCTTCTCCAGGTTGACCACCCAGAGGAAGTCCGCGAAGCTTTCCATCCACG
>CAITEC010000100.1 GCA_903891325.1 uncultured Opitutaceae bacterium
CGAATTTGACGAGGCGGTCAACGTGACGCTCGGCCTCCCCCACGTGCGCACCAGCCCCGATCACGGCACCACCTATGATATCGCCGGTAGGGGAATTGCCAGCGCGAGGAGCTTCGCCGCGGCGGTGGAGGTGGCGAAGCGGATGATCTCCTCATAATGTAGCCGGGGTCCCAGACCCCGGCCCGGCCCGAAAGGGCCGGGGGTTTGAGGATAGGACCCAAAGCCCCGGGGTCTAGGACCCCGGCTACATCAGACCGATGCCCGGCCTGTCATGTTTGCAATTCCGCCCATTCCCCTATTCATTCCCCCCCTCAATGACCGCCTCCTCCCCCTCCGCCCCGCTGACCGCCGCCCTCCCCGAGGGCGTCCGCGAGGGCAATGAGAACCTGGTCCGGCTGACCGATCCGGCCGGGGTGAAGGCCCGCGCGCTGATGGCGCGCGAGGGGCAGGGCGATTTCCTGCGGATCGCGATCACCGGCGGCGGTTGCAACGGGTTGAGCTACAAGCTGCGCTTTACGCCCGCCCCGAAGCGGGGCGATATCCTCGTGCGCAGCGCCGGCACCCCCGTCCTCGTGGACCCGAAGACCGCGCTCTATCTCAAGGGTACCGCCGTCGACTACTCGGACAAGCTGCTGGGCGGCGGCTTCAAGTTCACCAACCCCAACGCCAAGGCCAGCTGCTCCTGCGGGGAGAGCTTCAGCGTCTGATTTCCCATATCTTCTTGTCTTCACCTGAGGTTGGAGTGATCCTGCTCCGCCGAACCCAACACCCACCCACACCGATTTGATGGCCATTCCGACCCCTTTTGCCGGCAGCAGCGGCAACCGATCCAGTCACTACCAGCGTCGCGCCTACGATCCGATTGCGAGCATCCGCCGCAATCACCGCATCAAGGTTCCCCAGGTCCGGGTGATCTCGCCCGAGGGCAAGCAGCTCGGGATTCTCGACACGCCCAAGGCCGTCAACCTCGCCCTTGAGGTCGGGCTCGACCTGGTCGAGGTCGCCCCGAACGCCCAGCCTCCTGTCTGCCGGATCATGGATTTCGGCAAGTACGTCTACGAGGAGCACAAGAAGCACTCCCACTCGAAGACGACCGCGAGCAAGATCAAGGAAATCGAGTTCACCGCCCGCATCGAGGCGCACGATTTCCAGACGAAGCTGCGCCACGGAGAGGATTTTCTCGACCACGGCAACAAGGTTAAGCTGAAGCTCAAGTTCCGCGGCCGCGAGATGGCCCACACCGAGCTCGGCTTCGACGTGGTCAAGCGCGCGGTCGGCGAGCTCGCCGGCATGGGGCACCCCGACGCCGACCCCAAGCTCGTCGGCCGGAACATCCACGTGATGCTCACGCCGCTGCCCGCCAACAAGCGGAAGAGGAAGTTCCAGCCCGTTGACGACGACGGCGAATCCGAGGTCCCGGAGGCCCCCGAGGCGCCGGAACCGGACGCGGCGAATTGAGGTTTTCCGCCATGGCGTCGGCGCTGGTCCTTCGTGCGGCGGCCCTGTCGGCCTTGCTCTGCGGCTCTTTCCTGTCCGCGGCCCCGGCCGTGCCGACCCAGCGGATCATGGGTGTGGACTACGTCAGCCTGCAGGCCGCCGGCGACGCGCTCGGCCTGCGCGCCACCTCGAGCCTCCTCGGGCGCAACTTCACTCTCTCGGGTCCCTCGCACCGCGTGGATCTGGAGGTCAACAGCCGCGACATCCTCGTGGACGGCCTTCGCGTCTTCCTCGGCGACCCGACGGTCGGCCGGGACGGCCGGCTCTACGTGAGCAGGACCGACTTTGAGTTCCGATTGATCCCCTTTCTCCGCCCGGAAATGGCGGGGCCTCCGCCCGCGCATCCCCGGATCATCGCCATCGATCCCGGGCACGGCGGCAAGGACCCGGGCAAGCAGAACTTCCGTCTCGGGATCATGGAGAAGACCTGCACGCTCCAGGTCGCCTTCAGGCTCAAGCGCCTCCTGGAGGCCGGTGGCTACAAGGTTGTCATGACCCGGACGGACGATCGCCAGCTCGAGCCGGACAAGGTGGCGGACCTGCCTCGGCGGGCGGAAATCGCGAACCTCGCGCACGCCGACCTCTTCGTCAGCATCCACTTCAACGCGATCGCCAACGACACGCGGACCACCGGCTCGGAGGTCTACAGCTTCGTGCCGGAATTCCAGCGATCGTCCAATTCCTGGTCGGACCGGAAGGACGACAGCCTGCGCGAGGTGTCGCCGGCCAACCGGCAGGACGCCTGGAACGCCCTCTTCGCCCACGCGGTTCACCGCCAGCTCATGTCCAATCTGCACACGATGGACCGGGGGGAGAAGATCATGCACCTGGCTGTCCTTCGGCCCCTTCGGTGCCCCGGGATCCTGGTCGAATCGGCCTTCCTCTCCAATGACTCCGAGGCCCGGAGGGTGGCCACGCCGGCCTTCCAGGAGAAGATTGCCGCGGCCTTCCTGGCCGGGATCAACGACTACGCCCGGATCCTCGACAGTATCCGCCCGGCGCCCCAGAAACCGACAAAGCCATGAAAATCCCCCTGCGTTTGCTCGCAATAGCGGCCGTCGCCGCCGTCCTCTCGCCCTCGCGGCTGCACGCCTGGGGCGCGGAGGGCCATGAAATGGTCAACCAGCTCGCCCTGTCCTCGCTGCCCGCGGATTTTCCGCGCTGGGCGCTGACGCCCGCCAATGCCAGGCAGGTTGTCTTTCTCGCCAACGAGCCGGACTTCCTGCGCGACTCGAAGGACAGGATGATGCTTCACGCCGCGACCGTCGACCACGACTTTGACCTCGAGGAGATCGCGGACGCCGGCATGGACGTCGCGACCCTTTCCCCCTTCCGATACGAGTTCGCCGTCCAGTTTGCCGCGGCCCGCGCCGCGCATGTGGCGAATTTCCGGCCGATCGAGCCGCAGTACAACGGCAATCACACCGCGGGTTTCCCCGGATTCCTCCCCTGGACGATCGCCGAGTACTACGGGCAGCTCCAGCAGGCATTTTCGTGCGTCAAGACCTTCGAGAAATACGGCACCCCCGACGAGGTGGCGGGCGCCCGGGCGAATGCGCTATGGATCATGGCGGTCATGGGTCACTTTGTCGGCGATGGAAGCCAGCCCCTGCATGTCTCGAAGTACTTCTACGGCTGGACGGGGCCCAATCCGAAGGGCTACGTTAGCCGCGGCGGCTGGCACGGCTGGATCGACTCGGGCGCCATTGAAAAGGCGGGAATCACGGCGGCCGAACTTCTGCCCCGCGTCCGGCCTGCCGTCCCTGTTTCGGTGGCGCCGCGTCCGGACGGGCGCGATCCGGTCTTCGTCGCGGTCGTTGACTACCTGAAGGCGACCAATCTGCAGCTCATCCCCCTCTACCAGCTGGAAAAGGACGGGCCGCTTCGGATGGGGGTCCCGCCGACTGCCGAGGGCCGGGCCTTCATCGACGACCGGCTCCTGGACGGCGGCGAAATGCTCGGCTCCCTCTGGCTGACCGCCTGGCGGCACGCGGGGCCGGACTACTACCTGCAGTCCCGGCTCCTCCGGCGGAACGCGGCGACGCATCCGGCCGCGCCCTGATCAGGGCGCCGGGACGATGTGCCAGTTGTTCATCGGCTCCGTCGGGATGTCGTGGTGGCGCTGCACCCAATCGATCATCAGGTTCCGGATCTCGTCGGCCGAGCGGTAGACCACGGGTGCGGCCTTGATCATCGTGAAACCGCCGCCGCCGTTCACCCGGTAGTTCGTCGTTGCCACCCGGAACTTGCGATCGGGATCGATCGGGGCGCCCTGAAATTTCAATTCCTGGATCCGGTCGCCCATCGGCCGCCTCAGGTCGATGACGTAGGTCACGCCGGCGGCCGTGTCGAAGTCGTAGGGTGGCCAGCGGCCGTCGATGAGCTCGGACGGCGTCTTTCCGGGTTGGTAGGGCCTGAAACGGACGGTGGAGTGCTCCAGGGCGGCCTTGAGCTGCCTGCCGGTAAGCTCCACCACGACCATCGAGTTGTCATAAACGTAGATTGAATAGAGGTCGCGCACGCTGACGGGTCCCTTTTGGATCCGGGCGGCCAGATTCAGCGGCGAGGCAAGCGCAACGTCGGCGTGGCCGGTCTCCAATTCCGCGCGCTGAACGAGGTTCATGATCGCGTTGTCCCGGACTTGGGCGTCGCCCTCGGCGAGTTCCGCGGCGCAATTCCCTATCTTCCGCTCCAGCCAATCCTGGGTTGCCTTGTGGCAATCCCGGGCCAGCCGCAGGACTTCGGGATCCGGTTCGGTCCTGACCGTCACCGGGATCGTCGAGGCCGACTTTGCCCATACCTTCCACGGGCCGCCCGGGACGCGGTTCAAATACAGGTCCGCCCGCGCGAGGCGCTGGCCCCACATGAACGCCTGTGTCAGGAGAACCCCGTTCACCGTCAGCGAGGGCACATCCTTGTGGGTGTGACCCATGAAGATGACGTCCACCCCCGGAACCTCCATGGCGATGGCCACCGCGCTGTTCTCATTGGGAAGCTGCTGGGGCAACGGTTCACCCGTCGCCAGATCCCGCTCGATGCCCATGTGCATGGCGATCACAATCACATCCACGTGTTCCTTTTCCCGCAGAATGGAGACCCACTTCCGGGCCTCCGCCACTGACGGGCGGAATTCCAGCCCGGCAAAGTCGGACGGGTCGTCCCAGTAGGGAATATCCGGGGTCGTCAATCCAAGGACGCCGACGCGGACACCATTCACCACCTTTATAATGTAGGGCTGGAATGCCGGTTCGCTGGCACCCACTCTATAAGTGTTGGCGGAGAGCCAGGGGAAATGCGCCTCGGCATGAGCTTTCTGCTGCACCGCCGGGCCGTAGTTGTAGTCGTGATTGCCGACCGCCATGGCATCATATTTCAAGTAATTCATCACCAACATCATGGGATCAATCGGAGCGTTATCCACCCGGTTGTGGTAGTACTCGAGCGGAGAGCCCTGGATCGTGTCGCCGCTGTCCACGAGGATCAGGTGCGGGGCCCCGATACGGGCTGTCTCGATCATTGTGGCAATCTTCGCGAACCCGAGGGGGGCCGGGCGGTCCGTGTAATAGTCGACAGGGTAGATGTGCCCGTGGACATCGGTCGTGCCGAGGATGGTCACCTGGGCGTGCGTGGCTGAGTCCGCCCGCGCCGGGGAGGGCGGGGCGATGATGGCGGCCAGGGCTCCGCAGAGGGCGAAGGGAATTATGCGCATGGGGGTTTTAATGGTATTTGACGGCGAATTTTCGGGTTGTTACAGCCAATTATGGCGTAGCAGGAATTGTGTCAGGTTAAGAGTGCGTGACGCCGATGATAATTCATTATTGGGGCTTGACTGAAAGTCTTGGCACGTTTCACGCTACGAATCGCTAGGTTGGCGCAGCAAACCTGAAACTGTAGGATTTTGAGAGATTCGTTAGGCACTTAACACACACCAAAACCATGCGTACTAATATGATGCGGCTGTTTTCGACCGGGTTTTTTGCCCTGGTCCTGGCCCTGGCGACGACGACCTCCCACGGGCAGGGCGTCACGACCTCAGGCATAAACGGATTTGTTATGGACAAGGCGGGCAAGCCGGTATCCGGCGCCACAGTTTCCGTCCTCGCCGAGGCGACGGGAACACGGTCCCAGACACGCACCGGTGACACCGGCCACTTCAATGTCACGGGACTGGCCCCTGGCGGACCGTACACGGTGACCGCCGCCGCCCCCAATTACTCCGCGGACAGCAAGACGGAAGTCTACCTGCAGATCGGTTCCGTCAGCGCGATGAATTTCACGATCGGCTCCGAGGTCGTCCACCTGGCCGCGGTCAGCGTCGCCGCCTCGGTTGACCCGACCTTTGACGGCAGCGCGATGGGCACGACGAGCGTCGTCGATTCGGCCTCGGTCGGCAGGATCACCACGGTCCGCCGCGACATCCAGGACATTGAGAATCTCGATCCCCGCACCTCGTTGATGCAGGTCGGCGCCTCGGATTCCCAGTACACCCTGTCGGTCGCCGGCCAGAACCCGCGCGACAACAACTTCCTGGTCGACGGCGTGTCCGCGGCCGACAACTTCGGCCTGAATTCGAACGGCTACGCCGGCTTCCGCAATCCCGTCCCCCCGGACTGGATCTCCGTGCTGAGCCTGGACATCAACCCCTACGACCTGACCTTCAGCGGCTTTCAGGGCGGCGTCGTCGACGTGACGCTCAAGAGCGGCACCAACGAATTCCACGGGTCCCTCTACGAGCTCTACACGGGAACCAATTTCCGCGGCCCAGACCCGGTCCCCGGACCCCTCGGCAAGCATGAGGCGATGAACGAGCACACGACCGGCGGCACCCTCGGCGGACCGATCATCAAGAACAAGCTCTTCTTCTTCGTCGGCTACGACGCCTTCCGCGAAATCGCCACGTCCCCCGCGCAGCTCTTCAACCCCTACGACAACGCCTCGGACATCGCGATCATCAACAGCATCACCACGCAGTCCCAGGCGCTCGGATACAACCCCGGCCCGCTGAGCAACGCCGCCCACAGCTGGGAGCAGAACTTCGTCGCCAAGCTGGACTGGAACATCTCCGACACCCAGAAGTTTGAGGTGACCTTCCGCCACACGGACGGCGACTCCCCGGTGTTCTACAATTACACCTTCACCAACGAGACCTCGCTGACCAACTCCTGGTACGACACCCACCGCACCGACCAGTCGATCACCGTCAAGCTGAACAGCGACTGGAGCAAGGTGATCCCGAACTTCCAGACCGAAATCGAGGCCACCTACAAGCGCTACAACGGGACGGCGCAGCTCGAGGGCCATGACAACCCGTCGATCCTGATCCTCAACGTCCCCGGGACCAGCACGCCGACCGCGACCAGCGGCTCGACCTTCCTGACCAACGGATCCCTCTTCCTCGGCACCTACGCCGCCTACCAGCTGAACAATGTCTACACCTGGGAGCAGGAGGAGCACATCTTCGGCGAATACACGGCGGGCAACCACACCTTCAAGTTCGGCGGCCAGGCCGACCGCACCGGGTATACAGACACCTTTGTCCCGAATTACCTCGGCACCTACACGTTCTCGAATGTCTCCGATTTCCTGAATTCCAGGCCGACCGGTGTCGTGCTGGAGACCGCCGCCCCCGGTTTCACGATCGGGCAGGATGTCTCGCACTATTACCTGCTCGATATCGCCCCCCTGATCCAGGATACGTGGCGCCCGACCTCGAACCTCACGCTCCTCGCCGGCCTCCGGATGGACTACCCCTACGAGCCGCAGAATCCGACCACGAGCACGATCTTCCAAAACGCCTACGGCTACTCGAACAGCTCGACGATGAACGGCAATTACACCATCGCGCCGCGCTTCGGGTTCAACTACGACCTCCCGACGAAGCTGAAGACGCAGGTACGCGGCGGCGCCGGTCTTTTCCTCGGCCAGAACCCGGTCGTCTGGGTTGAGAACTCGTTCAACAACGCCGGCCAGGTGACCACCTACTCGATCAGCAACGGGTCGACCCCGATCGGCGGCTTCACCTACACGGGCAACCCGGCGACCCAGCCGCTTCCCCCGGTCTCGCTGACCACGCCGGTCCCGAGCATTGACGTCACCGACCCGCACTTCCACTGGCCCGCCAACTGGAAGGAGAACCTCGCGGTCGATCGCGACCTCGGGTTCTGGCACCTGGTCCTCACGGCCGAGGCCGACTTCACGCAGGTCCAGAAGGACGTGTTCAACCAGCAGTTGAACTACAAGCTGGCGAGCTCCGGCCCGGCATTCACCCCGGACGGCGCCATCCGCTACAACGGCGTCATCACGCCGACGAACATCGGCAGCCAGTACTTCGTCCCGACCTATACGACGACGAATTACTACCTGTCCGCGACCAGCACGTCCTCCTCGACGCTGCAGGCGAACACGGCCACGGGCCCGATCTACGAGCTGACGAATACCGACAAGGGCGGATCCGAGCAGTACACGATCATGGTCCATCGGCCGATGATCGACAACTGGTCCTTCTCCATGGCCTACACGCACACGTTCGCCACGGGGGTTGATCCGCTTCCCTCCTCGGTCGCCTCCTCGAACTTCGGCGATGACCCGAGCCTGAACCCGACCGACAACCGCAACTGGCGCTCCCAGTATGAAATCCCGAACAAGGGCGTCATCACCGCCACGCGGGACTTCCACTTCATCCCGGGGTCGAGCGCCCGGACCTCGATCTCGGCGCAGTTCATCGCCCAGACCGGCCAGGCCTTCAGCTACGTGTTCAAGGGCGACGCCGACGGCAGCGGCATCTCGAACGAGAGCCTGTTCTACGTTCCCACCGGCCCGAGCGATCCGCTCGTGACCTGGGCAAGCCCGACGGAAGAGGCGGCCTTCTTCCAGTACCTGGCCACCAATCCCGACCTGGCGCGCTGGGCGGGCAAGGTTACCTCCCGGAACAGCTCCTTCTCGCAGTGGCAGAGGACGCTCAACCTCCACGTCGAGCAGGAGATTCCGATCAAGGGCAGCGCCCATCTCACGCTCTTCGCCGACTGCTTCAACTTCGCCAACCTGCTCAACAAGAAATGGGGCGTTGTGACCAACTACGACGGCGTCTTCGAGACGCAGACGATCGCCGGCACGGGCTTCAACCCGGCGGGCAACGGGGGCAAGGGGCAGTACATCTACACGTTCAATGCGGGCACCTTCGGCGTTCCGACGACCTACTCGGACATGTCCCGCTGGAACATCCAGGTCGGCGCGCGGCTTGAGTTCTAAGCGCTCCTCACCAGCCTGATTTGACCGAAGTGGCCGTTCCGCACCGCGGGACGGCCACTTTTTTTTTCCGCGCCATGAATGGGATTTGTGCTATTCACGTTGGGAACCTCCCGTGAGCCCTTCTCCCGCCACGCCGCATCCCGTTTCCCGCCAGGGCAATTTTTTGGCCGCAACGGGCATCGCGATCGCGGCCATCGCGGCCTATTCGGGCAGCTTTCACGGTCCCTTCCTCTACGACGACATCGGATCGATTCCGCGGAACCTCACGATCCGCCACCTCTGGCCGATTTGGGCCCCTCTCATGCCTCCCCCGGGCGGATATACGGTCAGCGGCCGTCCCCTGGTGAACCTGTCGCTCGCGCTGAACTACGCCCTTGGGGGCCTGGATGTCCGCGGCTACCACGCGGTCAACCTGGCGATCCACATCCTCGCAGCCCTCACGCTCCTCGGAGTCGTCCGCCGAACCCTCGACCGAGTCCGCCCGACCACGGCGCCCCTGAACCTCTGGACCGCCTTCACCATCGCGCTCCTCTGGGCCGTCCACCCCCTCCAAACGGAGTCCGTGACCCTGATCATCCAGCGAGCCGAGTCCCTGATGGGACTGTTCTACCTCCTGACGCTTTATTTCTTCATCCGTTCAGTCGACGCAGCTCCCATTGGCTTGGAGACCCATCTCCGACTTCCAATCCCCGGCCTCTTTGAGGCCGGGCCGGGGTCTGGGACCCCGGCTACATCGGACAAGTTACCCACTGGGTTTGAAGGATCGACTCAGGTTTCGGGTCTCCGGTTTCAGGTTTTTGCGGTCGCCGCATGTTTTTGTTGTGCGGCGACCAAGGAGGTTGCGGCGACCGCTCCGTTCCTCGTCCTCCTCTACGACCGAACCTTTGTCAGCGGGTCGTTTACCGGGGCCTTGCGCCGCAGGCGTGGATTCTACGCGGGCCTCGCCTCCTCCTGGATCCTGCTCGCGTACCTGGTCCTTGGGGCGGGCGGCCGGGCGGGAACAGCCGGATTTGGCGCCGGCGTTCCCTGGTGGGCGTACGCGCTGACCCAGTTCAAGGGAGTGGCCCATTACCTCCGCCTCTCAATCTGGCCCTATCCCCTCGTCGCCGACTACGGCCGGACCCTCGGCGGGCCCACGCTCGGACTCATTGGCGACGCCGCCGTCGTGCTCGGCCTCCTCGCGCTCACGGTCAAAGGGGTCATGTCCCAACTTCTTAATTCGCGATCCGAATTAA
>CAITEC010000101.1 GCA_903891325.1 uncultured Opitutaceae bacterium
GTTGGTCGCGGTGATCGTCAGCGTGAAGGTCGAGCCGGTCCCCGTCGCGTTGTTGACGCTAATGGTGATCGGGTAGGAGCCTGCCGCAGTGAGCGTTCCGGAGATCAGGCCCGAGCCGTTCACCGTGAGCCCCGAGGGCAGCCCGGCCACGTTGTAGCTGATCGGCGAATTGCTCGCGGTGATCTGGTAGTTGAAGGACGACCCGGTGGTGGCCGGGGCTGTCGATGCGCTCGTGACCGCCGAGCTGGTGACCGCAGGGGCGATCGTCACCTGCAGGGCGAAGGGATAGCTCTGGCCCACCGCATTGGTGGCCGTGAGTGTGGCGATGGTCACGCCGGCCACGCTCGGGGTCCCGGTGATCGATCCGCCAACCGGGTCGATGGAAAGGCCCGGGGGCAGGTTCTGGGCCGAGAAGGCCGTGAGCGGCCCGTTGCTTGCGGTCGTCTGGTAGGCGGCGAAGGCCGCGCCGACAGTCCCGCCGGTGGTCGATGCGCTCGTGATCACGGGGGCGCCGGTTGCCGGCGCCACCGTCAGTGTGAGGCTCAGCGCCGGACCGGTTCCGCTGGCATTGTTCGCGCTCAGAGAAATCGAATAAACGCCGGGCACCGTGGGTACGCCGCTGATCACGCCGGTGCTCGAATTAAGCGCCAGTCCCGAGGGAACTCCCGTGGCGTTGAAGCTGGTGGGGCTGTTGCTGGCGATCATCTGGTAGCTGTAGGCCGTGCCCGTAACGGCATTGTCGGTTGGGGAACTGGTCACCGTCGGTGCGGTGGCCGGCGGGCTGATCGTGACGATCAGGTTCGTGCTCGCGCCGTTTCCAAGGGAGTTCGACGCGCTGACCAGGACGGTGTACACCCCCGCTGTCGTCGGCACGCCGCTGATGACGCCGGTTGACGGATTGACCGCCAGGCCCGGGGGCAGCCCCGCGGCGGAGTAGGCGGTCGGGCCGCCGGAGGCGGTGATCTGGTAGGTGAAGGCAATCCCGATCGTTCCGTTGGTGGTCGGGTAACTCTCGGCGCTGATGATCCCGCGCGACTGGGCCGATGCGGTGCTTCCGCCCGAGTTGGTGATCTGCGGCGTGCCGGTTGCCGCATTGATGGTGAGCGAGACCTGCGCTCCCGCCCCGATTCCGACCTCGTTGGCGGCGCCCACAGAGATGAGGTAGGTTCCCGGCAGCGTGGGCGTCCCGTAGATCAGGCCGGAGGCCGGGTCGAGGCTGAGGCCGTCCGGAAGATTGCCGGTGACAAAATAATATTGGATCAGTGAGTTGGGCAGCACCTGGATCTGGTAGAGGGCGCCCGAGGGGGTGTCGGCGTAGGCGTTGCCCGCAGTGCCCGCCGCCGGCAATGCCGAGCTGGTCACCACGGGGGTGCCCGCCGTCGCCCCGACGGTGAGCACCAGTGCCAGCGGAACGCTCGTTCCCGCGGAATTCGTCGCGGTCAGGTTCACCGTGTACGTCCCCGGGGCCCCATTGGGGGTTCCAGCGAGGAGGCCCACGGCGGTATTGATCCCCAGCCAGGCCGGGTTGCCGCTCACCGCATAGCTCGTCGCCCCGGGTGTGGAGGAAATCTGGTAGGTGAAGCCAACGCCCACCGAAAGGGCCGCCGTGTTGCCGCTGGTGATGATTGGCGCGCCCTGCGCCGGATTGACGACAAGGGTCAGGGTCACCGGCTCGCTTCCCCCGACGTCGTTGGTGGCGGTCAGCACCACGCTGCTCGTGCCCACGCTTGTCGGCGTGCCGGAGATCACGCCGGTCGCCGGATTGATTCCCAATCCGGCGGGCAGGCCCGTGGCGCTGTAGCCGTCGCCGGCGGGCAACGGGCTCGCGGGCATGTTGCTCGCGGTGATCGTGTACCTGAAGGACCGCCCCTGGATCCCGGCCGCGGTTATGGAACTGGTGATGGCGGGCGCCTGGGCGCTTGCGAATATCGCGATGATCAGCGTCAGCGGAGTGCCCGTGCCGGTCGCGTTGCTCGCGGTCAGGCTGACCGTCGTTGCGCCCGCTGCGCCCGGAATGCCCGAGATGACCCCGGTGAGGGGATTGAGCGACAGGCCCGCGGGCAGCACGGTCGCCGCGTAGCTGGTGGAGGCCACGGTGGTCGTTATCACGTAGGTGAACGGCGAGCCGACCGTGCCGACGGCGGTTGCCGCGCTGGTGATCGCCGGTGCCAGAGGCTGCGGGGCGATCGTGATCGTGAGCGTGAATGCCTGGCCGGAACCCGCGGCATTGCCGGCTATCAACTGCACGGCGTAGGTGCCCGGCGCCGCCGGAACCCCGGAAATCACCCCGGACGCAGCCGAAAGCGTTAGGCCGTCGGGCAGGCCGGAGGCGCTGAAGGACGTCGGGGTATTGTTGGCGAGGATCGTATAGGCAAACGGGGAACCCACCTGGCCATACGCCCGGGAACTGCTGGAAATGGCCGGCACCGCGTATCCGGTGGAAACGGTAAGCAGGAGGGTCGCCGTTCCCGTTCCGGATGCGTTGGTCGCCCCGATGGTGACCACGAACGCGCCGGACTGGGTCGGCGTTCCGGATACGACACCGCTTGTGCCGTTCACCGCAAGGCCGGCCGGCAGCCCGGTCGCGCCGAACGAGGTCGGAGAGTTGCTTGCGGTGATCGCGTAGCTGAAGGCCGCCCCTACGGTTGCACCCGCGCTGGGGTTGCTGGAGACAACCGGAACGGTGGCCGCCGGGGCGATCGTGATCGTGAGCGTCATCTGGGGACCGCTTCCCGCCGTGGTGGCGGCGGAGACCGCGACGGCGTAGGTTCCCGCCGTGGTCGGGGTGCCTGAGATGACGCCCGTCGACGAACTGACGGTCAGGCCCGGGGGCAATCCCGCGGCACTGAACGACACCGGCGAATTATTTGCCGTGATCGTGTAGGGCCCGAAGGCCACGCCCACCGTCCCGGAGGCCGTCGGATCGCTGCTGACCACGGCCGTGGAGCTCGCCTGGCGGATTGAGAGGGTCAGCGTGAAGGCCGCGCTCGTGCCCGCGGTATTGGTCGCCGCGAGGGATACCGCAAAGACGCCGAAGGCCGTTGGAGTGCCCGAGATAAGGCCGGTCGACGGATTGACCGCGAGGCCGGCGGGAAGACCGGTTGCGCTGAACGATGTGGGCGAATTTGTGGCCGTGATCGTGTAGCCCTCCCACGTCACGTTGATCCGCCCCGAGGCCGTCGCCGAGCTGGTGATCGACGGGATGCCCGGCTGCTGGATGATCAGCGTAAGCGTCTTGGTGCCGGTGCCCCCGGTGTTGGTTGCGCCAATGGTGACCGTAAAGGTTCCGGCCGTCGAGGGCGTGCCCGTGATCGCGCCGGTTGACGCATTGACCGCCAGTCCCGAGGGCAAACCGGTGGCGCTGTAGCTTGCCGGGGAATTCGCCGCGGCGATCCTGTACGAGAATGCCGAGCCGAGCGTTCCCACCGCCGTCTCCGGGCTGTCGACAATCGGGGCCGCAACTGCCGGGCTGACCGCTAGGCTGGCGCTGCTGTTGGCGGTGCCGAGGGTGTTGCTCACCGCCACATTGTAGCTGCCGCTGCTGGAGGTGGTCACCCCCGTGAGCGTCAGGCGCGAGTTTCCCGACCCGTTCACCACTCCGGCGGTTATCGGGGTTCCGTTCTGCGTCCAAAGGTAACTCAGGGGCCCCGTGCCCGTCGCGTACACGGTGAAGGTGACCGTGGCCCCGGTCGCGGCCGTCTGGCTCGCTATCGGCGATGTAACGACAGGCGGGGCGCCGACCACGTTGACCGCGAGCGACGCGGTCATGCTGGTGACCTGGCCGACGCCGTTTGTGATGGTCACGTTGTAGCTCCCCGCGTTCGCGGGCTCCGCATTGGCGATCGTAAGGGTGGAAGTACCGCCGCTGTTGACCACGCCGGCGGCTGCGCGAAGAAGGGCATTTGCGTTTCGCTACCTCGCGACTGGTCTTCCAAGAGATCGCCCGGGCACCCCGCCGGGTTCAGGAGCTCATGCGCGCTACGTTCCAGGCGGAGGATGTGCTGCCACGCACGGCCGAAGTGGAGTAACTAGCGGTTGCCTATCTCGCGCATAATGTGGTGCCTGTTGTGTTTGATGACGATGCCCGGCATGTCGCGATCTGCACAGGCGCGCGGGTCGAATTCCTCGTGAGCTGGAACTTCAAGCACTTGGCCAACGCACGCCGGGAGGCCGGATTCAACGCCGTGAATCTCTTGCAAGGCTACCCGACCGTGCGCATAGTGGCCCCAACCTTTCTCATCCATGGCTACGAAGAAAAAGAGCATTAACGCCGTTGCCGCTTCCCGCAGTTGGCGGGTCGCCACCGGGAGGAAGCTGCGTGGTTTGAGCTTCGAGCAGCAGGAGGAGCTGTTAAGGCGCACGACCGAGGTTTTTTTTGCCGGAAAACCGTCGCGTTTGGTGAGATA
>CAITEC010000102.1 GCA_903891325.1 uncultured Opitutaceae bacterium
CCCGTAGAGGTCATAGACTTTGAAGCCAAAGAACTTCCTCTCCACCACCGGAACGAAGCGGATCGGATTGCCCTCGATTGTCCTCGGCAGATACTGGCGCCGTGTGGCAACGCAGATCGTGGTGGGCTTCTGAGTCGTGAGGCCGTGGTAGGAAGCTGCCGCCCACCAACCGACGTAGGAAGGTTCAACCACGGCGGCCGCCAACGCCAAGGCGTTGTTTTCTCCCAGATTCTCCGGACCGTATTCTGGGGGAAGGAAAAGGTAGCGGCCACCGACCAACCGCGTCAGCCAACCCTTGCGGACCAGATTGCGCGTCACCTTCCGGCCAGCTTGCTCACTGCCGGCGAGCGCGATGATGTCGGCCGCGTGCACGACGCTGCGCCCCTCCTCTCGAAAGGAGAGTACAGTTTTGGCCTCCTTGGGCCCCAACGTACGCAGATTGCTATCCATGTTATAAAGCCCCTAATAGGGCTATTCTCGCATATAAAGCAATCTCTAAGAAAAACAGGCCTAACTGACTTACAAAAAACCACTAACAGAGATTAATGTTACGCCCTGTTCCGGGCGTCTTGCCATCCGAGTCGCCGAGAGGAAGTGGACGCAGACCGAGCTGTGTGAGAAATTCGTTGTGATTACGCGTCGCTGTTTGGATCCCAGCGCAGACTGAAGGACGGGTTGGCGACGATGGCGTCGAACTTCGGCGTCTAGGCCGGGTTGGTCTCGCACAGGAAATCCCAGTCATTGGTCAGCGCGTCGCCGTCGTAGATTTCGAACTCGGTGTCCTTCACTCCGTGCAGCAGTACGTTCGTGCGCGCGAGGTTGTAGGTGGTGATACCAAGCTTCCGGTATTGCGGCTGCCAATCTATGCGTAGTCACCCGCGAAGGTGCCTTTATAAAGCACCTCTGCGCTCATCGTGCGGTTATCCCGGATTGCTTCTCGAACATCCGCGCGCATCAAATCCAGCGCGCGCAATTTACCGGCGTGGCTTGCAAGACTCAGCGGAATTAAGCATTTGGAGCCGATCCAAGGAGCCGATCCAAGGGGTCATATCTGGACTCTGGACAAAAATCAGCCCACCGGAAGTTCCAGCTGCCTTTTTGTCCAAAGTCCAGATATGACCCCTTTGCCCGGTCCAGTACGCTACCGCACCGCCGCAAGACCGCGCTTCTTCAGCGCCCTGTTGACGTCCTTCAAGTCACGCTTTGTCGGTTTGTGCATCGGCATGTAGCCGGATCGGTAGGGGTCCTCGATGACGGTACTGTAGCGGCCCCCGCCCGCCGGATACCGCCTGCTGATCCGGGACATCAACTTTATCAGCTCTTTTTGGGATAGTGCCATCAAAGTTCCTCAAAAACAAGGTAAGGCACCTTGCAGCGTTGTCCACCCCGAACCACGGAGAGAACCTGGGTGGAAGCAATCAGGAGAAAGCGGCTGCCTTCCGGGAAAATCACCTCACGCTGCAGGGGATACTTCGCTCCAATTTTTCTGAAAATCGGCTCCATGTCCCGGCCGGACTTCGGTTTCCTGATCTCCCAAAGAAGTCCATACCGATTTAGAAACTCCGCCTTTGACGACACCCGCCGGCTCCTACTTGAGCCGATCCAAGGGGTCATATCTGGACTCTGGACAAAAATCAGCCCACCGGAAGTTCCAGCTGCCTTTTTGTCCAAAGTCCAGATATGACCCCTTTGCCCGGTCCCACGGTAATTTCGACATGATTCTTGCCCTCGGGCCGCAGGGCCCGGCCGGCGAAGTCCTGATCGGCTAAGACTGCGGAAGAAGGCAGCGGTTGCTATTATCCCGGTATGCGAACGCGGCTCTATCCTTTCGACCCAAACTTTGATGATGAACATCCCGATTGTGACCGCGGCTAGTTGGGAGCGGGGAAGGCGCCGCCCGACTGGCGCTGCACTCCGCCTGCCGGACAGCGCGCGTCGGCACCCCGAGGTTCTGCTTGCGGGCTGAATTCTCGATTTGTTTTTGGGTGAACAAGGATGCACCGGCGGGAGCGACTTTTGCCATTTGCCGGCAACTGACTAGAAACGTGGGACGCAACCATGAGCACCATCAGCCGCGAAGATCTCCTCCAGCAATTGCACTGGCGCTATGCGACCAAGCAGTTCGATCCCACCCGAAAGATCAGTGCGGACGACTGGTCGGCGCTGGAGCAGGCGCTACTCCTGTCAGCCTCGAGCACGGGGCTGCAGCCGTGGAAATTCATAGTCGTGAAGGATCCGGCGCTTCGGCTTCGCCTGCAACCGGCCGCCCGCGGCCAGACGCAGGTGGTGGACGCCTCGCACCTGGTGGTGTTTGCGGCCAAGCTTGATGTCGGGGAGGCGGACGTGGACGCGCACCTGCGGCGGACCGCCGCGGTGCGGGGGATGCCGGTTGAGGCGCTGGCCGCCTACCGCGGCATGGTAGTCGGGGGCATCGTCAAGGGCATGGACACCGCGGCCCGGAACGGCTGGTCGCGCAACCAGACCTACATCGCCCTGGGCAACCTTCTGACCAGCGCCGCCTTGCTGGGGATCGACGCCTGCCCGATGGAAGGCTTCGACCACGCCCAATTCGACGAGATTCTCGGCCTGAAGGCCAAAGGCCTGGCCTCCACGGTGATGGCGACGCTCGGCTACCGCGCCGCGACCGACAAGTACGCAGCCCTGCCCAAGGTCCGCTTTCCGCTGGACGAAGTGGTGGTCAACGTCTGACCACCCGCCAAAAAAACATGATTGCCCCGCCCGCCGGCCTTGTGAGAGCCTAACCCCTCAAGCCGGACGCTTAGCTCAGTTGGTTAGAGCACGTGCTTCACACGCACGGGGTCACAGGTTCGAGTCCTGTAGCGTCCAGAGCTTCGGAATCCGAAGCCCTGCCCTCCGAAGCGGGGGCCGGCAACGACGGCCACCGCGAAGGAGGGCCTACCACGCCGCCTAAGCGAGGGTCTGCGAAGCGAACAGGGTCCACGCCAAAGTTGGAGGGTCTACGCCAATGCTGGGCCCTCAATATCCGCCCATGGCGGCGACTAAGATTCATTGTCGGGCGAGCTGTAGCCTCAGGAAGGGATACGGGTAGGATAATCCACCACGGATTACAAAGACGCTTCCGGCGAGTTGGTCTCCTTCGAAGTCCAACGGGGCGCTGATCCGATGGACGCCGGCCTCGGAACCAGTGGAAATCCGGCCGGCGATCTTTCCGCGGATAATGTAATCGGTCTTGATGTGGAGCATTCGACCCAGCCAACCCCGGTTGGCCTCGATCGTGCACTCGCTTAACTCCGCCCCGCCGATCCGGCCCCGGACCGTTCCATCCGCCGAGATCGTCAGCTGCGCCTCCAGGTACCGCGCCTCGCCATGGAAGGCGGCGCCCTCCTCGTGGTTCAATCCGAAGAAGCGATCGGTTCCATGCCATTGTCCGACGAGCCGGCCATCGGGAAGCGAGAGAGCCACCAAGGCGAAAAATACGGCGGCGCCCGCGCTGAAGAATGAGGTCGTTTTCATGGGTGTCTCCTTGGCTGGCTTTGAGCATACCACACGCGGCGCCGGAGCGTTAATCGATAAACCCGATGGGCCGCATCGGATCGGTCAATGCCAAGAAATGCGCACCAAATTCTCTGTAGGTGCCCGGGCGGCCGGTGTAGCCTTGGACTTCGCGGCCATGCTCAATCCGCACCACCTTGAGCTTTTCTATTTTGTGGCGCGCCACGGCGGCATCAGCCGTGCGCTGCGCCACATTCCCTATGGCATCCAGCAACCAGCCGTCAGCGGCCAGATGCTGCGGCTGGAGGAGGCGCTGGGCGCGAAGCTCTTCGTGCGCACGCCGTTCCGCCTGACTCCGGAGGGAGAGGAACTGTTTCGGTTCGTGCAGCCGTTTTTCGAGAACCTGGACGCGATGGAGGCGCGACTGCGCGCCGGATTGGCGCCAACGCTGCGCATTGGCGCAGCCGAATCTGTCCTGCTCGACCACCTGCCCGCGGTGTTCAAGGCAATGCGCCGGCAGGAGCCACGCCTGCAACTCCAGCTTCGCTCCGGCTTCCAGCCGGAACTCGAGTCCTGGCTGCAGGAGCGCCAAATCGACCTGGCTGTTGCGGCGCTCGAGTCGCGCCCGTCCGCGAATCTCCACCGCCTGCCTCTGGTGCGACTGCCTCTTGTTCTGCTCGTTCCGCGCCGCTCCGCACCGGACAGCATCGGGGGCTTTTGGGCGCGCTTCCGCTCCGACATGCCGCTGATCAGCCTGCCCCCCACCGAGACAGTCAGCCGGCATTTCCAAAACGGGCTCCGGCGCCGGAAGCTCAAGTGGGCCCCGACGATTGTCGCCAGTTCGCTCGAGACCGTTGCGAGGTACGTTGCTGACGGCCACGGGGTGGGAGTGAGTGTCGCCGGCTCTACCCGTCAGTCCGGCGTGCGGGAGCTCGTGTTGGATGACTTTCCCCGGATCGAGATCGTCGCGCTTTGGATCGGGCATCCACTGCCGATTGCGCAGAGGGCTCTCGATGCGATGCGCCAGTATTTGGACGCACACTGGCCGCGCGGCGCCACTGACTGAGCGTGAGAATCCGCAGCCAAACAGCAGCCAAGCTCGCGTCGAGGGCTTCGGAATCCGAAGCCCTGCCCGGCGGAACGACGTGGAGACGGGCCCTCAATCACCGGCGAAGAGGGAAGGAGGGCGGGTCCACGGGACGGCCCTCCCCGGCCACGAAGCGGAGAACAACAAGCAGCCCATTTGTCTTTCCACCTTAGGACGACGCAGGTAACAGCTTTTAGGGCCTGCCCCCCGCCTGGCGCCGGGGGGCGCATTAAACCTATGGGAAAATTAAATTGGGAAGTCGGAAGTGCGGTTGATACCGAAATCAATGCGGCGAACGGGGTGCGCCCGGACTGTGTTCCCGCCCTTTGCCGGGACGCGGAAGGCGGCCTATGGGCCATCGCAGGTCACTCGGGTTACGGGAAAATCGGCGTTTTCAGCGGCCGGAATGCCGGGGACCTTAAAAAACTCTACGATGCCGAACTCCTGTTTCCAACCGGACCCGCCGGCACGGCATTCGGCGGTCAAAAACATCCTTATCCGGATGGGCCTTTGCCTCGCGGCGAGGTCTGGGCGACCGGGCTTTGGATAGTGCCTGGGAACGCCACAAAGTATCCGGGCCGGTTTTACGCGCTGTTTCACAATGAAACCGGCTGGGGGGCCGGTTCCACCGGCTATACGGCCTATGCCCGGGAGGATGGAGAACCCGATTTCAGGCATATCGGCCTGATGTCGTCCGACGACCGGGGAAAGACCTGGGACTTTCACGGCTGGGTCATCACCGCTGCCGAGCCTTGTTACACCGAGCGGTATAGGCCGGACGGAATTGGCACCGGAGGGCAGAAAACGGGTATCATCAATCTAGGCGCCGGGGATTTGTCGGTTTTCTTCAAGCACGATGAAAAGAGACTCTACTGCTTCTATTCCATGATTTGGTACAATATGGACGACCGCAGCGTCGTGTCGGACAAGGTCTTTGTCGCCCGGGCCAAAATGCAGGAAACTGGCGAACTCGGTGAGTTTGAGAAGTATCATCGGGGCTGCTTTGGCACCCCGGGGAACGGTGGAGCTGAAACGGCGATTATGACCGGCGGAGCAGAGCCGAGTGTCGCCTATCACAAGCCCCTTGGCTGTTACCTCTTGACGACCTATAACCGGGCGTATTGGGGCACGGGGCCAACCCTGCAGGTGTGCTGCAGCGACAATCTGACGGACTGGACGGAGCCTGTCCGCGTCGTGGAAACGCACGCCGAATTGAGCATGCCTTATTTTGCCCTTTGTGGCCGCGAACCCGGCCAGCCGCATAATTTCCTGGGCGAGGATTTCGACTTACTGGTGTGTTCGAATAATACCGACATACGTCGGCATGAGATAAAGACTGGATCCAATGAGTGAAAAGGGCCAATCCAGACGGCCGGTTGAGCACAGGACCTAATGAAGGGCGGGGAGGTCATTTACAGGGATTGGCGGCCGGATGATCCGGTCGGAGATATCACCGCAATGCTCCATGCGGCTTATCGCGCGCATGCTCTGATGGGATTCAATTTTACGGCCGCGGATCAGGACGATGCAACGACCCTTCAGCGGCTCTCAAGCGGCAGATCGATGGTCGCGGAGATGAATGGCCGGATTGTGGGAACCATCACGCTTCATGGGCCGCAGGCCGCGGACATGTGCCTCTGGTATCGGGAGCATTACAGTTTCGAGCAATTCGGGGTGCATCCGAGTCATCAAAAGCTCGGGATCGGACGCGAACTGCTGCGCCGAACGGAAGAGCGGGCCCGCGAGGCCGGCGCCCGGGAACTGGCGTTCGACACATCCGAGGGCGCAACCGACTTGTGCCGCTGGTACGCGAAGATGGATTACCGGTTCATCAAGCACCTTTCTAGGAACGGAAAAACCTACCGCAGCGTCATCCTGTCGAAGGCCCTGATCGATTGATGGCGCAGGTGGAGTTTTGCGGAGGTCGTTTGACATGACCCGTTCGGCCGATCCTACCTGGATTCGGATGGCGAAGCAGAGTGCTCCGTAAACACATAGTGATCCTTCTGCCATATACCGTGAAGCTTGCCTGTGTGCCCACCGTACTGGTAACTCAGTGCCAAGCCAGTGGGTCAGGTTGAACATTGTACCCCGGGTGGAATAGCGGCATCCCAAGAAACAGGCGGGTTGGGAACAATGTTCAACCTGACCCGCTGTCTTGGGCTGAAGGATGTCGATCCTGGCGCTGGAGACGTACTTAAAGAGCATGCTGAGGTACGGGGCTAGCCTGCCCGAGCAGCGGCCGCCGCTACCCGGTGGTTCAGACCGCGATGGCGCGGACGCTCAATATCTCATCATCCCTGAGCGCCTCGACGGCTTTCGCTGCAACAGCGACCACGGCCAGAGTCTGCCCTTTTGCCCCGAGGACTTCGGCCGAGTATCCTTCTTCACCATCAGGGGCCACATGGTGCTCCACCAAGCGCAGCAAATCACCGCGGCGAAGCCGGTATTCCGGCAGATCGCGGGCGAGAGCGACATCGGTGTACAGTGGGAACGTCATTTGGCGAAAACTTCTATGGGGATCAATGTTATGAACTTTGTCGTTCCTGACAAGCGTTCCGTCATCCAGATCGTCTTGACCCGTAGGTCCACACCGACCGGGCCATGTAGAATTCCGACGATTTCATAGTACTGGCCGAACTTATTCTCGTCGACCAACTGGGCCTCGCCCTCATTCAGGATCACCGCCAAGCCCGCAATCAACGCCGTTGGATTTGCAGGCGTAAACCCCGCCCGTTCCAAAAACGCTGATTTGTCGCTACGATTCTGCCGAACGAGCAGATAGTTCGTGATTTTATCTGGGGCAATTGTTGCGTCGCGAGGAAGCTTCATGACGAGTCGGCGGCCTTTGAGTCCCCAATGTTCGCAAATTTCATGGAGAAGGAGTTCGCTGCCCATCGACCCTGACCCATTCGACCTTGGTGGGCGGCGGTGCCAGCACGTCAATCATGCCAAGCCAGTGGGTCAGGTTGAACATTGTTCCCTGCTCATCGTCATTTCGGACGGGACCAATCTCTCTCGGTACAATGTTCAACCTGACCCGCTGGATTGGGCTCAAGGGCTATTGATCGTTTTGGCATCACAATGGGAATCGGGGTAAGTTCAATCTGATGAATCGTGCGCCTCAGTCCCCTCTGTAGTCTCTCCCTGAAACCTGCTTTAGCAGCGGATCATCCGCACCGTGCTTATCAAGGTAAAAGCTGCAATGGCTCTTTGTCGTAAGAAGGTCCAGTTCCCTTGGGCCGTTGGTGTACCAAAAATAGATCACGCCTTCCCTATCACTGAAGTAACCTTTCGCTGTAGGGCTTATCACAATTACGGGCTCGTTTATTCCGGGCACGTTTTGCTCTTCCGGTTTACTCAACGCCTCTGGCAAAACCGCATGGCAGCTAGCTGAAGATAAAAACGCGACGAGGTTGGCCCTGGTAATGCAGGGGGAGTCAATTGCGTTCTGAAAGTCGCGAATGTCGGAATCTTTCGGCACCTTGATCGGGTGGGGCGGGGGCACTTCTCCTTTGCTCGGATCCGTTTCTGAGGTTATGATGGGCTTCAGTTCCACTTCCGCTCTCGTCCCATCTCCAAGATTCAGGCAAGTCCACTTGCTAATGTGACCTCCATGTTTTCGAATTATGTTCGCCGCGTGAGGACCGAGTAGCTCCCAGACAAAGATCCTTCCGGTACTGTCGGTAAACACGCCCGTCGCATATCTGGAAATCAGCCTTCCCGCTTCGAAGCCATCTTTGCCATTGGAAACCTCTTTCGGAAAATCAAACTCCCCGTTATCAGCACGCCTTTTGATGTCTGGCGGCACGGAGGCCTCTGCGTTTTCGCCGTAAATCTTGGCGGAACTCAGGAAATCAGTGAAATTGTCCCGTGATAAGATGAAATGATGCGATCCAGGAGGACCCCGCAGCGGAATGTTTGCAAATCCGGTGATCGCTTTGGCGGGAGGGACGGAATCGCCTTCACTTCCGAATGCTTCGACCCGGACAACAGAAGCAAAAAACGGGAGGCAGCAAACGATGGCAGCGACCCAAAGAGACTGCATGCCGCCTGCCGCACGTGTGTTCATCGATTTATCTCAGCATTGAGCTGAGTTCTGGTATTGGTACCAGAACGCATGAAGTGGTCAATCTGATGGGTGGGATTGACTTGGCGCTTAGCGAATTGCAATAGCGCTGCTGCCTGCTTTGATCTCGGCCATGCGCAGAGGCCCTCCACAGCGCCGAAGCGGCGAACAACCAACCGCCCCTCAATCACCCGCGAATAGTCTCCTTCATTTCGACAGTTTTGGTTTGAAGCTCGATCGCCCCGCCCTGCTGCCATTCGTCCGCACCCGGTTGGATCGCCGGCGCGACGATTGCGGCCCGGCTCGTTTTCTTCTCTTCCGGAGAAATGCCGTACTCTGTATTGCGGTCGGCAAGGAGCTCGGGATTGGCCTGGCCGTCCGCGGTGAAGGCCATCATGAGCTGAGGTATGCCGAGCGGCACTTTGTCGTCGCGGTCGACCTGCCAGGTGTACCAGGTTTTTCCGTAGGTGCCGACAAAACCCTTCATCACTTCCATTTCGGCAGCGTCGGGAATTCCGGGTGCGGTCAACTGCCCCGACTTCACCTCATAGACGTGGCTGTGCCAGAACTTCCTCTCTTCGGCTGGAAGCGTCTCGAATAGCCTCGGGCTGATCACATATTCGATCCCGACGAGTCGTGCATGCTTTTTGTCGGAGTCATAGATGGAGCACTGGCGAAGGTCCCTGCTGACGTGCGAGCAGTAGTGATGGGCGATCACCTGCCTTTTGAGGTCGCCGCTGTAGAAGTGGAGCCCGCACACATGGGCGTCGATGGCCGACAGCGGTCCTTCGCCCTGAAGACGTCCACCCCGTTCCACGACCCCGGCTCCGCCAGCGGGAATTGGCGAACACACCAGCGTATCGTCAATTGCATCCGTCCGCCCCTTTGCCGCCGCGAGGCCGATGCACGAAGCAACCGCCGTAGCCGCCAAAGACGCCGTTTTCACAAAATCCCTGCGGGAGACAGGGGGTCTGCCATTTTCGCTCGGTGATTTCATGGGGAAAGTATCCGCCGCTGTAGGGGAAGGCGATATGGGGTGTTATCCCCGCAGCTCAACCTTCGCCCGCGCCCGCCGGGCATATCCACCCGGGATGTCCCGATTGGCCACCAAGCTGTCTCAGCCTCAGCTTGATTAATTCAGATCTGACCCGGAAACCAATTGAGCGGTGATTTTCGAGTACGAATAGTAATACTGGGAAGCCTGAGCCTCGACACCTGCAAAGCCAACGTGGTTTATCGGCGCGGGCGGCCGGCCAAACGCCGGGGTCCCGCTGGCAATCATCGTCGGCAACACCTCGTCGATGTAGTGCCCCCATCTGGGCGTTAAGACTTCCAGGGACCAAAGTTGGACCCTCTTGTGCTGCTGGGAGGCTTTTAGATCCAACGCCGATATTTTCAGGAAATATTCCTGCCTGTCGGGGAGCTTATGCCAGGAACTCTCCTGGGCCCTGTCACCCCACGCGAAAGTGATGATGAGGGATGGGGGGGATAACTTTGTCGCGATGCGATAGCCCTGCGCGGCGAGTTCCTTTACCAATAGGTGCTCGGCCTGGGCGGTCTGATTTGCGGTCATGGGCGGACTCTTTGAATAAAAGCTGACTGGGTGGCCTTCCTCCCTGTAGCCGAAGAACATCGGCTGATAATAGACCGGTTTGGCCGGAGTCGCTCGCGCAAACGCTTTGCCTTCGGGGTTATAGTTGGAACGCCAATAGACGCTGATGCCCCCATCGTCGGCCAGGACTTCCCTCGAGAAAAATAGGCCGGCGAAGGCCATGACGAAACGGATTGCGGCTTTCATGATAGGACGAGACGTGTTCAAAGCCGCGTTCCATTAACAGGAGGTAGGCAAATCTGGCGAAACTTCACCGTCGTGCTTCATCCTCGGGAAAGACAACGGAGCCTGTCCCCCTCGGGGCCCCCTTGTGGCAATAGGAACCTGCTGCGATCCAACTTTCCTCTCGGCATTCCCTGCTCACGCGACAAAATCAGGGTTCATGAACCGAACCTGGAAGTTCGCCTTCCTGTGGTCGATCGGTGCAGCGACTTTGCTGCCGACCCGGCTTTGGTCCCAGGAGACGCAATTGGTCGCGATGAGCGACGGAGTCCGGCTCAGCACGAATGTGTACCTGCCGGACGGAAAGGGCCCCTGGCCTGTGGAACTGGAGCGCACGCCCTACGGCAAGGCCAATGGCGACGTGAAAAACCTGTCCGCGAGTGTCACGGCCGATGGCTGGGTCCTGGTGATTCAGGACACCCGTGGGCGAGGGGCCTCCGAAGGCGCCAATGTGCCCTTTGAGGCTGACGGATGGGGGGTAAAGCACGACGGCGCCGACACAATCAGATGGATCGCCGGCCAACCATGGTGCGACGGGCACGTGGTCACCTGTGGGGCCTCGGCCCTTGGAATAGCCCAGCTTATGCTGGCGGGAACGGGCGTCCGCCCGTTGTCCGCGCAATATATTCAAGTGGCCGGATCGAGCTCGTATGCCGGGATCTACCGGCAGGGGGTTTTTCGGAAGGCCATGATCGAGGGATGGATTCAGCGGTTCAAATTCGACCCGTCGACGCTGCGGGTATGGACGTCTCATCCCGGCTACGACGACTACTGGATGCAACGCGACCTTGCCCGTCGCTACCCGTTCGCGGACTCACCCGCGGTTCACGAAGGCGGCTGGTTCGATATCTTCACGCAGGGCACGCTCGATTCGTTTGAAGGCTACAACGAAGACGGCGGTCCGCATGCGCGTGGCCGCCAGCGTCTCATAATGGGGCCCTGGACACACATGATTGGCTCGGACCATGCCGGCCAACTCACGTTTCCGAATGCGAACGCCATCCCGGCTGCCGTCGGAAAACCGCTGGCGTGGTTTGATTACACCGTGAAAGGCGCGAACGGCGGCATCGGGAACGAGTCGCCGGTCACCTACTACGTGATGGGGGACACGACCGATCCGCGAGCCCCCGGAAATTTCTGGCGTTCCGCCGAGCGCTGGCCCCGGCCGGAAGCCAGGCCAACCCCGCTCTTTCTCCATGCGGACCATTCAGCCGGGTTCGCGCCGTCGTCCGGGGATGCGGCGACGCTCCCGTGGACCTCCGATCCGGACCATCCCGTGCCGACGATTGGCGGGCCGCAGCTTCCAGGCTCCGTGGTGGCGCCCGGGCCCATGGATCAGGCGGAGGTGGAGGCGCGGCCCGACGTGCTCGTTTTCACCAGCGATCCGCTGCCGGAACCCATGGAGGTAACCGGCCGAATTGCCGCGAAGATATGGATTTCGAGCGACGCACCGGACACGGATGTCATCGTGCGCCTGTGCATTGTCGGCGCCAACGGGAAGTCCTACAATCTGGCCGAGGGGGCAATCCGTGCCCGCTATTGGCGCTCGTTGCGCGAGGAACATCTCCTTGAGCCAGGGAAGATCTATCCGCTCGAGATCGACCTGTGGTCGACCAGCGTGGTCTTCAATCGCGGTAATCGGATCCGCGTGGATGTCGCGTCCACCAGTGCGCCCGGTTACGAGGTTAATCCTGACAACGGCCTGCCGCTGAGGGTGCCCGGCGCGTCGCGCCTGGCCCGCAACCTCATTCACCTGGGCCCCGCTTATCCGTCCCAAATTGTCCTGCCCGTTGCGCCGTATCTGGCCCCTGGCGCCGGTCGGCCGAATCGCTAGGGCCGGGCTCCAAAATCCATAACCAATTGCGTTGAAACGACAAAAAGAACGACAACGGAGCCTGTCCCCCTCGGGGCCCGGCTGGGATGACCTGCAAACCAATTTGGCCACGCTGCAGCAATTGGCCCGCGAGACGGTGGCGACGGCCGAGGTGAAGCCGGGGGTTGGGATTGCCAATGGAGTCAATACCACGGGCTATGTGCTGCGCCTTCCGGGAGGCGGCGGAGCATACCCTGCCTTCTGGGTCAGGGACGCGGCCATGATGCTGGGAGGCGGGCTCATTTCGGCTGGCGAGATCGAGGGTTGGATCCGCGTCATCGCCGCGGTCCAGCCCGGTCCGCGGGGCATCAGCCTGAAGCGCGGCCTTTTCGTGCCGGGCTACAGCATCCCTGATCACATCAATGTGAACGGGAGGGCCGTGTGGTATCCCGGCACCTATGCCGACGGCGACGACCAGGGGAACGGTCAATACGGATTTTTGCCCCCGGCGGATGATGCCTTCTATTTCATCCAGATGGTTCGGGAGCATCTGAACCTGACCGGGAAACCCGATATCTTGAGAAGCCGCGCGGCAACCGGGTGGGGGAACCCTTCCATCATGGAAATCTGCGACAAGGCGTTCGAGTCAGTCGCAGTGGATTCGGCCACCGGCGTCGTCGTCTGCGACGGGGCTGAGGGAGGCTCCCGGGTCGATTGGGGCTTTTGCGACTCGGTGCGAAAAACCGGCCTGGTGCTCTTTCCGACACTATTGCGCTACCGCGCCGCGAGCGACCTCGCGTCCATGCATGATGCCCTGGGCGAACCTGAGCCCGCGGAGGCCTATCGCCGCGTGGCGAACCGGCTCCGCGACTCCGTAGGAAGCACCTTTCTGCGTGAAGCCGTTGACGACGAAGCGATGCTCATTTCCGCCACCGGCCTTGGGCGGAAGGACGATGTCTGGGGTTCGGCATTTGCGGTCTCGGAGGGGATTTTGTCCGGGAAAGCCGAAGCGGCGGTCTGCAGGGGGCTGCTCTCGCTCTATAAGGGCGGTGGCATCGTCGCCGACGGGCAGGTGCGGGGGCTGCCGCCCAGCGGGCCGTTCGGAGGCTATTGGGAGCAGTCGAGTTCGCCCCAGGGTCACTATCAGAACGGAGGTTTTTGGGGCACCATGTCAGGCTGGCTGGTGGTGGCGCTGCACCGGGTGAGTCCTCCGAGTGCGTCGGGAATCCTGCGTGACCTGGTCGCGAGCATCGTGGCGCACCGCCGGGAAGGCGCGCCATGGGAATGGATCAACCCGGCTCTGAATTCATGCCAAAACGCGTTGTACTGCGCGACGGTTGCGTTGCCCCATGCCGCGCTCCGGCGGAGCGGGTTGGCGGAACCCTGATCAATCCCCGCGCCGATCGACCCCGAAATCGTAGGACAGGCCCAGGATCGAGGTGACATACTCCCCGGGCTCCAGGTCGTCCTTCAGGACAATATCGAACTTCTTCACGCCAAGCGGGCCCTTGTAGGTCATGTCCTGCACCAGCGTGAAATCGCGCCTGCTCTTGCCGGGTATCACGGTGATCTTCTTGATCACGGCAGGGAATTCCCTGTGATCGCTTTTCACATCGGCTACGAAGACCTCCTCCAGTCCGGTCGGCTCAATCTGCCCGGGAATTAGAAACTCAAGTTTTGGCTTCGGGTTGCTGGTCCGGGTTGCCGCCCGGGTGCCGGGAATGGCGGAAAGGACCCTGACCATTCCGGAAAGTCCGAAGCTGAAGACCGGCTTGATGTAGACGTCCTTATGCGCCTTTAGCTGGGTCCGCTTGTCGCCATCGATCAGATAGACGCCGTCGATCCCCGTCAGGTCGGGCCCGGCCGCCGCCGCAGGGGCCGTCGATGCGGCCGGCTCGCCCGGATTCCCGGACGCAGGCTGACTTGGCGGGTGGTCGGCTGACTTGGAGTGAACTTCAATGATGGCGCTGATGATTTCCTTGCCGACGCCGCCTCGGCTCAGGGCGATCAACGCCTGGGCGGAGACATCGTAGTCGCCCGGCTCGGTCCTGACGGCCAGCAATACGGAATCCGCCGGGACCCCCGCATGGATCATGTCGACGACGTCCGAGTTGGTCAGCGGCTTTTCGTCCTTGGCGAAGCCGGGGGCGGCGGTGAGGACCGCAATCGCCACCAGCGTAGCGTAACGGCACATTTTTGTCATCGCCCGACGACGCTTGGACACCGCCTGAGAGGGTGCGAGCTAATTTGATCGCTCGCGTGCGCTCCCGGGCAATCGTGACCCGTGATTAATGTCGTGGTCATCGTTGCGGTTTCGGCGTTCTCCATAGCCGTGATCTGGTGGACGGCCTGATCAGGTACGAGGAGAGGGGCACGTTTGCCAATGCCGCGGTGATCCGGCGTGTCGCGGCGCTGGCGGACCTGATGGTTGACCTTGCAGTTGTCGCGGAGGTCGCGGACCGGGACTGAGGCCAACCAATCCCGACCTGGGCGTCGCCTTGGTTGCGCCTAGCGCACAAGTGGCAGCGACCATCGGGAGAGGAAATCCAATATCTTGGCGGGGCTGTGATGGTTGCCCTCCTCGAGCTCGCCGCTGTCCTTGGTGGTGAGAAGCCGTCCGTCGGCGTCGAGCACGACCAGGACCGGAATTCCGAAGCGGACGGGATTGCCGTATTTCCGGATCAGATCGGCATTGCGCGCGGCTTCCCGGCGGGAGTTGACGTCCACGAGGACCACCATGAACGAGTCGTGCAGCTTGGCAGCGACGGCGGGATTGGCCTCGAGGGTGTGATTGAGCCGGCGGCACCAGATGCACCAGTTGGCGCCGAAGTCCACGAGGACCCGCTTGTGCCCGGCGCGCGCCTGGGCAAGTGCGGCGTCGATCTGGCGGGCGCCGGAAGCATGGACGTCGTAGATGTCCGGTCCCATCCGGGGGTACTCGGGCGCGGCGCCCAGGGAGACGGTCAGAACGAGCAGGGGCAGGAGAAAGCGCATGGCAAGCTGGATGTTGGATTGGAGTGGGGGGATCGCTTCAGCCGCGGGAGGGTTCGGCCATGGTCTCCCGCGCCTTCTTTGACAGGGCTGCCAAGTGGCTGTCATTGGCCATCACCTGTTCGAGGTGGCGCCGCCGCTGCGGGCCGGCCGTATTCATCATGATCTCCCCATAGGCGCGATCGAGCCAGAAGCGGGAGATGCCGTTGAGATAGTCCCGCAATTCCTGAATCCGCGCCTCCGGGAAGCGCTGGCAGAGGTTCATCGTGAACATCCGACGCCACCCCCCGCCGCCAAATGCCGCGTGCTTCAAGTTGTGGTTAAAGACCAGAACGTCTCCGGGCACGGTTTCCAGCGCGACAGCGGGGACATCCCTTGCGTGCACGCCGCAGGTCTCCAGGGAGCGGCCTAGATTGCCCTGGAGCGACTCGGCAAATGCGTCGCCCTTCCTGTGGCTGCCGGGGATGACGCGGAGCGCGCCCGTATCCCGCGTGAGCGGATCGAGGTAGAACGCCAGCTTGATGTGCAGGATGTCCCCGTCCAGTCCTGCGGGGCGCCAGTCGGTGTCGGAATGCCAGTTGGTGTCGCCCGAATAATAGTTTCCGTCACTCGGCATGTAGTTGAAGTCGTCGCCGAGCAGGGAGGAAGCGAGGCCATGGATTCTGGGGTCGTCCAGAAGGCTCGAGAGGACGGCGCTCTGGTCGGGAAACGGGACGATGCACGATCTTTGCTTCCCCTCGTGCGGCTTGCCGAAGTGCCCGCCCCCGCGCTTCTTGAAAATGTCCTCGAACTCCCGGATAATTTCGTCGATGCGGTCCGCCAGGAGGCCGGGAAAGGCCAGGAATCCGAAGGTGTTGAAAAATGAAACTTGCTCCTTGGTGAGTTTTTGGTCGGACATGGAAATTCGCCCTTTCCTAGCATTTTGGGAATTGCAGACGCAACGATAACCCCAAAGGGGGCCGGCGGAACCCGTCCCCACCGGGCCCGTCTCCAGCTGTTGGACAAGCGGCCGGACAAGCACCTCCCAGCTACATCGATGCTCTTGTGGCGATTGCGGAAATGACGGAAATCGGGTTCTGTCCCCGGGATGTCCCACAGATTCGTCCCACCTTCAGAATGCCCAGTCTGCGGGGCTGATGTTCCCCGGAATGCCAGGGCTTGCCCGGAGTGCGGGGCGGATGAGCGTTCGGGCTGGGACGAGGAGGCTGCCCGCTACGACGGGCTGGATCTTCCCGGCGAGCCTGACGGAATTGAGAAGAGCCGTGCCACCAGGAGCGGCATTCCTGTTTTCTGGTGGGTGATCGGTGTCATTGTCCTCGTTCTCTTCGTCGGGCTCACGATCAGGCTTTTCCCCCGCTGATCCAAAGTGCCATGGGCAAACCCACCCGCCGCAAACCCGTCGCGTCCGCGGCCCCGCACCGTTGGGGTTGCCCGTGCTGCACGGGTGAGCCGATCGAGTTTGTCCGGCCGGCGGCAGCGCTTGAGGCGATTCGGGAGCGACAGGCGGAGATGTTCCCGCTTCTCCAAGCACCAAGCAGCCGTGCAATTGGAAGAAAGGTCAAATTTTCTCCTAAAGGTGGAGCGCGATCTCCGAGCGCGCTGTGCGACGATAGTTCCAAACCAGCGTGCCCGGAGGTCCCGCTCCACCCTCAGAAAGACCCACTGACTGAAAAATTTGTCAGGTTGAAGCGTTTGAAGGGCTGACACTCCCGGCGTTTCGCTCCCGGAGCTGCCCGCAGGCGGCGTCGATGTCGCGGCCGCGGGGACGGCGAAAGTGCGCCACGACGCCGCGCTCCTTCAGGGCCGCGGCGAACGCGTCGGCCTCGGCATCCGGCGAAGGCTCGTAGACGATGCCGCGCAGGCTGAGACCGGTCGGGTTGTAGCGGAGCAGGTTGACGTGCATGCGGCGGCTTTTGAGGAGTTCAGCGAGCTGCGCGGCCTGGTCGGTTGAATCGTTCACTCCGCGAAGCAGGCAGTACTGGATCGTGACCGGCCGTCCCGTGCGGGCCTGGTAGCGATCGGCCGCGGCGAGAATCTCCGCCACGCCGAAACGCCGGCCGACGGGCAGGAGCTTTTCCCGGGTCGGGTCGTCGGGCGCGTGGAGCGACACGGCGAGGTGGACGCCAAGGCCGGAGTCGGCGAGGGCGTCTATCCCGGGAACGATGCCGACGGTGGAGACGGTGACCTGCCGGCAGCCGAGCGCCCCGAGCCCGTTCCCGGCGATCCGGGGGATGGCTGCGAGGACGGCGTCCAGGTTGAGCATCGGCTCGCCCATGCCCATGAAGACAATGGTCTGGAGCCGGCGGCCGCCGGCGAGGGCCTCCCGCCGTAGGGAGAGAAACTGCTCGACTATCTCCGCAGCGCTCAGGTTGCGCTCGAAGCCGTTTCGGGTCGTGGCGCAGAAGTCGCAACCCATCGCGCAGCCGACCTGGGTGGAGAGGCATCCGGCCGCACGGTCGGCGCGGTAGTCGGGCATGAGGACCGACTCAACGGTGCGGCCATCGGCAAGGCGGAGGAGGAGCTTGGTCGTGCCATCCTCGGCGACCGCGCGAAGCTGAAGGCTTGTCGCTAGCTGCATCGGGGCGGACGAGAGTCTTTCCCTCAGGCCGACGGGAAGAATCAGGCTGTCCCAGGCGATCTCTCCGCCGCCGGCGTAGAAGGCGCGCAGGAGCGGCGCGGCGTGGGAGGGCTTGAAGCCCAGGGAGACCAACTGCGCGGCGAGGCTTTGGGGAGTGTGTTCGGCGAGGGCGATCACGGGGCCTATCAACGCAGCGGGTGGGACTAAAGCCAAGAGGTCTTTGGGTGGCGGTCCAAGTTGCGCACCCTATGGCGAAACCCATTTCGGAATTGAACAGGAAGTTCGGGAAGGGCGGGAAGATCGAAGCCAATGCCTTCCAAGCGAGTCCGGAACTACGGAAGGGATGCCATCCCTTCCGTAGTTCCGGGGTTAGGTTTCGGACCCTTCTTTTCAGACCTCTCCGATCTTCCCGGCCTTGTTTAAAAGGTATTCCTCCGAGGCTGTTCAACGACTGGCCCTTGGGTGACGGAGCGGCGATATTCGCATCGCGTGGGCGCATTTCCGTCGCTATTCTTTCCGCACCCCATGACGCATCGTGAACGATTCTTGGCCACCGTGCTGGATCGACCCCGGGACCGGGTTCCCTACTGGCTCTTCTGGGGGCCGTGGGGCACGACCTGGGAGCGCTGGCGGCGGGAGGGCATGCCCGCCCAGTTCAAGTCGTACGCCGACGTGCAGGAGCTTTTCGGCGCGGATCCGCGCCCGCGGACGGTCGATGTGAAGCTCGGTCCGGTGCCGGACCCGAGCGCCCGGATTAGCGAGGATGCGGAGTCGGTCACGTCCATCGACAGCTGGGGCATCCGCCGGAGGGACCTGAAGGGGATCGAATCGATGTCCGAATTCATCGACTGGCCGGTGAGGAACCGCGCCGACTGGATCCGGTTCCGCGACGAGCGGCTCGATCCCCGGGATCCGAGGCGCCTGGCGGGCGGTTGGCGCGAGCAGTGCCGCGAGTGGGCTGCGGCGGGGATCCCGATCCAGCTCGGCCAGTATCCGGACTGCGGAATCTTCGGGACGCTGCGCTGGCTGCTCGGGGACGAGGAGTGCCTGATCGCCTTCCACGACGAGCCCGACCTGGTTCATGAGATCATGGAACACATGACGGGCCTCTACCTGGGGATCTTTGCCACGGTGGTCCGTGAGGTCAGGGTGGACGTGATCCACCTCTGGGAGGACCTGTGCGGCCGGCAGGGGCCGCTCATGTCGCCGGCCCATTGGCGGGAATTCATCGGGCCGTGTTACCGGCGGATCCTCGCGTTTGCCCGCGAGCACGGAATTCCCGTCATCTCGGTGGACACCGACGGGCAGCCGGAGCTGATCGTGCGGCCCATGATCGAGGCGGGCGTCAATTTCCTGTTTCCGATGGAGGTGGCCGCCGGGGCCGACGTGTTCGCCTGCCGGAAGCGCCATCCGGAACTGGCGCTCATGGGCGGGATCGACAAGCGGGCCCTTGCGCTCGGTCCGACGGCGATCGACGCGGAACTGGAGCGGATCCGGCCGGCGCTCGCGACGCGGCGCTACATTCCCGATCTCGATCACCTCGTGCCCGACGATGTTTCCTGGGCGAATTTCCGGCACTACGCGGAGCGGCTGAGGGAAATGCTCGCGGAAGCCTGACGCAACCGGCCTGTCAGACCGGCTGGATCCTGATCTCGTCGTAGTGGCCCCGGCGGTAGAGGGCCAGCGAGACCGCCCAGCTCGCCACGAAGACCCCGATCACGATGAAGCCCAGGAGGCCGAAATGGTCGTTCAGCGCGCAGACCGCGCGCCAGAAGGAGTTCTGCGACCGGACGTGCCCGCCCACCAGCCCCAGGACCTCGACGCCGCCGACCAGCACCGCCACGACAATGGAGATAAAGGTTATCGTCAGGTTGTAGTGGAGTTTCCGGAGGGGCTTGGCGAAGGCCCAGCGGTAGGCGCCGAGCATCACGATGCCGTCGGCTGTGTCCACGAGGGACATCCCGGCGGTAAAGAGGGTGGGGAAGATGAGGATCGACCAGATCGGCAGCCCCGTTGAGGCCTCCTTCGCCGAAATCCCCAGGAGGCCGACCTCCGTGGCGGTGTCAAATCCCAGCCCGAAGAGGAATCCCACCAGGTACATCTGCCAGCTCTTCCGGACCATCCGGAAAAGGGCGCGGATCGGCCGCTTGAAGAAGCCGCTGCCGCCCAGGACGAGGTCGAGGTTCTCCTCGGTGTAGGCGCCCCCCTGCTTGACCCGCCGGAAGGTCCGGTAGACGGAGACGAGGACCAGGCAGTTGGCGCCGGCGATCAGGAAGAGGAAGGCGGCGGAGACGGCGGTGCCGAAGGTGCCGGCCAGGTCGGCCCACGCCGCCAGGCGGTCCTTGATCGCGACGGAGGCGATCGCGATTACGACCGAGAGCCCGAAGACGATGGTCGAGTGCCCCAGCGAGAAGAAAAAGCCCACGCCGACCGGCCGCTGGCCCTGCTGCATCAGCTTTCGCGTCACGTTGTCGATGGCCGCGATGTGGTCGGCGTCGACGGCATGCCGGAGCCCGAAGGTGTAGGCCAGGAGCGCGGTCCCGAGCAGGACGGGAAAGTGGTGCAGCGAGACGAGCGCCCAGGCCCAGGCACCCAGGTTGCACGCCAGAAGGAGGGCGACGACGGCGATGACCCTTTGCTTCATGGTGCTTCCGGCCCTTTCAGCCGCCTCCGGCGGTCAATTCGGCAAGGAGTCGGCGGACCGCGTCGGCCACCGGCGGCATGGCGGCATTCACGGCGGGCGAGAGGTCCAGGCACATCGGATGGATCGTCTCGACGGATATCGTGTAAAGGTGGATCACGGGAAACTGGCCGAGGAGGGCGGCGGCGGCGAAGAGGTCCCGCAGGCCAAAATCGTGCGCGGAGAGCCCGCGGGGAATGTCCGCGACCTCCGCGGGCCGCAGCCGGGTGACCGTGCCGGCGGGGTGACCATCGCGGGTCGCGTCGATCATGACGATCACCGGTGCGCGCCCTATGCACTCGAGCAGGTTGATGCCCCCGGTTCCGCCGTCCAGGAATTGCACGCCGGGAATCGCCGGTCCCGACTCGAGCGTGCGCAGGATGTGGACCCCCACGCCCTCGTCGCCCATCAGCAGGTTGCCCACGCCGATCACCAGGACGTCGGGAGCGTCCCCATCGGCCACCGCGGGTGAGCCGGCGACCAGTTCCAATGCGGAGCCGTTCATGGCGGCGGCCCGGGACGCCCGGGGTGCGGGGGCGAGGCCTTGCCCACGGTGAACCAGGACTTGCCCTGGACCGCCTCCCGGTGCCGGGTGGGGAGGAACTTCCATCCCCCGGCCATCGAGGAAATCACGCCGTGGCCCTCGACGTAGTCGTGGTAGAAGACCAGGTAGACGTGGATGATCGTGAAGACGATGAAGAACCAGGTCGCGAAGTGGTGCCAATTCCGGAGGCTCGCGTCTCCGCCGAAGAGCGGCAGCATCCAGGTGAAGAGCTGGGGAAGCCACCAGTGGCTCATCTTCGCGTAGAGGGCGAACCCGCT
This sequence comes from uncultured Opitutaceae bacterium, assembly GCA_903891325.1. Lineage (GTDB taxonomy): Bacteria > Verrucomicrobiota > Verrucomicrobiia > Opitutales > Opitutaceae > Palsa-1447. The sequence goes on from CAITEC010000102.1 coordinate 21,349, forward strand.
GGCCACCTGGAAGAGCGAGACCAGGAAGAGCACCGTGTAGGTGAGGTAGGCGAGGGCGTTGTGGCCGATGGCGACAATCACCTTGTTGGACGTCTCCAGGATATCCACCCGCAGGACCGTGAAGATTTCCCTGTACTGCGCCCGGCGCAGCGGCAGGAAGTTCTTCCAGTTCGCATACTGGTTGCCCACAAAGCCCCAGTAGATGCGGACGAGCAGGTTGAAGACAAAAATGTAGGCGGCCGCGAAATGGATGAATCGGGTGGTTCCGAACCAGTAGCTGAACGCAGCCTCGCTCCCGTTGTTGATCGCGGGCGGGTTTGCGATGATGAAACCCGTGACGATCAGCGTGAGGATGCAAAGCGCGTTCAGCCAGTGGTAGAAGCGGATCGGCAGTTCCCAGACATAGATCCGCTGGAATGCGTGGGGCGGCGCGGGCAGGGTGTTCGTTCTCATGGCGGCCTCCTCAGACTGCCGGCGAGGTGGTGAACTCCGTGATCGTGTTGCCCCGGCCGTCGTAGAGGTGGACCGCGCAGGCCAGGCAGGGGTCGAACGAGTGGATGGTGCGGATGATCTCGAGCGGCAGCTTCGGGTCGTGCACGGGCGTGCCGATGAGCGATGCCTCGTAGGGCGAGCGCTCGCCTTTCGCGTCGCGCGGCGACCCGTTCCAGGTCGTGGGAACCACAAGCTGGTAGTTGGCGATCTTCTGCTCGTTGATCACGATCCAGTGGGCCAGGGCCCCGCGGGGCGCCTCGGAGGCGCCCACGCCGCGGCAGGTGGTCGGCCAGGTGGAGGGATCCCACTTCTCCTTGGTGAAGGTGCGCGAGTCCCCGTTCTTGATGTTGGCGAGAAGCTGGTCGTAAAACTCCAGCCCCCAGCGGGCGACCAGGCGGGTCTCGATTCCGCGGGCGGCCGTCCGGCCCAGGGTTGAGAACAGGACGCTGGCCGGCGCATTCAGGCCGGCGAGGGCCTCCGTCACCGCGTCCTTGATTTCGGCGCTTCCGGAGGCGTAGCCGACGAGCATGCGCGCGAGGGGCCCGACCTCCATCGCGTGTCCTTTCCAGCGCGGCGTCTTCAGCCAGGAGTACTTCCCGTCGACGTTGAGGTGCTCATAGGGGGGCTGCGGTCCGGTGAAGTTGAACGTCGTCTCCCCGTCCCAGGGATGCCGGCCGCCTTCCCCCTGGTAGGAGTACCAGGAATGGTCGACGAACTCCTTGATCCCCTCCGGGTCGCGGGGGTCCACCTCGTGAACATGCGACAGGTCGCGGTCGAGGATGGCGCCGCGGTGGAACTTGAAACGGGCGATATCGGCGAATCCGTTGGTCGGCAGGTCGCCGTAGCACAGGTAGTTGCTCACCCCCCCGCCGATCTTCGTCCAGTCCAGGTAGTACGGGGCCACGGCCATCAGGTCGGGCAGGTAGACCTGCTCTACGAAGGTCTTGGCCTGCGCCAGGAGCGCGCCGACCATCGCGAGGCGCTCGGCGTTGAGCGCGTTCGCCTCGTCGATGTTGATCGCGCAGGGCACGCCCCCGACCAGGTAGTTGGGGTGCGGGTTCTTTCCGCCGAAGATCGTGTGGACCTTGACGATCTCCTTCTGCCACTCGAGGGCCTCGAGGTAGTGCGCCACGCCGATCAGGTTGATCGCCGGCGGCAGCTTGTAAGCCGGGTGGCCCCAGTAGCCGTTGGCGAAGATCCCGAGCTGGCCGCTCTCGACGAAGCGCACGAGGCGCTTCTGCAGGTCGCTGAAGTAGCCCGGCGAACTCTTCGGCCAATGGGAGATGCTCTGCGCGATCCGCGAGGCCTCGGCCGGGTCGGCCTTGAGGGCACTCACGACGTCGACCCAGTCCAGGGCGTGCAGGTGGTAGAAGTGCACGACGTGGTCCTGCATGTACTGGGTGCAGAACATGATGTTGCGGATCAGCTCCGCGTTGGGCGGGACGGCGACGCCGATTGCGTCCTCGACGGAGCGGACCGAGGCGAGCGCGTGGACGGTGGTGCAGACCCCGCACACCCGCTCGCAGAAGGCCCAGGCGTCCCGCGGATCGCGGCCCCGGAGGATGATCTCCAGGCCGCGGACCATGGTGCCCGCGCTCCAGGCGTCGGTGATGACGCCGTTTTCAACCTGGGCCTCAATCCGGAGATGGCCCTCTATCCGGGTGACCGGATCAACGACAATGCGTGCGCTCATGGCTGGGTCCCTCCCTTGTCCTCAGGTTTGACGGCGGGTGGCGGCGGCGCGGCGGCCGCCGATTCGCCGGGCTGCTCTCCGATCTCGTCGTGCTTGCGGATATTCGTGAGGACGGCGTGCGCCGCGACGCCGGCGACCGTCGCCACCCCGGCGACCATGCCGATGCGGTCGGCGGTCGTCTCGATCCCAAACCCGGGGAAACTGGTGAGGCGGGTATAGAACGGGCCGTTGTCCCAGAAATTCGACTCGGAGCAGCCGATGCAGCCGTGGCCGGACTGGATCGGGAAGCTGACGCCCCCGTTCCAGCGGATTGTGCCGCAGGAATTGTAGGTGGTCGGCCCGCGGCATCCCATCTTATAGAGGCAGAACCCCTTCCGGGCGTTGTCGTCGTCGAAGGACTCGACGAAGAGGCCGGCGTCGTAGTTGGGGCGGCGGTAGCAGGTGTCGTGGACCCGGCGCGAGTAGAAGGCCTTCGGGCGGCCCAGGGCGTCGAGCTGCGGGATCCTGTCGAAGGTCAGCAGGTGGACGAGGACCCCGGCCATCACCTCGGCGATCGGGGGGCAGCCCTGGACATTGACGACGGGCTTGCCGGCGATGAGCCGATGAATCGGGGTCGCGCCGGTCGGGTTGGGCTTGGCGGCCTGGACGCAGCCCGAGCAGGCGCAGTTGCCCCAGGCGATCACCGCCTTGGCGCCCTCGGCGACCTCCGTGAGGATGGCCTCGGCCGAGCGGCCGCCGATGCAGCAGTAGGCGCCATCCGCCCCGGTCGGCACCGAGCCCTCGACGCAGAGAAGGTATTCGCCCTTGTACTTGGTGATCGTGTCCTGGAGGCAGGCCTCGGCCTGGTGGCCGGAGGCGGCAAGGAGGGTCTCCGTGTAGTCGAGCGATATCTTGTCCAGGAGGATGTCGGCCACGATCGGGTGGGAGGAGCGCAGGAAGGACTCGCTGCAGCAGGTGCACTCCTGGAAATGCATCCACACGACCGGTATCCGCCGCTTGTTTTCGAGGGCGTTGGCGACCTGGGCCATGCCCTCGGTCCCCAGGCCCATGCAGGCGCTGATCCATCCGCAAAATTTCAGGAATTCGCGGCGGGAGACGCCGCGGGAGACCATCTGCTCGTAGACGGTCTGCTGGTCGGGTGCCGCTACAGCGGCGGTTTTGGCAATCGTTTCCATGGAGTCGGTGGGGTTGGCCGCGGGCGCGGCGGGTGTGATTTTCCAGCGGGGTATGGCTGCGCGACTGACGCTATCACCAAGTGCAGGGCGCAACTCCGCGTTTTTTGCGACACCCTGCCCACGATTTGCGAAACAGGCCTTTTCGCTCGACGGGCGCCTCTTTGGCTTCGACACCCTCGGCCGCAGGTGGTCAAATCCGCAGCCATGGAAACCCCCGTCCCGCCGGTCCCGGGCCTGGCGTGCCCCGTCCCCTTCTCGAACCACGCCGAGGTCACGATCGGGCACGGCGGAGGCGGGAAGCTCACCCAGGGCCTGATCGACCGGGTGTTCCGCCCGGCGTTTGCAAGCCGCGAGATCGACGCCCAGCACGACGGGGCGCTGCTCACCGCCGGCGGGGCCCGGTTCGCCTTCTCGACGGATGTCCACGTGGTCAGCCCGCTTTTCTTCCCGGGGGGAAACATCGGTTCGCTGGCCGTCAACGGGACGGTGAACGACCTGGCAATGTGCGGTTCGCGGCCCCTTTGGCTGAGCGCCGGGTTCATTCTCGAGGAGGGTTTCCCCGTTGCCATCCTGGAAAAGGTGGCCGCCGCCATGGGCGCGGCGGCGGCGGCCGCGGGCGTGAGCATCGTGACCGGCGACACCAAGGTGGTGGAGCGCGGCAAGGGCGACGGGCTCTACATCGCAACTTCCGGCATCGGCCTGATCGAGGGGGAGCGCTCCGTCTGCCCGGCTTCCATACGGGCCGGCGACGCGGTGCTCATTAGCGGGGACATCGGGCGCCACGGGATGGCAATCCTGGCGACGCGGGAAGGGCTCGCCTTCGAGAGCCCGATCCAGAGCGATTGCGCGCCGCTGGTGGCCCCCGTCCAGGCGCTTCTCAAGGCGGGATTGGAAATCCACTGCCTGCGCGACCTCACCCGCGGCGGGCTGGCCACCGCCCTGATCGAGCTCGCCGAGTCCAGCAGGACGGCGATCGGCGTAGATGAGGTCGCAATCCCGGTGACCGACCTGGTCCGGGGCGCCTGCGAGATCCTCGGTCTGGAGCCTTCCTACGTCGCGAACGAGGGACGCTTTGTGTGCATCCTGCCGGAGAGCCAGGCGGAGGCCGCTCTCGCAATCCTTGCCGCGCATGCGACGGGCAGCCCGCCGGCGCGGATCGGGTCGGTTAGGCCCGGGCCGGCGGGGATGGCGATTCTCAGGAGCGTGATCGGGGCCGAGCGGATCCTCGACCGGCTGAGCGGCGAGCAGCTACCGCGCATCTGCTGAGACGGCCTCGCGGTGCCGGTAGCGGTGGTAGGCCGCGCAAGCCCCCTCTGTCGAGACCATCGGGGCGCCGAGCGGGTGCTCGGGGGTGCAGCGCGTGCCAAAGGCGGGGCACTGGAAGGGCTTTTTCACGCCGCGCATGATCTCCCCGCTGATGCACTCCCCGGGGTGGCTCATGACGGCTGCCGGGAGGGAGAAGCGGAGCGGCGCATCGTACCCGGAGTATTCCGGGCGCAGGCCCAGGCCGCTTGAGGGAATCGGGCCCAGTCCGCGCCAGCTCCGGTCCACTACGGTGAAAACCGACTCCACGAGCCCCCGCGCGGCGGGATTGCCCTCGTCGCGCACGGCGCGGGCGTAGGCGTTCTCCACCCGGGACTCCCCGGCCTCGAGCTGCCGGATGCAGCGCAGCAGCCCCTCGAGGATGTCCACCGGTTCGAAGCCGGTGACCACGATCGGGATCCCATAGGTGGCGGCGATCGGCCCGTACTCGGCGGTCCCCATGACCGCGCAGACATGGCCGGCGGCCAGGAACCCCTGGACGCGGTTGTCGGGGGCGCCGAGGATCGCGCGCATCGCGGGGGGGACCAGCACGTGCGAGACCAGGATCGAGAAATTGCGCAGGCCCTCCCGGTGGGCCTGCAGGACGGCGAGGGCGTTGGCCGGGGCCGTCGTCTCGAAGCCGACCGCGAAGAAGACCACTTCCCTGCCCGGATGGGCCCGGGCCAGGGCGACGGCGTCCAGGGGGGAGTAGACGATCCGGACGTCGCCGCCGCGGGCCTTCGCGGTCAGCAGGTCGATCGTGGCCCCGGGCACCCGGAGCATGTCGCCGAAGGAGCAGAGGATGACGCCGGGCTTGAGCGCCAGGGCGACGGCCTGGTCGATCAGTTCCGAGGGCGTGACACAGACCGGGCAGCCCGGCCCGTGGACGAGGGTGATGCCGGGGGGCAGGAGCTCGTCGAGGCCGAACTTCACGATCGCGTGGGTCTGGCCGCCGCAGATCTCCATCACCGTCCAGTTCCCGGTGGTGGCCCGGGCTATGGCGGCGGCGAGGGTTTTCACCAGGGCCGCGTCGCGGTACTCGTCGACAAATTTCATGGCGGTGCGGCCGGGGCCTCCAGGCCGTCCATTTCGCCCATCTCCCTCAGGTAGCGCATCGTCGTCTCCGCCTCGGCGGCGTCGACCACGCTCAGCGCAAGCCCGACGTGCACGAGGACGAAGTCGCCGACCCGGGCCTCCGGCACGCAGGAGAGGCTCACCTGCTTGACGGCTCCGCCGAAGCTGACGCGCCCGCTGCGCAAGAGGGGATCATCGCCTTGGATGTCTATGATTTTTCCTGGAACGGCGAGGCACATGGGAGAGGGGGAGGTTCAGGGAAGTCGGACGGTGCTGAGGTTCCACAGCGCCGCGAGCGCCTGGCCGGCGGCGATGTTTCCATCGTTGGGGGGCAGCTCGCGGTGGACGATCACGTCGAATCCGGCAACCCGCAGGCTCGCCCGGGTCAGGTCCAGGAGCCTCGCATTCTGGAAGCAGCCCCCGGTGAGCGCCACGGCGCCGACGCCGGCCTTGAGCGCGACGGAGGTTATGGCCGTGGCCAGGGCGCGGTGAAAGGAGGCCGCCAGGTCCTCGACACCCGTGCCGCGGGCGCGCTCGCGGCGAATCCCCTCGAAAAGGGGCTGCCAGTCGACCTCGAAGAACGCGCCGCCGCCCGGCGCAACCGCGCAAAGGCCGGTCTCAAGCTCGATCCTCCCCGTGGCCCGGGCCGCGCAGGCCTCGAGGGCGAGGGGGGTCTGGCCCTCAAAGCGGTTGAGGCCGCCCAGGCCGAGGAGGGCCCCGACGGCGTCAAACAGGTGGCCGGCGCTGCTGGTCACGGGAGAATTCAGGCGCTGCTCCATCATCGTGCGCAGGGTCCGGGCCGTCCCGCCCATTCCCAGGGCGTCTGCGAGAGCGTCGTAGCCGGGGTCCCCGATCTCGTGGGCAAGCGCGAGCGCGGTCCGCCGACCGTCGCGGATCGCAGCTTCGCCGCCCGGGAGCCGGAACGGCCGCAAGCGCGCGAAGCGGGTGGCGGCGCGTTTTTCCATGCGGATGAATTCCCCTCCCCAGACCGTGCCGTCCTCGCCGAACCCGGTCCCGTCCCAGGCGACGCCAAGGACATCGTCGGCGTCGTGGCCGTTCTCAAGGAGGCAGGCAAGGACGTGCGCAAGGTGGTGCTGGACCGGAAGGCAGGGCAGCCCCATCGCGGCCGCGAAGCGGGTGGACACGTAGTCGGGATGCCGGTCGCAGGCGACCGCGGTGTACGGGGCCTGGTGCACCTCGGCGAGCATGTCGACGGTGCGGGCGTAGACCTCGCGGGTGGCGACGCCGTCGAGGTCCCCGATGTGCGGGCTGAGGACGACGCCATTTCCGGAGGCGACCGCCGGCGCGCATTTCATCTGCGAGCCGGCGCAAAGCCACGTGCCCGCCAGGGCTTCGGGGAGCCGGATGGGGGTCGGCGCGTAACCGCGCGCCCGCCTCAGCCTAATCGGGCCGGATACCGAGGGGCGCACGACCGAGTCATCCACCGGGTGCACGATCCGGCGGTCGTTCCCGAGGATGGCGTCGGCGATTCCCGCCAGGCGGCGGTGCGCGTCGGCGTCCGAGAAGCACAGCGGCTCCTCGGACAGGTTGGCGCTCGTTGCCACAACCGGTCCCCCGAAGGCCTCGAGGATGAGGACGTGCAGCGGCGCATAGGGCAGGAGCGCCCCGATCCAGGGGTTTCCCGGGGCGACCTCGGCGGCCAGGCCCGACTCCGGACGGCGGAGGAGAAGAACGATCGGGGCGGCGGCGGAGACGAGCAGGACCCTCGTGTCCGGGGTGACCACCGCTTCCGCATGGATGGCGGGAAGGCTCGGGAACATGACCGCGAATGGCTTTTCCTCGCGGTGCTTGCGCCGGCGCAGCTCGGAGACGGCCGCCGGGTTGCGGGCGTCGGCCAGGAGATGGTACCCGCCGATTCCCTTCACGGCGACAATCCCGCCGGCCTTCAGGATCCCCGCGGCCCGGGATATCGCCTCCTCGCCGCGGGCCTGCGCGCCCGTGCCGAGGTCCAGCCGGACGGACGGCCCGCAGGCCGGGCAGGCGTTGGGCTGGGCGTGATGGCGCCGGTTGTCCGGATCGGAGTATTCGCGCTCGCACTCCGGGCACATCCGAAAGGCCCGCATGGTCGTCCGGGGACGGTCGTAGGGCAGGTGCTCGATGATCGAGTACCGCGGGCCGCATTGGGTGCAATTGATGAAGGGGTAGCGGTACCGGCGGTCCTGGGGATTGAGGAGCTCCCGGCGGCAATCCGGGCAGAGCGCCAGGTCGGGAGTCATCGCGGCCTCCAGCGATCCGGTGTCCAGAGGGCTCGGCGCGATCGCGAAATCCCCCCCGGCCGGCGCCGCATCATCGTGCGCGGAGAGGGACTCGACCGACTCGACGCGGGCGGCCGGCGGTGCCTCCGTGCGGATGGTCAGAAGGAGCGTGTCCAGCGCGCTGCGCGGGCCCGCCGCGCGGATCAGGACGCCCTGGCCGTCGTTGAGGACCCAGCCCCGCAGGTGGAGGCGGTTCGCCGTGCGACGAACGAAGGGCCTGAAGCCGACCCCCTGCACAGTGCCCCTAACGCGGAGCAGGATGTCGGTCTCTTCAAGCATGCGGCCTTTGGGCGCCGGGAGGGGTCAGCCCCCGGCAAGCGCCGCGCCCAGCGCGGCGTACCACGAGACCATCCCCTCGCCGGTGCGGGAGGAGACCGTCAGGATGCGCGCGCCAGGCGCGATTCGCCGGATATTCTCCAGCGCGGCGGCCTCATTGAAACCGAGCGGCTTCGCGAGGTCGGTCTTGGTCAGGATCACAATGTGCGCGGACTTGAAGATCGGGGGGTACTTGAGCGGCTTGTCCTCCCCCTCCGTCGTCGAAAGCAGGACGACCCGGATCTCCTCGCCGAGGTCAAACGAGGCTGGGCAGACCAGATTGCCGACATTCTCGATGAAGAGGACCCGGACGCCCCCGAGGTCCAGGTTCTCGGCTCCGCGGGCGACCATCGCTGCATCCAGGTGGCAGGCTCCGCAGGTCGTGATCTGCGCCACGGGAACATGCTCGCGGCGGAGCCGCTGGGCGTCGCAGTCGGTCTCGAGGTCCCCGACCAGGACGGCGCAGCGCACCTCCCGGCCGAACTCGTCGAGCGTGCGCTCGAGCAGGGCGGTTTTCCCCGAGCCGGGCGAGGAGACAAGGTTCACCGCGAGGATCCCGCGCTTCCTGAAGTCGCGCCGGTTCGCCTCGGCGAGCTGGTCGTTCTTTTCCAGGAGGGGAACGCGCAGGTCCACGGCGAAAACGGGGTCGGGACCCGGCACGATGACGCGAAACACGTCGCCGTCCCTGTCCTTGTACTCGGTGACCTGGGGGGTGGGGGATGGCATCGTGGTCTCTCCGGTTCAGCTCATTTCAATGCGGGAAAGCTCCAGCTCGCGGCCCTGCCGGAGATCCCCGCAGATCCGCCGGCACCGCGGGCACTCGGTGATGAAGGCCGCGTCGGCGTCAAATTCCAGTGCGCAATCCGGGCAGACGGCGCGGGCAGGCACCTCGTCGATGTCCAGGACGGCGCCGTCGGCCGGGGTCCCCCGCGCCACGATGTCGAAGGCGAAACGCAGCGCGTCAGGCTCGGCGCCGCTCAGCGAGCCCACCCGCAGGACGATCCGGTGGACCCTGCTCGCGCGGTTCTCGCCGGCCGTCCGCAGGACGGCGGCCATCGCCGACTCCATTATGCCGAGCTCGTGCATTTTCGATGGACGAATCGTCGCGCCCAATCCCGGCGCGGGTCGAGCCGATACCCCCCAAAAGCCAAGAAGTGCTTAGTGATTGGCAAACGGTGGGATCGCGGCGGGCCCAAAGCCCCGCTTTCGCTGCAAATCCCTGATCTTCCTGACCGCCTCCTTGAGCCCCCGGCGCGCGATCGGGGAGAGCTCCTCGCCAAACCCGATGTTCTCGGCGGGAACCAGCAGGCACCACGCCTCCGGCGCGCGGCCGTAGACGTCGCGGGCCAGCGCGAGGAGGGTCGGCGGGTCCGCGGAGTGGGAGAACACCCGCGAGGATTCCGCGGGCTCAAGCCGCCGCAGGATGGGGTGGGCGACTGGACCCTCGGCGGCCACGTCCACGAAGATCACCGCGCTTGCCTTCGAGACCAGGTCGGCCAGCTCGGGGGTGAGCTGGGTGCACGCGTGGGTGCCCACGCCGGGCAGCCCGAGGTTGGCGACGGCCTCGGCAACCCTCGCCCCGACGCCATCATCGCTGCGAAGCGTGTTGCCGTAGCCGATAACGAGCAGGTTGTCATTCACGGGTCACCTCCCGGCGCACGGATCCGTCCGGCCCGATCAGCCGGACCTCAAGCGCCATCTGTCCGAACGCATGGGTTGAGCAGCTCAGGCACGGGTCGTAGCACCGGATCCCGTGCTCGATGCGGTTGAGCATCGGCTCGGGGATCTGGTCGCCGCGCACGAAGTGCCGGGCGATCTGCGCGACGGTCCGGTTCATCGCCAGGTTGTTCTGGCCGGTGGCGACGATCAGGTTGACCTTCTTAAGCAGGCCGTCGCGGTCCACCGTGTAGTCGTGGAAGAGCGTGCCGCGCGGGGCCTCGCTTGCGCCCACGCCCCGGGGCGAGTTGACACCCGCCTCGGCGCGTAGGTCCCGGCTGAACAGGTCCGGGTCCTCGAGGCCGCGCTCGATCAGCTCCACCGCGGCGAGCATCTCGATGAGCCGGGCCTGGTGGTAGAGGAAGGAGGAGGTGACCGCGCCGTGGCCCTGCTGCCTGAACAGCCGCAGCTCGGCGTCGGCGCGGGGGACCCCCATTCGTTCGCAGACGTTGAGCCGGGCCAGCGGTCCCACGCGGTACATGCCGCCCGGGAGGCCGAGCGCCTTGAAGTAGGGGGACTTCAGGTAGGAGTCCTTCTGCACGGACTCCCCGATGTATTCGAGGTAGTCCGCCGGGTCGATGTGGTCGGCGATCACGCTGCCGCTGCTGTCGGTGAAGCGCAGCTTCCCGCCATGGTGCTCCCAGGTGCCGTCGGCCGCCACCAGGCCCATGAACAGGGACGGAAAGTTCCCGAAGATGAAGGCCTCCTCGCGGTGGGTCTCCAGCGTCCTGCGGAAGAGCTCAAAGCCGGTGGCCACCGTTGCGAAGGCCTCCGGCAGCCAGGCGCGGATGCGGTCGCGGCCCTCCTCGGTGAGGGCGCTGCGCACGCCTCCCGGCACGCCCCACGCCGGGTGGATCTTCTTTCCCCCGAGGATCTCGATTATCTCCTGGCCGAACTGGCGGAGCCGGATGCCGGCCCGGGCCAGTTCCGGGTGGGCGGCGATCAGGCCGAACACGTTGCGTTCCGCCGGGGGGGTGTCCCAGCCGAGCAGGAAGTCGGGCGCGCTCAGGTTGAAGAAGCTCAGCGCGTGGCTCTGCAGGATCTGCCCGAGGTTCATGAGCCTGCGGAGCTTGTCGGCCGCCGGGGGGATGGCCACGGCCATGATCGCGTCCCCCGCCCTGGCGGAGGCGAGAAGATGGCTGACCGGGCAGATCCCGCAGATGCGGGCCGTGATGCCCGGCATCTCGCTGTACGGCCGCCCCTCGCAGAACTTCTCAAATCCGCGGAACTCGACCACGTGGAACTGCGCGTCGGCCACCTGGCCGGCGTCGTCCAGGAAGATGCTGATCTTGGCGTGGCCCTCGATGCGGGTCACGGGATCGATGACGATGCGCTTTGCCATAATGGGGCTGGCTTCCTTCAGCCGAACCTCGGTTCGTCGCCGTCGACGCGGGGCGGAAGGCCTGCCAGAACGCGTTCCAGCAGCTCCTTGATTTTGCCGGCCGACGGCGGGCAGCCCGGGAGGAACACCTCCACCGGCACGATTTCATGGACGGGCCGGACCCGTTCGAGCAGCTCCGGGACGATGCCCTCCGACCGCGGCAGCCGGGGGTTGTCCTGCGCGTTGTCGATATAGGCGCACTGGAGCACGTTCTCGACGTTGCGGGGCCCGAGCTGGTTGCGGATGGCCGGGACGTTGCCGGTCACCGCGCAGTCGCCGAAGGAGACGAGCACCTTGGTGCGCTTCCGGATCCGGTGGAGCAATTCCAGGTTGTCGTGGTTGCAGATCGCCCCCTCGACCAGGCAGACGTCGACGTTCTCGGGATATTCCTTCACGTCGATCACCGGGCTGAAGACAAGGTCGGCCTTTCCGGCGAGCTCGATCAGGAACTCGTCGAGGTCCAGGAAGGACATGTGGCAGCCGGCGCAGCCGCCGAACCAGGCCGTGGCTATTCTGAGACGATCCATTGCTTTTTCTCCCGTGCGTTGACGATGAATTCGAGCTTGGTGCGGTCGCGCTCCATCTCGCCCACGGTCGATCCGCGGTCGAACAGGGCGCCGGTCGGGCAGGCGAGGACGCACTTGCCGCACGACGTGCAGGACTCCGAGTCCCCCCAGGGCTGGTTGAGGTCGTCGATGATGAACGACTTGGCCCCTCGCCCCGCGACGTTCTTGGTGCCGGCGCCCTCGATGTGCCAGCAGACCCGGACGCAGCGGGTGCACAGGATGCAGCGGTTGTGGTCCAGGCCGAAGCGCGGGTGGGTTGCGTCCACGCCCCAGCGCGGGAAGCGGTAGTCGTAGCGGACGTGGTCGATCCCGTGCTCCGAGGCGAGAGACTGGAGCTCGCAGTGGCCGTTGGCCACGCAGACCGCGCACACGTGGTTTCGCTCCGCAAGGAGGAGCTCGAGGGTCATCCGGCGGTAGCGCCTCAGCCGGTCGCTCTGGGTCACGACCTCCATCCCCTCGGCCACAAGCGTCGTGCAGGCCGGCAGCAGCTTGGCCGTGCCGGCGACCTCGACCAGGCAGAGCCGGCAGGCGCCCGCGTCATAGACCCCCTCCAGGTGGCAGAGCGTCGGGATCCTGATCCCGGCCTCGGCCGCGGCGTCGAGGACGGTCGTGTCCTCGGCGGCGCTGACCTGCCTGCCGTCAATCTTGAGGGTTTTTGCGGCCATGGGATCATTGGCCCGACGCGGCGCATTCGCCGGCGGGCTCGGGTTGGAGCAGCTCGGTGTATTCGTTGCGGAAGAACCGCAGGGTGCTAAGGACGGGGTTGGGCGCGGTCTGGCCGAGCCCGCACAGGCTGGTGTGCTTCACCAGGTCGCAGAGCTCCTCGAGCATCGCGATGTCGCGTGCGGTGGCCTTCCGGCTGAGGATCTTCTCGAGCAGCTCGAACATCTGGACGGTGCCGGCGCGGCACGGGATGCACTTTCCGCACGATTCGTCCCGGCAGAAGTCCATGTAGAAGCGGGCAATCTCGACCATGTTGGTGCTGTCGTCCATCACGACCATTCCGCCCGAGCCCATGATCGACCCGAGCTTGGTCAGCGACTCGTAGTCGACGGAGGTGTCCAGGTACTCCGCGGGTATGCACCCCCCGGAAGGACCGCCGGTCTGCACCGCCTTCACCTTGGCCCCGCCGATCGCCCCGCCGCCCATTTCCTCGACGATTTGCCTCAGGGTGATGCCCATCGGCACCTCGATCAGGCCGTTGTTCTGGACCTTCCCGGTGAGCGCAAAGACCTTGGTGCCCTTGCTGCGCTCCGTGCCGATCCCGGCGTACCAGGCGGCGCCGCGGTTGATGATCGGAACGATGTTGGCAAAGGTTTCGACGTTGTTGATCAGGGTGGGGCAGCCCCACAGCCCGCGTTCGGCGGGAAAGGGCGGCCGCGGGCGGGGCGTTCCCCGCCGGCCCTCGACGGAGGCCATGAGGGCGGTCTCCTCGCCGCAGACGAAGGCCCCTGCGCCGATGCGGATGTCCACGTTGAAGGTGAAGGGCGTCTCGAAGATGCCGCCCCCCAGGAGGCCCAGCTGCTTGGCCTGGCGGATCGCCGTCTGCAGGCGGCTGATGGCCAGCGGATATTCGGCGCGGACATAGAGGAAGCCCTGGTCGGCGCCCACCGCGTAGGCCGCGATCGCCATGCCCTCGAGCACCAGGTGCGGGTCGCTCTCCAGGATGCTCCGGTCCATGTAGGCCCCCGGGTCGCCCTCGTCGCCGTTGCACACGACGAACTTCCTTGCCCCGGGTGACTTGGCGACGGTGCCCCATTTCAGCCCGGTGGGAAAGCCGGCGCCGCCGCGCCCGCGCAGCCCGCTGCGGGTGATCTCCTCGACCACCTCCGCCGGCCGGATGTCGGTGAGCACGTGGTACAGCGCGCGGTAGCCGTTGGCGGCGACATAGTCCTCGATGCGCTCCGGGTCGATGATCCCGCCGTTGGCGCGCACAACGCGCATTTGCTTCGAGAAGAACGGATGGTCGGGGTCGGCCACCTGCAACCCGTGATCCTTCGCCTGGACCGCGCGGATGATGGCCGGCGCGTCCTCCGGGGTCACGTGCTCGAAGAGGATCTCCCTTTCCTTCATCCCGTCCAGGCCGACAAGCGGCCCGAGCCCGCAGAAGCCCATGCAGCCGACGCGCCGCACCTCGACTTCGCCCTCCAGGCCCTGCGCCTTCACCTCCGCATCCAGGCCCTTCTTGATCGCGTCGGCGCGCGAGGACATGCAGCCGGCGGACATGCAGGTGCGCAGGCAGTACTTCCGGCGCGAGCCCTGGTGCTTTTCGGCGATTGCCGCTAGGTCGTCGCCTTGCATGGTTCCCTCCATTTTTCCAGTTGGGCCAGCACCATCTCCGGCGTCTGCTTTGCCGCGACCTGGCCGTCGTAGACGACCGCCGGGGCGATGGCGCAGGCGCCGATGCAGCGCGCGGTCAGCAGCGAGAGCTGGCTGTCCGGGGTCGTCTCACCGGACTTGATCCCTGCCGCGGCCTCGGCGGCGGCCAGCACCTTGGCCGATCCCTTCACGTAGCAGGCCGTGCCCAGGCACACCACGCAGGTGTGCGCGCCCTGGGGCTTCAGGCAGAAAAAATGGTAGAAGGTCGCGACGCCGTACACGCGGCTTGGCGGCAGCTTCAGCCGGTGGGCGACGAAGAGCAGCAGGTCGTCCTCGAGGTAGCCGAAGAGCTCCTGGGCCTTGTGGAGCACCTCGATCAGCGCATCCTGCCGGGCCTGGAACTTCTTGATGTGGGCCTCAAGAATCTTGAATCGCTTGTCGCCGCTCGCATGGGCTGTCACGCGGGCCGGTGAACTCTCCTCCCCCGCACTGGTCAAACTGGGGATCACGGCGGCGCCATGATACTCCCATCCCCGGAGCGTTCTACGCGGATGTTGCCCATCGCTGGGCGTATTTTGGGATCGCCGGGGTTTTAGCCCCGGCGCTCCCTTCCCGCTCAGGCGAGGTCGAAGAGCAGCACCTGCGAGGGCTTCACTCCCGCCACCTCGAGCGCGGTGTCCGGGTCGATCACCGCCGCGTCTCCGCCGGAGAGGGTCTGGCCGTTCAATTTGACCTCGCCCTCGGCGACATGCAGCCAGCCGTGCCGTCCCTGGCCGAGCTTGCGCGAAACCGACTGGCCGGGCTCGAGGCGGGCCAGCCAGAGGTCCGCATCCTGGTGGATTGCAATGGAGCCGTCGCGCCCGGTCTTGCTCGTGAACAGGTTCCAGGCCCCGGCGGGCGCCTGGGCGAAGGACTTGTCCGCATACCGCGGCTTCACGCCGATCTCATCGGGCTGGATCCAGATCTGGAGCAGATGCACGGCCTCGTCGGCGGAGGGATTGAACTCGCTGTGGCGGACCCCGGTGCCGGCCGCCATGTACTGCACTTCGCCCGCGCGGACGACCCGCTGGTTGCCCATGGAGTCCTTGTGCTCGAGGGCGCCGCTCAGGATGTAGGTGATGATCTCCATGTCGCGATGGGGGTGCGTGCCGAATCCGCCGCCGGGGGCGACAACGTCGTCGTTGATGACGCGCAGGCTGCGGAAGCCCATCCACTTGGGATCGTAGTAGTCCGCGAAGCTGAAGGAGTGGTGGGTCTCGAGCCAGCCGTGGCTGGCGTGCCCCCGTTCATTGGATCGGCGAAGAATCATGGTCGGGAATCTAGCCGGGGAGCCCGATTTGGCAAGGTGAGCGGACCACTTGCGCTTGGCGGCCAAAGCCTCCAGAACAGGCGAATGTTTTCGCGCCCCCGGGAACCCCTGCTGTGGATGGCCGTGGCACTGCTGTCGGCGGCCGGGTTCTGGTGGGCCGGGCGCAGCCGCAATCCGGCTCCGCTTCCGGGGAAGACGATCGTGACCTGGTACCAGCTCATCACGCCGCTGCAGGATCTCCACCGCGAGGAGGCGGCGGCCTTCGAGAAGGCGCATCCGAACATCGAGGTCCGGATCGTCTGGGCGACGGGGACCGAGTACAATACGAAGCTCAAGACCCTCGCCGCCGCCCATCAGCTTCCCGACCTTTTCTTTGCGGGCGACGTGTGGCTGAGCTACCTGCGGCCGCTCATGAGGGATCTCACCCCGCTCGTGCGGCGCGACGCGGCGGCAATGGGGCTGGACGATTTCTACCCGGCCATCCGCGCCGCCATGCAGCTCGACGGGCGAACCTACATCATGCCCGACACGATGAACCTCTCGCTGCTCTACTACAACCGGCGGCTGTTTTCCGAGGCGGGACTTTCGGAGCCCACCGACGGGTGGACCTGGGATGACGTGGTCCGCGCCGGCCGGGTACTGACCCGGCCCGGAACACCCGGGCGACCCGGGGTCTGGGGATGCTCCCGGGTCGAGGGATGGTGGGGAGAGTGGCTGATCTACGTCCGGCAGGCGGGCGGGGCGGTCTTCACCGCGGACGGTCGGCGCTGCGCGCTCGATTCGCCGCAGGCGGTCGCCGGGCTCGGGTTCTACCTGGACAAGTCCGCCCGTTACGGGATCAGCGCCCCGCCGGGCTTCGAGCCGGCCAACGGCTTTGTGAACCAGCGAACGGCGATGGTCGTCGGGGGGCATGTGAGTTTCTGGCTGAGCTACAGCGCGACGCCGGGGCTGGACTGGGACGTGCAGGTGCTTCCGTCGGGCCCCGCGGGCCGCCCCGGCGGGGAGCTTGCGATCGCCGGTTACAGCATCAGCGCGACCTGCCCGCACCCCGAGGCGGCCTGGGAGCTGGCAAAGTTCGTGACCCGGCCGGAGGCGATCGCGGCCATCGTGGCCCGAGGCGGCGTGTCCGTTCGCCGCTCGGTGGCGGAGGCGGCGATGCGCGACCTCCGCCGCGGCTCGGGGCCAGGAAACCTCGCCGCGGTCTACCGCCAGTTCGACTACGGCGAGCCGATTCCCCACAATCCCTATTTCCTCGAAATGATGTACAACCTTATCCAGCCCGAGGTGGACCGGATGCTCCTCGGCGAGCTCACGCCCGCTGAGACGGGCCGGCGCGCGGCGGCCGCGGTCAACGCCTTCATGGCCAATTTCGACCCGGAGGGATCATGAGCGCCCGCGGTCCGCGATCCACCTGGTTCTGGTTCCTGGCGGGCCCCGCGCTGCTCGGCTTCGCGTGCTTCAACCTGGCCCCGATGGCCTATTCGCTCTGGCTGAGCCTCTGCCGCTACGAGGTGGTGTCGCCGCCCCGTTTCATCGGGTTTGGAAATTACGCCTACCTCTTTGTCCACGACCCATCGTTCTGGCCCTCGGTCCGCGTGACGCTCGCCTTCACGCTCACGCAGCTTCCCCTCTCGATCGTCGCCTCGCTTGGGTTCGCCCTGGCGCTCAACCAGCCAATCCGCGGACGGGGATTCCTCCGCTCGCTCTTTTTCCTCCCCTCGATCCTGCCGCAGGCGGTCTTCGCGGTCGTCTTCGTTTACCTCTTCCAGGCCGACGGCGGGGTGCTTAATGGGATCCTGGGCTGCCTCGGGATCAGGGGCCAGGCATGGACGACGAATCCGGCATGGGCGCTCCCGGTCCTGGTCACGGCCAGCATGTGGGGATTCGGCTACCCCCTGGTCGTATTCCTCGGGGGACTGCAGAACGTTCCCCGGGAGCTTTACGAGGCGGCGCACATGGACGGCGCAGGCCCCTGGGAGCGCTTCCGGCATGTCACGCTTCCGCTGATCTCGCCGGTGATCTTCTTCAACCTGGTCATGGGCACGATCGGGGCGCTGAAGGTCTTCGACCTTGCCTACGTCTTCAGCGTGACCCAGGGCAAGCCGCCGGGCGGCCCCGCCCGCGCCACGCTTTTCTACGGGCTGAACCTCTACGAGCAGGCCTTCGGCTACTTCCACATGGGCCTGGCCAGCGCGATGGCCTGGCTTCTCTTCGCCGTGGTGCTGGTGATAACGGCGGTCAATTTCCGGCTCGGCCGCCGGTGGGTGCACTACGGGGACTGACATGGACCGCCGCCATCCCCTCGCCACCGTCTGCCTCTACGCCGCGCTCGGGCTTGGCGCCCTGTTCATGGTCGTGCCCCTGGCGTGGATGGTCCTCACCAGCCTGAAGACCTTCCCCGAGGTCATCCATTCGCCCCCCGTCTGGTTTCCCTCCGCACCGCAGTGGGGAAACTACCGCACGGTGATGGCCGGCTTCGCCTTCTATCGCCTTTTCCTCAACTCGCTCTTCGTGGCCGCGATGGTGATTGCCGGGACGATCCTCACCTGCTGCCCGGCGGCGTACGCCTTTGCGTTCCACGAGGTGCGGCACCGGGAAATCCTCTTCGGAATCCTTCTCACCAGCCTGATGCTTCCGGCCCAGGTGACGATCATCCCGCTGTTCCGGGTCTTCTCGGCGATCCACTGGGTCAACACCTACCTACCGCTCGTCGTCCCGGCGTGGCTCGGCGGCAACGTGTTCGGGATATTCCTCCTGCGGCAGTCGTTCCGTGCGATTCCGCGCAGCCTGATCGACGCCGCCCGGATCGACGGGGCCACCGAGTGGACCATCCTCTGGCGGCTGGTCGTGCCGGTCAGCATGCCCGCGGTGCTGACCGTCTGCGTGTTCACCTTCATCTGGAGCTGGAACGACCTCTTCAACCCGCTGATCTACCTCCAGGACGAAAGCATGGCGACCCTGCCCGTCGGCCTTCTCTACTTCATCAACCGATCCCAGCAGATCGCCAGCGCCAGCGCCGACCAGGTGCCCTGGCAGCTCGTGATGACCCTGGCCACCGTGATGGTCCTTCCCCTGATCGCGCTCTTCGCCTTCGTCCAGCGCCGGCTGGTGGAGAGCGTGGCGTCGAGCGGCGTGAAGGGTTGACCGCTCAGCCTTCCGTCTTCCGGCCGATCGCGTGCTCTTCCTGGAGGCGCGATCCCTCGCCGTCCGGCAGCCCGTCGCGGAAGGTGTGGAACCAGCGGTCGAAGGGCAGCACCGGGGCGCCGTAGTTGCACTCGAAGTAGCGGTGGTGCAGGTAGTGGAAGTAGGAGCCGGTCGGCAGCTTCTCCTTCAGGATCGGCCCCTCGAAGCCGTGGTGGACGGAAGCCGGGGCGAGGGCGGCGTGCTGCAGGTTGAAAAGGAAGATGAAGGGATGGGAGGGGACGACCCAGTGGATCAGCGACACGCTGAAATAAAGGACGATCTCCACCGGATGCATCGCCATCCCCGACCACGGGTTCGGGTTCACGTTCTTGTGGTGCAGGTAGTGCACGTGCTTGTAGAGGGGCTTCCAGTGGATCAGCCGGTGCACCCAGTAGAAATGGAATTCCCGCCAGAAGACCACCAGCGGGATCCACGCGATGAACAGGACCGGGTGCTCCCGCCAGCCAAGGTAGGGTATCTTGTGGTTTGCGTAGAGCCAGAGGGTGACCGCCTCGTAGGCCGTCCAGATGAGCCCCCCGGCTCCGCAGGTCCAGATAATGTTGTCGTAGACCTGGTTGCCAAACAGGAACATCTTGCGGTTGGTGGCCGGCCAGTGGGAATCGTACTTCGTCCTGATGCCCTCCGCCTTGAGGACGTACAGATAGAGATGGTAGCCGCCGTAGACCAACCACATGAGGCCCAGGTTGCGCAGGTAGATCCAGCCGACCCAGCCCCACTGGAAGTGGACGCAGCGGCTGATCGCCGGCTGGGTGAACAGCCACGAGAGCGCCGAGATGGAGAAAAGCCCGAGGTTGGCCGGCCACATGAAGCCCGGCCAGCTGAGCAGCCACTTCAGCAGCTTGAGGGGCTGGGGCGGCCAGACAAAGACCGGGGCGTACCTGATCGGGTAGGGCGGACGCCATTCGCCGCGGGCGTCCCGCTGGCCGGGCTGGGGGGATTGGGATGCACTCGCGTCGCTTGCCATGGGTATTCCCGTGTACTTTGCGCCCCGTGCCGTGTCACGACCAAACAATCGGGGAGGGGCTCCCCGGCTACCAGCGGTGCGGCGACAGCCCGAAGTCCGCCTCGTAGTAAGGCGAGGTGAAGGACTGCGGCGGCACGATCGCATCGATCGCCGCGAAGTCCTCGGACCCGAGCTTGACGTTGAGGGCGCCGAGATTGTCCTCGAGCTGTTCGAAAGTTCGCGGGCCGATGATCGCGCTCGTGATCCCCGGCTGGTTCATCACCCAGGAGAGCGCGTACTGGGAGAGCGGCACGCCCTTTGCCGCGGCCAGCGGGAGAAGCTTTTCCACGACGGGAAGCGCCGCGTCGGTGGAGCTTTTCCGATAGAGGGGGATCGGCGAATTTTCCCGGCCGAAAAGACGGGTGCCCTCGGCGAAGGGTTTCCCCATCCGGTACTTGCCGGTCAGCATGCCGCTGGCCAGGGGGCTCCACGGTATCACGGCAATGCCGAAGGTCCGGGCCATGGGGATCAGTTCCCGCTCAATCCTCCGGTCGAGGAGGTTGTAGGGGGGCTGCTCCGAGACGAAGCGGTTCAAGCCGAGCTCCTTCGAGCACCAGAGCGATTCGACGACCTGCCAGGCCGCGAAGGTCGAGGTCCCGATGTGGCGCACCTTTCCCGAGCGGACCAGGTCGTCGAGCGCCCGCAGGGTCTCGTCAATCGCGACCTCGGGCTGCGGGCGGTGGATCTGGTAGAGGTCGATGTGGTCGGTCCCGAGCCGGCGCAGGCTCGCCTCGCATCCGGCGATGATGTGGCGGCGGGAGTTGCCCGCGGCATTCGGATCGGTGTCGTTCATCCGGTTGTGCACCTTCGTGCAAAGGACGACCGACTCCCGGCGGCCGTTTCGCTTCAGGGCCTCGCCCACGAATTCCTCGCTCTTTCCCCGCGAGTACATGTCCGCCGTGTCCAGGACGTTGATTCCCGCATCGAGGGCCCGGTCGATCATCCGGCAGGTCTCGTCCTGCCCCGTGGCGTGACCGAACATCATGCAGCCCAGGGTGAGGGGAGAGACCTTGATGCCGGTGCGGCCGAAGTTGACAGTTTTCATGGTGGTGGTGCCCAGGTCAAAGAGTACACGGGAATTTGGATTTGACCAGCAACCAACGGGTTGCCAAAAATCTCGCCCGATGAACCCCCGGCTTGCCGTCATCGCCGTGACTCTGGCCGCGGCGCCGGCAGGGGTCTGCGCAGCGAGCGCCGCCGGGTCGTCGTCCGACCGGGGGATGAGATGAGCGGGTTTCTCCACGCCCATTCGGACGCCTTCGCCCAGGCCACGGCGGTCCTGCGCCGCGGACGGCCCCTCGACCGGGCGCGGCTGCTTTTCCACTTCGAGTCCGGCCCGGCCGAGCTGGTCGTGTCGGCGCTCGAGGCATTCCAGAACCGGGATGGCGGGTTCCATGGGCTGGAGCCCGATGTTGGCATCCCGGCTTCAAGCGTCCTTTGCACGTGCCGGGCGCTTCACACCCTTCACGCAGTCGGCGCCGGGGCGAAGGACGCGATAGTGCAGCGGGCGCTCACCTACCTGCTCGCCTCCCATGATCCGTCCCTTGAGGCGTGGCCGATTATCCCGCCCCACGACAATTCCGCGCCCCACGCGCCCTGGTGGACTTATTCGGGGAAATTTGCGGACAACTTTGGCCGCTATCAGGACAACCCGCGTCCGGACGTCCTCGCCTGCCTCTATTTGTTCGCGCACGCCAGGACCGACAGCCTCAGGCGGCACGCCACGGACGCCGTCCTCAAGCGCCTGCGCACCGGGTCGCCGGACGTCGAGATGCACGGGCTTCTGTGTTTCCTCCGGCTGCATGAGGCCCCGGGGATACCCGAGGAGCTCGAGCGGGAGCTCGACCGCATCCTGCCCGGGTGGATTGAGAAGCACGTGCAGCGCGACCCGGCGAAATGGACCGGCTACGGCCTGCGGCCGCTGGACATCGCGCCGACGACCGCCTCGGTTTTCTGCGAACAGCTCGGCCCGTCCCTCGACGAGAACCTGGACTTCCTGGTCAACAGCCGGGATGAGGACGGCGGCTGGCAGCCCACGTGGAACTGGGGCGGCACATTTCCAGAAGCCTGGCCGGTCGCCAAGCGGGACTGGGAGGCCGAGCTGACCCTTCAGGCGCTTCTCAGCCTCCAGAGCCACGGGCGGATCGCGCGCTAGGCGCGTTCAGAAGCCACATAGTAAATAGGTGAATTTCCGAAGAATGATCTCACAAAAGCATGGAATAGTCCCCATCCTCGCACTCCTTCTTGGAATAGCGCCGGCCGCGCTGGCGGAGCCGCTTCCGGCTTCGATATTTGCGCGGGAGGAGGCATATAACGACGTCCGGATCTCGCCGGACGGTGAGTTCATCGGGTTTGTCGGCACGGTTGGCGCCGAGGGCCTGCATCACGTGATCTTCTTCCTCAACCTGGCCTCCGGCAAAGTGGCGACGGCTGAATCGCCCGTGAACGCCTACGACGCCGAAGGCGGCACGGAGGCCAGGCATTTTTGGTGGCTCACCGGCACCCGGGCGCTTTTCTCCTTTGAGCAGGGGAGCGAATCCAGGGCGACGGGGTATTTATCCTGGGCGGCCGGGAACTATAATTGGGGAGGATTGGCTGCCGTGGGCCGGGATGGGAAAAATTGGCATGAGATGTGGGGTGCCAAGCTCTTCTTCATCCCGCCGAACTCCAGTCACGTGCTCCTCTTGGGGTACGATCCGGACGAATTGAACCGCCGGGCGATCGTTGATGAGGATACCGGCTTCGATTTCGCCAAAGGCAGCGAGGGCACGGATCTTCGGGCTCCGCCTGTCGACGCGAGACCCAACATCGTCGCCAATTACGCCCATGAAATGGAAAACTGGATAACCGACCGCAATGGCGACATCCGCATGGGTGTGGGCTTCGACGGGGCGCACACCCGGGTTTACTTTCGCGAAAGGACCGATACCCCGTGGGCTGAGGTGCCGGACCTTGGATTTGCGGGATGGGGAACCCTGCCGGTTGCGATCGACTGGGACCGGCGCACTGCGTATGTGGACACGCTTACGCGATCGGGCACCTGGGGTTTGTCCACCTACGATCTTGCCACCATGAAAATGGGCGCCCTCGTCGCCTCGGATCCGAACTACGACATAGACAACCCTGCCGGCAGCTCGTGCGACATGCTCTTCTCGTCGAAGAAGCGGCGATTGGTCGGCATCCGCTACCAGGCGCGCACCTACCGGACCCTGTGGCTCGACCCGGAGATGGCGGCAATCCAGGCGAGCGTGGACCACGCACTCCCCGGGGCGGTGAACCTGGTCCTCAACTGGTCGGACGATGAGTCCCGGATGATTGTCGGTTCGTTCACAGACCTGCACCCCACGTCCTATTACCTGCTCGACAGGAAGGCGCGCCGATTCCGCAAGTTGTTCGACGCGGCCGATTGGATAAATCCGGACCAAATGAGCAGGACGTTCCCGATGTCATTCCGGGCAAGGGATGGGCTCCTCGTCCATGGATTTGTCACGTTTCCCCAGGGGAGCGTCCAGAAAAACCTTCCGACGATCGTGGTCATGAACCCGGACTTCGGCGCAATGGGGGCGACCCCGGAATACGACTCCTTTATCCAATACCTGGCCAGCCGGGGTTACGCCGTGCTTCGGATCAATCCCCGGGGGACGCCGGGATACGGCAAGGCCTTCTACGATGCCGGCCGACGGCAGCAGGGTGGAACTGTTCAAGATGACATTACCGACGGGGTGCGCTGGGCGGTGGCGAAGGGGATCGCCAACCCCGGGAGGGTGGGTGTGTACGGCTCGAGGCTTGGAGGCTTTTCGGTCGGCTGGGCGCTGGCGCACGAACCGAGCCTCTACCGATGTGGCGTGGCAAACGAGGGCCTCTTCGACTGGAAGCCGATCATGGAGTATTACAATGCCGGGCCCAGCTTCATCAAGAGGGCGGGCCACTCGTACAATGCAAAATGGATCAACTACCTCAATTCCGAGATGGGTGATTCCGGGAAGGACGGGCCGACGGTGAGCGACCTGTCGCCGATCAATCGCGTGGACCGTATCAAGGCGCCGGTCCTGATCATTTCCCGGAAGAGGGATTATCTCGACGAAATGGACCAATCCAAGGAATTCGCCAGCGCCCTTGAGAGCCACGGTGTGGCCCACGAGTTCAAGGTTTTCCCAAAGACGAGCAATACGGCCGAAACCCGCAAGCAACGGGAGGAGTATTACACGCTCGTCGGATCATTTTTCGACAAGAACCTGAAGTGACCGGCCCTCAGGCGGGAGTGATCCGGATCTCCGAGAACTGCATG
Organism: uncultured Opitutaceae bacterium; assembly: GCA_903891325.1. GTDB lineage: Bacteria > Verrucomicrobiota > Verrucomicrobiia > Opitutales > Opitutaceae > Palsa-1447. Next base: position 45,462 of record CAITEC010000102.1, read on the forward strand.
CCCCCGTCGGAGAAGTGGGTCTTGTGCTTCTTCAGGATGTTGAGCTTCACGGCGCGCAGGCGGAGCGAATAGGTGCCGGGGTGGTCGAAGGTCAGCCTGCCGAAGCGGGTCGCGATCTGGGGATAGTAGACCGAGCGCAGGCCGGGCAGCAGCCGCCCCTTCTTCGTCACCCGGCGCAGGACCTTGCCGGCGCACTCGACCGCCAGCGTGTGGCCGCCGCTCCAGGGCTCCAGGTGCTGGTGCGTGGTCACGACGTCCACGTCGTAGGTGCCCGGATGGATGACCGTGAACTTCCAGTCGACGTAATCGGTGTTCACCAGCCAGTTCTCGGTCAGGCCGCTTCCGCCGATCCTCATCGTCGCCTTGGGCGCGGTGGTCCCGACGCGGCCCAGGGGCCCGATCAGGGTGACCGAGTTGTCCGGCTGCTGGAGCGTGAGGGGATCGACCGAGGGCGCGGCCGCAAGGGTCACCTCGACGACCGTCACCGGCTTGGTCTCTTTCGCCGCCGCGAAGTTGATCGCCAGGACCGGCATCTTGGTGGCGTTTTCGACCGTCTGGCAGAAGGGGAACTTTTTTCCGGGGCCGGCGAAGGCGCGCACACCGGTGACGCGCGTCCGGAGCCCGTGCAGGACAAAGAAGTGCGGGGGCTTGCCGAAGAAATGAAAATACAGCGTCTTTCCCCGGGTCGTGATCCGGCCCCAGGGAAAGTCGTGCCGGTAGGGGCTGGGCTGGGTGCCGCGGACGGCGGCGCCGTTCTGCCGCATCCACGCCCCGATTTCCAGGAGGCGCGCAACGCTGGGCGCCGGCACCCGGCCGTCGGCATCCGGCCCGATGTTCAACAGGTAGTTGCACCCCTTGCTCGAGAGGTCCACCAGCGTCCGGATGAGGTTCGAGGCGTCCTTCCACTCGTGGTCGTCCTTCCGGAAACCCCAGGTATGGTTCATCGTGGCGCAGCTTTCCCAGTTGCCGTCAAGCCGGCCGGGCGGAAGGAAGTTGTCGCGCGGCAGGTTGTAGTCGCCAAGCCCGTGGCCGATCCGGCCCGAGACAAGGCAGTGCGGCTGGAGGCGCTTCACGTGCCTGCGAATCGCCGCGCTCTGCTGCTTTGAGAGCGACATCGGCGTGTCGAACCAGATCATGCCGATGTCGCCGTACTGGGTCAGGATCTCGGTGAGTTGGGGGAGCACCTTCTCGCGCAGGTAGCGGCCGGAGTCCTTGCGCTTCACGTCGTAGTCCCAGAAGTTCCAGGCGCCGTCCGGGTGCTGCCAGTCGATGTCCTGCGAGTAATAGAAGCAGAGCCGCACGCCCTGCTTGCGGCATTCCCGTGCCAGGCCGACCATCGGGTCGTGGTGCCAGGGAGTCGCATCGACGACATTGTAGGGGCTGGCCGCCGAGCGGTACATCGCGAAGCCCTCGTGGTGCTTGGCGGTGATGACCAGGTAGCGCATGCCGGCTTCCTTCGCCAGGCGGACAACCGCGGCCGGATCCCAGTGCCTGGGATTGAAGTGCGCGGCCAGCTTCGAGTACTCGGCGAAGGGAATCTCGTCGTGGTACATGATCCACTCCCCGGCGTATCGCACGGGCTTGCCCTTCCAGAAACCCGCGGGGATCGCGTAAAGGCCCCAGTGGATGAAGAGCCCGAACCGGGCATCCCGCCACCAGGCGAGATCATCGCGCCCGGAGGCCGGGCGGCGGCTTGGGCGCCTTACGGTGGAGATGTCGACGGCACGCATGGGATCCCCTAGGACGGCGACAGGGCCGGGTGCAGGCAAACTTTTTAGATGCCAATTCAGTGTGGGTGGAGCGGGACCTCCGGGCACGCTGGTTTGGGACTCCTGCCCATTCAGCGCGCTCGGAGATCGCGCTCCACCCTAATTCACAATTTGGACTGTGCTTTTCGGCTGGAGCGCGCCCGTCCCCGCCGCCACGTTTGGCGGCGATGACCGAGGCCCTCGAACTCCTGCGCAACCACCTTCAGTCCCCGATCGACCCGAACGAGTCGGCCATGGCCTCCGATGCGATCGCATTCATCGGGCTTCACCCGGACTGCCTGGTGAGGACGTGCATCCCCGGGCACCTCACCGGCTCGGCCTTTGTGGTCAACGCCGCGCGCACCCGCACGCTTCTCACGCTCCACCGCAAGCTCGGACCGTGGCTCAACCCCGGCGGTCATGCGGACGGGGACCCCGACCTGCCGGCCGTGGGGCTCCGCGAGGCCCGGGAGGAGTCGGGGCTCTCAAGCGTCCGGCTCGTCTCCGGAAAACTCCTCGATTTTGACCGGCATTGGATCCCGGAGCGAAAAGCCGAACCCGGCCACTTTCATTACGATTTTCGATTTCTCTGCGAGGCGGACGACGGCGAGGCCCTGGGAATCAGCGAGGAGTCCGTGGACCTGGCCTGGTTCGAGCTGGGGGAGGTCGCCGCGCTGAATCCGTCGGAGTCGATGCGCCGGCTCGTCGAGAAGTGCCGCGCGGGCAATTGCTGATCCGCCGGGCTTGAATCGCCGGCGGTCCCGTATAGGCAAGGCGGATGCGAGGAGCCAATGTCGGGACACGGGCTGGGGGATGGCGGGGTCCCGCCGCCTGCGCGATCCTGGCCGCCGGCACAGCGGCAATCTACAGCCGCACATTTTCGGTCCCGCTTCTGCTGGACGACATCACGCCGATTACGGACAACCCGTCGATCCGCCGGTTGTGGCCGCTCTGGCAGGTGTTCTCCCCGCCCGCCGACTGCGGGACGGGGGGCCGGCCGCTGATCAACCTTTCGTACGCCCTGAACTACGCGGCGGGCGGAACCGCCGTTGCCGGCTACCACGCGGTGAACCTGGCGATCCACGTTTTGGCGGCGTTGGTCCTTTTCGGCCTGGTCAGGCGGACGCTCGAATTGCCGAGCATGGCCCGGCGATTTGGCGCCGCCTCGATCCCCCTGGCCCTGGCCGTCGCCGCAATCTGGGCCTGGCACCCCCTCCAGACCGAATCGGTCACCTACATCTCCCAAAGAGCCGAGTCCCTAATGGCGCTCTTCTACCTCCTGACCCTCTACTTCTTCGTCCGTTCGGTTGATTGTGGATCGGGGTTCGACTTTCGGGTTTCAGGTTTCAAGTTTCAGGTTTCTGCAGTAATTGTCTGCGCCCTCGGCTCTCTATCCAAGGAGGTCATCGTCACTGCGCCAATCGCCGTATTTCTCTACGACCGCACCTTCGTTTCAGGGAGTTTCTCGGCGTCATGGCGGCGGCACCGCGCCCTTTACCTCGGCCTTGCGGCCACGTGGATTCCCCTTGGCCTCCTGCTGCACGGGCTCCAGCACCGGGGCGTTGGATTTGACAAGGGTGTGTCCGGTTTGGCTTACGCCCTCGCTGAGTGCCGGGTCGTCGTCGCCTACATCCGGCTCAGTGTCTTTCCGAGTCCCCTGGTCTTTGACTATGGGCCGTGGACCCCGGCCGAATTTCCCTCCTCGTGGAGCCAGGCACTGATCGTGGCCGCGGCGCTCGGGGCGTCTGCCCTGGCGCTGCGCCGGTATCCGGCGGCGGGATTTGCGGCCTGCTGGTTCTTCCTCATCCTCGCGCCGACCTCGACCGTCGTCCCGATCGTCGGGCAGCCGATGGCGGAGAGCCGGCTGTACCTTCCCCTCGCCGGTGTCGCCGCGCTCGCCGTGCTCGGCTCATTCGCACTCGCAGGGCGGCGGATGCTTTATGTGTTCGCAGGGATCGCCGTTCTCCTGGGAGGCGCCGCAGCGGCCCGCAACCGCGACTATTTGAGCGCGGAGGCGATCTGGGCCGACACGGTTGCCAAGTGCCCTGGGAATCCGAGGGCGCACAACAACCTGGGGAATGTCTGGCTGAAGGAGCCGGGCCGCCTGCCAGCCGCCATCGGCCAGTACCGGATCGCAATCGGGCTGGATCCGGGCAGCGCCACCACGCACGACAATCTTGGAAATGCCTACCGCGATCTTCCCGGAGCCTGGGACGCGGCCGTCGGGGAATACCAGGAGGCCGTCCGGCTGGCGCCGGACGATCCGGAGGCCCGCAACAACCTGGGGGCCGCGCTGCTAAAGGAGCCGGGCCGGCTGGCCGGCGCGATTGACCAGCTGCGTGCGGCGGTGCGGCTGAAGCCCTGGTATGCCGAGGCCCACGACAACCTCGGCACCGCGCTGCTCGGCTTGCCGGGAGGGGCGGATGACGCAATCGCCGAGTACCGCGAGGCGCTGCGGCTGGACCCGCGGGATCCCGAGGCGCATTTCAACCTGGCGAATGTCTGGGCGGCCGCCCCGGGCGGGACGGCCGACGCGGCGGCCGAGTACCGGGCGGCGCTGGGGCTCCGGCCGGGCTTCGCCGAAGCGCATTTCAACCTGGGCAACGTGTTGATGAAGGGGGGCGGGCGGATGGGCGAAGCCGCAGCGGAGTTCGAGGCGGCGCTGCGGGCCCGGCCGGGCTATGCGGAGGCCGAGTTCAACCTGGCGGTCGCGCTGCTCAACCTCGGGAAGTACCGGGAGGCCGAGGGGCAACTGGAGGCGTTTCTAAAGCTGCGCCCGGGAAATCAGGCGGCACTGCGGATTCTGGAACAGCTGCGCGCGTCCGGGCGCTAAAGCCCGGGAACCATCTTAAACGGTGCCTTGGCCAGCGTGATCTTGATTTCGCCCGAGCCGATCGGCTCGGTCGGCGAGAACACAAACCGGATCTTGCCCCCGGCGGACACGACCACGCCGTAGACGCTGATTCCCTGCTTTGCGAAAAGCAGCGGGAGGCCGGGCGGCGGACCGAACTTGTCGAAGACAAAAACATTCATCGAGATCGGCAGGCTCACGTGGAAATAGATCCTTTCGCCGGTGATGACAGGAAAGTCCTGGACGGCGCTAACCGCCATGTCGTCCTGGCCGTAGTCGGAGGTGAACGTGGGGATGGCCACTTCCACCGTATAAGTGCCCGGCGGGGTGTCGTAGGGCTCGGTCATGCAGGCCGCAGGGAGCAGGCAGGCGGCAAGCGCGGCGGAAAGCCGGAAAAACAGGGGCATTCTCATGGTGTCTTGGAGTTGGGCTTTGCGGCGCTGTTGCTATCCGCGGGCGGTTGAGGGGTCAATCCAGCGGATTCGCCCGGCTTGGCGCGGCGGTCGTGGTCGGCCGGGGGAAAGGCGGGTATTTTCGGAAGGTGCTCCGCGAGCAGGAAGCAGGCAAGCCCGATGACGATGGCGAGGACGGCCAGCGTATAGGCGAGCTCCCGACCGTGCCACAGCGCGTCGAACCAAGACTGAAAGTCATTGGCCAGGATGTTGGCCTTTCCGCCGTATAGCTCCATCCGGTACTGATCGATCTTCGTTTCCTGTACGCCGGGAATCGCGCCGGGAAGCTCGGGGCTTCGGGTCGCCCGGACGTAGGCCCAGGCCGCCCCGGACAACCCCGCGGCCAGTATGAGGGCGCCCGCGCGGTAGAGCAGGACCTGGCCCTTGGTCAGGCCCCGGCCGGTCGCGGGTGCGGATCCTGTGCCATTAGCGTTCATATACAGGCTATTAACAGCCATCGTTAGGGCTTCCTGACCTTGTTGAAGGCTGCTCGTCGCGTTGACAAGCTCCCATCCGGCGGCATTTTTAACCCTCCCCCATGTCCACTACCGCTTCTTCCTCACGTGCGACCGGCAACTCCTCCGGCCCGAGCTCGGCGCGATCGATCCACGATGCGGTGATCCGACTCGCGGGAGACTCGCAGGACGGCATCCAGACAATCGGCGGATTTCTCGCCCGGCTCGCCGGCCGTTCCGACCAGGAGGTCATGACCTACATGACGATCCCCTCCACGATCTCGGGCGGCCCGTCGATCTTCCAGGTGCGGATGGGCACCGGGGACATTCTCACCGCGGGTGACCAGACCGACCTCCTCGTGGCCTTTTACCAGCACAGCTACGAGAGCCATGTGGAATCGCTCCGCCCGGGCGGCGTCCTCATCTACGACTCCGACCACGTGAAGCCCGACCCCGAGGACAAGCGCTTCACGGCGATCGGCGTGCCGATCACCAGCCGGACGGTCGAGTCGGTCGGCGGCGCGACCAAGGGAAAGGGGAAGAACATCTTCGTGCTCGGGCTCCTCGGCCGGATCTTCGACCTCGATGTCGCCAAGCTCACGACTCTCATCCAGGAGCGATTTGGCGGGAGGTCCGAGGATATCGTGCGCAACGCGATGCTGGCCTTCGACTCCGGCTACGCCTACCCGGCGGACAATATCCGCGATTGCTTTTTCCGTTTCGACGCCAAGGCGCAGGAGGCCTCCTCCGGGCGCCCCCAGGTGACCATGGACGGGAACCTGGCGCTCACCTACGGGCTGATCGCCGCGGGCGTCCGTTACGGCGCCGGGTACCCGATCACGCCCTGGTCGAGCATCATGGAGACGCTGCGCTCCGAGCTGCCCAAGTACGGCGGGATCTTTGTGCAGGCCGAGGACGAGCTGGGGGCGATCGCCTACGCGCTCGGATTCTCCTACGCGGGGCACCTGGCCGTCACGGGAAGCTCCGGACCCGGGCTCTCGCTCAAGATGGAGGCCCTCGGCTGGGCGTCCATGTCGGAGATTCCCCTGCTTGTCATCAATGTCCAGCGCGGCGGTCCCAGCACGGGCCTGCCGACCAATGTCGAGCAGTCCGACCTCATGCAGGCGATCTACGGCAGCCACGGCGACGCTCCGCGGGTGGTGCTTGCGCCCAAGAACGTCGAGGATTGCTTCCACGTCGCCATTGAGGCCGGGCGGATCGCGCGGGAATACAGCACGCCGGTCATCATCCTCTCGGACCAGGTGCTCGCCACGCGGATCGAGGCCTTCGACGAGCCCGACCTCAAGGCAATGATGGCCGATCCCAAGCCCGACCTCTCGGACCGCGGGCCGGAATTCAAGCCCTTCCCCCTGGACCGGATCACGCGCCATGCTCCGCCGGGATCGCGGATGCTCGGGGGGCACTACCCGACGGTCACCGGGCTCGAGCACGACGAGAACGGACACCCGGCGGCCGGGCCGGAAATGCACGTGAAGATGACCGCCAAGCGCCGGGACAAGATCAAGGCGGTCGCCGCGGCGCTGCCGCCGACCACCGTCCACGGGGACCCCGAGGGCGATGTCCTGCTGGTGGGCTGGGGCTCGACCTGGGGATCGATCCGCGAGGCGGCGAACCGGCTCCGGGCCGACGGCCGGAAGGTCGGCCAGGTCCACATTCGAAGCCTCAATCCGCTGCCAAACGACCTCGAGCCCATTTTCCGCCGGTACCGGCAGGTCCTCGTCGCGGAGCTCAACGACGAGGGGCTCTACGGGTTCGGCCAGTTGGCGACGCTCCTGCGCGCCCGCTGGGCGCTCCCATCCATTCGCAGCATCACCAAGACCGACGGCCTGACCTTCAGGGTCGGCGAAATCGTCGACGGCGTCACCGCCAGCCTGGCCCGCAACGGAAACTCCTGACCCCCGAAATTCCCATGGTCTCCGCCTCCTCCGAAATTCCATCCGCCCCGGCGCAGGATCGCCTGCCCATCACCCGCAAGAGCATCACGGGGGACCACCCCACCTGGTGCCCGGGGTGCGGCGACTTCGCCGTCCTCGCCGTGTTCTACAAGGTCCTGGAGAAGCTCCAGTACCCCCATGAGAGCATCGTGACGATGGCCGGGATCGGCTGCTCGTCCCGGTTTCCCTACTTCGTCAACACCCACGGCGGGCATTACATCCACGGCCGCTCGCTGCCCTTCAGCGCGGCGATCAGCCTGGGCCGCGACGACCTGCACGTGTTCGCCTTCGGCGGCGACGGCGACGGCTTCTCGATCGGCGGCAACCACCTGGTCCACACCGCGCGCAAGAATCCCCGGATGACCTACGTGATCATGGACAATTCCGTGTACGGCCTCACCAAGAAGCAGACCTCCCCGACCTCGCCCCTGGGCTTCAAGTCCAAGACCGATCCGACCGGCGCGATCGACCAGCCGATCAACCCCATGGGCACGCTGGTGAACAGCGGGGCCACCTTCATCGCCCGCAGCCACGCCACGCAGATCAACCACATGGCGCAGATGATGGAGCGGGCGGCCCGGCACGACGGCTTCTCCGTGGTCGAGATCCTCTCCGAGTGCGTCGAGTTCTTCCCGGGCGCGTTCGACGCGGGCAATCCCCGCAAGGGCGGCGCCTTTTCGATCATCGAGGAGCGCAAGAACGACGGCACGCCCGAGGACGAGCAGCGGCATGACACCTCCGACGCCCGGGCGGCCTACCGTCTCGCCTCGCTGCCCTGGCCGGGCGCGTTTGGCGTCTTCTACGAGTCGCACCGCCCGACCAAGAACCAGCTAGAGGGAAACCTGATCAGCGCCGCCCGTCAGAAGGTGGCCGGAAAGTCCGACCTGCAGATCCTCCAGTCGAGCTTCGCCAAGCTTCGCTGACGGGGACGCTCAGTAGCGCGCCGCCACCGTCACGCGGCCGGATAGCCCCTTCAGCTCGATATATTCCCCGGCCGGGTCGAAGTTCGTCCACGGCTTCCCGTTCACCTCCACGCTCCGGATCCTCGCTGCGGCGGGATGCCGCAGCCGCAGGCGGACGGCATTGGGCGGATTGCGCGACGGGATGTCCACGATGGCGCTGATCGCGCCGTTCGCCGCGTCGGAGGTGATGGCGAAGGCGGCCTCGCCAAAGCAGGTGGGCGCGCGCGACACCGCGATCCGCTTTCCCTGGCCGAGCCAGGCGCGGGGCGTGCCCCGGGCGAGCCAGAGCACACCGCCGTCCTCCATCACGAGCATCATCCGCACGTTGCGGAGGAATCCCGCCTCCTCGAAGGTCTTGTCCTTTGCGTCGGACCTGTCGGTCCCCTCCCAGAGCGTGTACCCGTTGCCCGGGTCGATTTCCGCGGCGTAGCCGTTGTACAGCCCGCGCAGGAACATCGGGATGTCGTCCCGGGCCAGGTAGACGCCGGGGGCGTTGTTGTAGCTGTTCTGCTCGTTCTGCCCGTCGCGGACCAGGCGGTCCTCGTAGACGTCGAGCAGGTCGGCGACGATCGGGTCCCGCGGACCGATGACTCCCGCCTCGACCAGCGTCAGCGATCCCATCTTTCCGTCGTAGTAGCGGCTGTGACCGGTCGCGGCGCCGCTGTCGACATCCAGCGCCAGCCCGCGGATATAGGGCATGAAGGAGTAATCGCGCCGGTAGGTGCCGTCGGAAACCTTCACGACCTGGGTGAGCGCAAGGGAGCGGTCGACGGCCCGGCGGATGTCGCTGCGCATGACGTCCGCCTCCCGCACCGGATCGGGCCCGGGGAGCGCGCGCGTGTGTTCCAGGAGCAGGCCAACGTCGTTCAGCCCCTGGAAAAAGAATCCGGACATCGCGTAGAAAATCCGGTTGTCGTTGTTGTCCGAGATGTTCGACGGGGGCATGAGCCCGTGGGCCCACGAACCGGCTGGCTGGGAGCCGTCCCAGGTGTCCCGCAGCCGAATCGTCGCCTCGGCCGCCTTGCGCAGGACCGGCTCGGCCTTTGACCACCAGTCCGCATCCCGGGTCATCCGGTAGTGGAAGGCGGCCGCCGCCATGATCCGCCCGTGGCCGGAGCTGTGCTTCTGGTCGTAGCCGGGCGAGCGCCGGTTGGGGCTGTTGTACGGGTTGCAGAGAGCGTCGGCGCCCATGGATTCGGCGTGCCAGATGAAGGGCTGGGCATGCGCTCCGAAAAGCCAGTAGTCCAGTCCGCCCCGGGCGAGGTCGTGCAGCCCCATCATGTCCAGGACGCGGATGTTCAGGAAGCTTTCCGAGCCAAGGGCGACCGTGCCCTCATTGCCCCCGTTGCTCTTGTCGTAGGGCCAGATGCTCACCGCATAGGTGCCGTCGGGGCATTTCTGGCACCAGCGCTGCAGGTGCCACGCGCCCAGCTCCCATTGGCGGACGATCGGTTTTTCCGGGACGTCGATCGTCATGACCGGCTTTATCGGGGGGACGGGGAAATCCGGAAACTGCGCGCCGGGGTGGAAGCGCCGCATGGCGCTCTCCCAGCTCTCCTCGGGGGCGGCCTCGACCCGTTCCCGGGTGGTCTTCAGTCCCCTTGCCGCCAGTTGCCGGGCAAATTCGGCGGCGGAAACCCCGGTTCCGGACTTTGCAACGAAGATCCCGGCTCCCGGCATGAGAACAGGGCCCTCGTCGAGCGCCCGAAGCGCGACCGTGACATCCTCAACGCCGCCGCGGACGGTCAGGAGCGTCCGGCTGTTGCCCGGGTCGTCGGTCTGCAGAAGGCGCACATGGATGCCGCGCCGGCTGCCGTCCCGGGACACCAGGGGGGTTATCCCCCGGACAAGGCCATTGTAGGCCTCCACCCGGCCGAGCCAGCCCGTGCGCGGGCCGCCGCGCCGGAACCCCCACTCGACGTCGATCGTCGATTCCTTCATCCAGCGCGCCTTGCCATAGGCGTGGATCGCGGGGACGGCGACGTCGGGATCGGCGCCGCGATAGATGACGTAGAGCTTGGTGAGGGGCTGGCAGGTGAGATTGAATCTGAATGCGATGGTCCCCTGCGGGGTGGCCGCCGGGTGCCCCTGCTCCTCCGCCACAACAGCGGCATACGGCGGCTTGCGGCACACATCCTCCCACAACGAGGCCGACGACCGTGCGGCGACAAGGATCTCCCCCACCTTGGGGAGGTGCCCGCCGGCGTTGGGGAATTCAAGGGTCACGTGCTGGATGTCGCGGGGCTCCTCCCAGAGAAGGCCCGCCAGGACGATGCCGCGGGGAAGGACATCGGCGGAGTCGTCGTAGTACCACACCAGCGACCCGTTGATCGTGTCCCAGCGAAGCATCTTGTGAGGCTGGAGCCAATCGGACTCCGGGGGGTTGGCGGCGGAGCCCCTGCCGTAGGCGTAGGCCCAGGGCGAAAGGTCAACCGGCTCGCCCGGGGTCGCGGGCGCGGCCGCAAGCCGGAGCGAGGCGAGGATCAGGAGCGCGGTTAGGGGCCAATTTTTCAGCATGGGAAGGGGTGGGACAGGCAATGAGGCGCGGTCGGCCGGGTCAATTTCAGACGGAAACGGATTTTGAACAGGAAGTTCGGGAAGATCGGAAAGGCCCGGAAGGATGGGCCCAAGATCAAAATCAAGACCGACTGCGTGCAGGGAATCCGGATGGGACTCCGGAAGGAGTTGGATTATGGATGGATCGAGCTCCCCGCTCTTCCCGACCTTCCTGTTCGAGTCCGAAATTTTCTCTTGTTGATTGTGGCGGCTGCTTCCTATCCCCTTTTTTCAACAACCATCCATGAAAAACCGCTTCAAGCAGGCAAAGGACATCAAGGTCGGCGTCATCGGGTACGGTGGCGCCTTCAATATGGGTAAGCTCCACCTTCAGGACATGCTGAAGGCGGGGATGACACCCTGGGCGGTGGCCGAGCCCGACGCGGTCCGCCTGGCGGTCGCCGCGAAGGAATTCCCGGGGATCCAGACCTACGCCAGCGTGACGGAGATGCTGGCCAAGTCGGAGGTCAACCTGGTCGTCATCATCACGCCCCACAACACCCATGCGCCGATCGCGCTCCAGTGCCTGCGTGCCGGGCGGCATGTCGTTTCCGAGAAGCCCCTGGCGATCACCACCGCGGAGTGCGACGCGATGATCGCGGCGGCCCGGAAAGCCGGCGTGATGGTCTCGACCTTCCACAACCGCCACTGGGACGGCTCGATCGTGAAGGCGCTCGAGGTCGTCCGCTCCGGGGCGATCGGGGATATTGTCCGGATCGAGGCGCACATGGGGCAGTGGGGGAAGCCGGGCGACTGGTGGCGCTCCAGCAAGAGCATTTCCGGCGGCATCCTCTACGACTGGGGAGTCCACCTGCTCGAGTACTCGCTCCAGCTTCTCGATTCCGAGATCGCGGAGGTCAGCGGCTTCGCCAAGTCCGGATTCTGGGCGGGCCAGTCGAAGTGGGGCGCGGACACGATCGAGGACGAGGGCTTTGCCGTCGTGCGCTTCAAGAGCGGCACCTGGCTCACCCTCTGCGTCACCGGGATCGACGCGAGCCCGAAGCGGGGAATGGTCGAGGTGACCGGGACGAAGGGGACCTTCTGGTGGGATTACGACAACTACGAAATCACCGTCCGCGATAGCGAGAAAGCCATCGTGACGAAGGGCAGGAATCCGACCTCGCTGTGGGAAAAGTACTATGAAAATGTCGCCGCCCACCTGGTGAAGGGCGCGCCGCTGACGATCACCCCCGAGTGGTCCCGCCGGCCGATCCACATCCTGGACCTGGCCGACCGCAGCGCGCGCGAGGGCCGGGCGCTCAAGCCGAAGTACGTTTGAGTCGCCAGCGGGCGCAGAGGTCGGCGGCGGCGGCCGGCCAGTCGGGAAACTTGAACGCGAAGCCGGACTCAAGCAGCCGGCCGGGCACCACGCGCCGGCTTTTCAGGACCAGCTCGGTCTCCGTCCGCAGGAAGAAGGCCCCGATCTCCAGCATCCAGCGGGCGGCGGGGAGGCCGAACCGGACGCCCCAGGCCCGGCGCAGTTCGCGCATGAACGCGGCGTTCGGGACCGGCCCGGGTGAAACGATGTTCACCGGTCCGGATATCTCCGGGTGCTCGATGAGCCACCCGATCGCCGCGACAAAATCATCCTCGTGAATCCAGGAGACGAATTGCCGCCCGTCCCCCGCGCGTCCGCCCAGCCCCCGGCGCACCAGCCCGAGCAGGACGTCGAAGGCGGTTCCCGGCTCGGCGCCCATGACAATGCCGATCCGCAGCGCGACCTTCCGGGTCCGCGGCGCATCCGCGTCGGCCAGCGCCTTTTCCCAGGTCCTGGCGACGCCGGTGCTGAAGTTCCAGGTCTCGGGGACGCCCGGCTCGGTGTCGGGGATGATACCGGAGGTCTCGTCGTTGGCCGTGTCGTAACGGTGCGCGTAAATGGTCGCGGTCGCCGCCTGGAGCCATAGGGAGGGCGGTCGGGAGGCGCGCGCGATCGCCTCGCCGATCACCCGGGTGGACCTTGTCCGCGAATCGACGATCTGGCGGCGGTGGGCTGCGCTGTACCGGCAGTTGACGGTGCGACCCGCAAGGTTGATCACGGCGTCCGCCCCGTCGATCTCGGCCATCCACGGACCGGGGCTCATCGCGTCCCAGACTGCTGTCCGCCACGGAAGGCCCGGGGCGGGGCTGCGGCTGAGGACCACGACCTCGCGCCCAGCCCCGGAAAGCGAGCGAGCCAGGGCGCGGCCCAGGAATCCCGAGCCCCCGGCGATCACGATTTTCACGACGCAACGCCCCGCGGAACCGCGTGGATCTCGATCGTCACATGCAGCAGTTCCGCGTGCTCCTTGAATTTTTTCCTGTAGTACTCGGGCGTCCTCGGGTTTTCAGCGGCGATCGAGACGATCGCGGAGAACTGCCCGACGCCGACCTGCCAGACGTGGAGATCGACAATCGAGGTGCCCTCCTCGGACTCGACCGCCTTCCGGATCTCGTCCTTGAGATCGGTCTGGGGGGTCCGGTCGATCAGGATGACGCTCGTGTCCCGGAGGAGGACCCAGGACCATTGCGCGACCACGCCCGACCCGATGATCCCCATCACCGGGTCCATCCAGACCCAGCCCAGGAACTTGCCCGCGACGAGCGCCGTGATCGCGAGGAGGGAGGTGACCGCGTCCGCCAGGATGTGGACGTAGGCGGCCTTGAGGTTCAGGTCCATCTCCCCGGCGTGCCCATGGCCGTGCGAGTCGCCGTGCCCGTGGCCGTGCTTGAGGAGCAGGGCGCTGGCGACATTCACACAGAGGCCGAGGCAGCCGATCGCAATCGACTCGTTGTAGTGGATCGGAAGGGGATGGAAGAGGCGAAGGACGGACTCCGCGGCCATGAAGACGGCGACGACGCCCAGGAGGACGGCGCTCGTGTAGCCCCCCAGGACGTCGATCTTGCCGGTCCCGAAGCAGAAGCTGGAGTCCTGCCGGTGGCGGCGGGAGATGGCATAGGCCGCCGCCGTGATGAGGAAGGCGGCGACATGCGTGCTCATGTGCCACCCGTCCGCGAGGAGGGCCATCGAGTGAAAGCGCCAGCCGGCGAGGATCTCGAAGACCATCATCGCGGCGGTGAGCAGGACGAGCCGCCGGGTCTTCTTCTCGGAATCGCCCCGTTCGGGCGTGTAGTCGTGGTCGTGTCTGAACGGCTTGAGCAGCTTGTCTTGCACGGGGGCAGTGTGTACCTTCCCGGCCGCCATGACAATCTTGCATGTCCACATCCAGGTGAAGCCCGAGTGCGTCGAGGCCTTCAAGGCGGCGACGCTTGAGAACGCCCGCAACAGCGTCCAGGAGCGGCTGGTCGCCCGCTTTGACGTCGCGCAGCAGGAGGACGATCCCACGCGCTTTGTCCTCGTCGAGGCGTACCGCGGCCCGGAGGGCCATGCCGCGCACCGGGAGACCCGCCACTACCAGGCCTGGCGCGACACGGTCGCCCCCATGATGGCCGGGGAGCGCAGGGCCTCCCGATACACGAACCTCTTTCCCGCAGATGACCGCTGGTGACCCGGCGGCATTCGAGTTCGCGACGGCGGCCCGGATCCTCTTTGGCGCGGGCCGCCTCCGCGAGGCGGGCGACGCGGCCCGGTCCCTTGGCCGGCGCGCCTTCCTGGTCACCGGGGCGAACCCGGAGCGGTCCGCGCCGCTGCGCCGGCTCCTCGACGCGGCGGGCGTCTCGTCGACGGCCTGCCGGGTTTACGGCGAACCCACCGTGGCCGCGGTCGCAGCGGCGGTGGCGGCGGCGCGCGAGGCCGGGTGCGACTGCGTCATAGGATTTGGCGGCGGCAGCGCCCTTGATGCGGCCAAGGCCGTGGCGGCGCTTGCCCCGAACCCGGGCGAGCCCGCCGATTACCTTGAGATCGTCGGGGCGGGGCGCCCGCTGGCGCTGCCGTCGCTGCCCTGCATGGCGATCCCGACGACCGCCGGGACGGGCTCCGAGGCGACGCGAAACGCCGTCCTCGGGTCCCCGGCCCACGGCGTGAAGGTCAGTCTGCGCGGGCCGACGCTCCTGCCGCGGATCGCGCTTGTCGACCCGGGGCTCACCCGGGACCTGCCGCCGGCGATCACCGCGGCCACGGGGATGGACGCGCTCGCCCAACTGATCGAGCCCTATGTCTGCCTTCGCGCCAACCCGTTCACGGACGCCCTGTGCCGGGAGGGCATGGCCCGCGTGGCGCGCGCGCTGCGGCGCGCATTCGCCGACGGGGGGGACGCCGCCGCGCGGGAGGACATGTCCCTGGCGAGCCTCTGCGGGGGCATCGCGCTGGCGAATGCCGGGCTTGGCGCGGTCCACGGTTTTGCGTCGCCGGTCGGGGGCCGATTCGGGGCGCCCCACGGGGCGGTCTGCGCGGCGCTTCTCGCGCCCTCGATCGAGGTGAACCTCGGGGCCCTGCGGAGCCGGGGCGGCGGGGAAGGGCAGCGGCGCTACGCGGATGTCGCGCGCATCCTCACGGGCCGGGATACAGCGCGGGCCGACGACGCGGCGGCCTGGGTGCGCGAACTGGTCCGCGACCTCGGGCTGCCCGGCCTGGGCGCCTACGGGGTGCTTCCGTCCCACTTTGAAATCCTTTCCGGGCAGGCGGCCAACTCCAACAGCATGAAGGCCAACCCGGCGGTGCTCACCGCCGCGGAGCGGGTTGAAATCCTTGCCCGGGCGCTCTGAGCGGGCCGCCGGACCGGTGCGCCGGGGACGCACGGCGCGGCAGATGGTTTCACCGGACGCGCATTTTTGTCAGGGAAAATTATCGGGCGCCGGGAAACACGGGCGGCCGCGCCGCGTCTTACCCCGCATAACCAATCCATCCATGAATAACGAATCGACGCGGCCCTCTGCGGGGCAATTCCACAACTTCCTCTTTGCGTTCATGATCGTCACCATCCTCGGCGGCGTTCTCCTTGCATTTTCCAATCCCGGGCAATCGCCCGCCAGGAAATCCGGCTTCGCCTCCGCCGCCATCGTGAGGGGAATCGCCCCGTAGGCTTGGAACCTCAGGCGACCGGCGCGCACTCCTCCAGGTCCGACTGGCCGGTCTCCCGGCTGCGGAGGAGTGCAATGAGCGTCAGGACCGATGCCGCGGAAAGGTAGCAGCCGACCGCCCAGAGCCCGTACCGCGCGGCGAGCCAGGTCGCGAGGGTTGGGGCGATCGACCCGCCAAAAATGCCGGCCAGGTTGAAGCTCAGCGAGGAGCCGGTGTACCGGACCGGCGTCGGGAATAGCTCGGAAAGGAGCGTGCCCAGGGGGCCGTAGGTCATCCCCATCAGGAAAAAGCCGACAATCATCGTCAGAAACGCCCCGCCGTGCGGGATTCCGAACAGCGGCCCGAGCGCCAGGCCGAAGAGGATGATCGAGGCGGTCACGACGAGCAGCGTCAGCCGCCGGCCCCTGCGGTCCGCGAGGATCGCGGAGCAGGGGATGGCCGCCGCGAAAAACACGGCTCCGGCCATCTGGATGAGGAGAAACTCCTCGCGGGTGTACCCGAGCCGGCCCGTCCCCCAGTTCAGGCAGAAGACCGTGAGGACGTAGAAGAGGAGGAAGGTGGCAAGCGACAGCAGTGTGCCCAGGACCACGGCGCCGGCGTGCCGGCGCCAGACGGCGATGAGGGGCGCGCTCACCCGCTGGTGCCTCTCGATTGCCCGCTGGAAGACGGGAGTCTCCGCGATCCGGAGCCGCACGTACAGGCCGACCAGGACGAGCACGCTGCTGGCGATGAAGGGAATCCGCCAGCCGAAGGCCAGGAACTGTGCGTTGGTGAGGCAGTGGGACAGCGCGAGGAAGATGCCCCCGGAGCAGATGAAGCCGACCGGAGCACCCAGCTGCGGAAACATCCCGTACCAGCCGCGCTTCCCCGGCGGGGCGTTCTCGGTGGCGAGGAGGATGGCGCCGCCCCACTCGCCGCCCAGGCCCAAGCCCTGGCCGATCCGGCAGAGCGCGAGCAGGAGGGGCGCCGCAATCCCCGCCGTCGCATAGGTCGGAAGCAGTCCGATGGCCACCGTGGACACCCCCATCGTGAGGAGGGAGGCGACGAGCGTTGTCTTGCGGCCGATCCGGTCGCCGAAGTGGCCGAACACGGCCGAGCCGAGCGGGCGGGCGAGGAAGGCGAGGCCGAAGGTCAGGAGGGATTTTAGGGTGGCCGTGGCCGGGTCGGAACCGGGAAAGAAGAGCGCGGGAAAGACCAGCACCGCGGCGGTCGCGTAGATGTAGAAGTCGAAGAACTCAATCGTGGTCCCGGCCATGCTTGCCAGGAGGATGCGCCGCGTGCTGTTGGGGATCATGGGTTCGGGGTCAGCCCTTGACCGTGCCCGAGGTGAGCCCGGAAATAAACTCCTTTTGGAGCAGGAGAAAAAGGCAGATGATCGGGGCGACGGAGACAAGGGTCCCGGCCATCATCATCCCATAGTCGTTGCCGTAGTTCGAGCCCAGGCCGGCCAGCGTGACAGCGAGGGGCTGGCGCCCGGCGGACTGCAGGATGATCTGGGGCCCGATGAAGTCGTTCCAGACCCCGAGGAAGGTGATGATGATGAACGCCCCGACCATGGGGCGGACCAGCGGCAGGACCAGGGTGAAGAATATCCTGATCTCGCCGCAGCCCTCGAGCCGGGCCGACTCGATGATCTCCGCGGGGATGTGGTTGAGCATCGCCTGCCGGAAGAGGAAGACGCCGAAGGCGGGCGCGAGCTGGGGCAGGAGGTAGCCCGCGAAGGTGTCCAGCAGGTGCAGGTGGTAGATCAACTCGAAGCGGGGCGCCAGGAGCAGGGGCACGGGCAGGATCGCGGTGCCCAGGACGAGGGAGGTCAGGAGGCCGCGGCCCCGGAATTCGAAACGGGACAGCGCGTACCCGCCCATCGCCCCGCACAGGGTCGCGAACAGGCTGGTGACCGAGGCGAGGAAGACCGAGTTGACCAGCGAGCGGGCCATCGGGACCTCGCGGAAGAGCCGGCGGAAATTGTCGAGCGTCAGGTGGTCCCACGCCACGCCGAGGAATCCGTTCCCCGCCGGGAGGAAGAGCGAGAGGAAGAAGTCGCCGCCGGACTTGAAGGCCGAGGTGATCATCCAGGCGAAGGGCACGGCCGTGAGCGCGGCAAAGAGGACCAGGAAGGCGTAGAGCAGCGGGCGGCCCAGGACTCGGGCGAGGCGGCGGGCGTTCATGGTCACTGGGTCTCCCCGCGGGAGAGGGCGCGGTGAAGGAGGGCGATCGCGACCAGGAGGAGCGCCAGCACCCAGCCGATCGCGCTCGCGTAGCCGAGGTCGCCGATCAGAAACCCCGTCTTGTAAAGGTACATCACCACCGTGAGGCCCCGGTTGAGCGGACCGGCCCCGCCGGTGCGCAGGAACATGACATAGGGCAGCACGAATATCTGGAAGCTGCCGGCGATCGAGAGCATCACGATGAAGCCGGCCACCGGCCGGATGGCCGGGAGTGTCACGTGTCGGAAGCGCCCCCACGGCCCGGCCCCGTCGATGCTCGCCGCATCGAGCTGCTCCTGGGGCACGTTCTGCAGGGCGGCCAGGAAGTAGACCATGTTGAATCCGGCGTAGAGCCAGAGGGCGGCCAGGATGAGCGAGGCCATCAGGTAGTCCTCCAGCCAGGGGAAGTCCGGGTTCCAGCCGCGGAAAAGCGAGTGCAGCGCGAAGTTGACGAGCCCGGTCTGCTTCTCGAAAATCAGGGTGAAGAGGGTGGCCGCGAAGACCATGCCGATCAGGGCGGGGGAGAAGAAGATCAGCCGGAATACGGCCCGGCCCCGGAGCGAGGGGCGGTTGAGCAGGATGGCCAGCCCGAGGGCGACGGGCATCTGGATGAGGAGCGAGCCGACCGTGAACACCGCGGTGTTCCGCAGCGCAGTCCAGAAGAGGGGATCGCGGGCCAGGAACGCGAAATTCCTGAACCCGACGAAGACGCCGACCCCGGGGCCGTAGGTCTGCTCAAGGGAAAGGACGGCGGCCCGCACGAGCGGCCAGGCGAAGAACGCGGCAAAGAGCAGGAGGAAGGGCGCAAGGAAAAACCAGGGCGCCCAGGCGGGGTGCGGCCGTGCGGATTTCATGGCGGCGACGAGAGGAAGGCGTTGCGGCCGACCAGGGCGGTGATGTCGCGCTGGGCCTGGTCGAGCAGCCGCTGCGCCTCGGGAACCAGGGTGGCCGGATCGGCGCGGCCGGTCCGCACCGCGTAGTCGGTCACGCTGATCAGGCAGTTGTCAAAGGCGGTGAGGGCCTGCTCGTTGAAGGGGGACGAGGTTCGCACCGGCACGTGCGGGGCCTGGTCCAGGAAGAGGCGTCCGACCGGCTGCCCGCAGAAGTACGGGTCGGGCTGGTCGTAGACCGGATCCGTCCAGTGCGACCTGATCGGCGACACGATGCCGTTGCGCCGAAAAAGGGCCTCCGCGGTCGCCCGCGCGAGGTAGAGGTACTGCGCGAACTCCCAGGCGTCCTCCCGGCGGGGGGAGCATTTCGCAATGCCCAGCATGGTCCCTCCCCAGACGCTGGTCCGGCGGCCGCCCCGCTCCCAGGCGGGCAGGGGCATGAGCTTCAGTTTCCCGGCGAGCCCGGGGATCTCCAGCTTGAGGATGATGCCCGCGTACCAGTCCGGCACGGGAAGGCCGACCACCAGCCCGTCGAGGAGCATCCTGTGTCCCGAGGCCGAGAACCAGTCGACGCTCCGGGCGACCGGTCGCGGCCCGGTGAACCAGGTCGCCAGCCTTGCGAGGAAGCGCGCGTTGAAGGGCGCATTGAGGGTCGGGCGCCCGCGCGCGTCGAAGATCGCCCCGCCGGACTCAAGCAGGAGCATCTCTGCGATGTAGTAGTCCGACGGCCATCCCACAACGAGGGCGCGGCCGGGCCCGCCGGATTCGCCCGCGGCCACCTGGAGGGGCGCCATCACCCGGAAATAGTCATCCCAGGTCTCGATCCGGGACACGTCGATCCCGGCCGCCTCCACGAGGTCGGCCCGGTAGGCCAGGAGGACCGGGTGCACGTCGTGCGGAATGCCGAAAATCCTGCCCCGGGAGGTCCACGGGCTGAAGGAGGGCCGGTTGATGCCGTCGAGCAGGCCCTGGTCGCGGAGGCGATCGGTCAGGTCCACGAAGCCGATTTTTTCGAGCGGTCCCGCGAACGCGGGACCGATGTTGGAGCGCTCGACCTCCAGGACATCGGCGATCGGCGTGCCGGAGAAGAACGAGGACATCATCCGCTGCTGCAGGGCCGTGCCGCTCATGAGCACGAGCTCGACGGGCTTGTCGGGATGGGTGTGGTTCCACCCGGCGATCGCCGTCTGGTAGAAGGGCTTGTGCTGGATCGCAAAAATCCAGAACTGGAGGGCGCGCGAGGCCGGGGGGCGCATGAGGCAGATCCCGATCGTCGAGGCCGCCGCAAGCCCCACGATGACCCAGGCGGCCGGGGAGAGGAAGGAGGGAAGGCGCGGCATCGTCGGCGGCTTTCCTA
The DNA here is from genome assembly GCA_903891325.1 of uncultured Opitutaceae bacterium. Taxonomy (GTDB): domain Bacteria; phylum Verrucomicrobiota; class Verrucomicrobiia; order Opitutales; family Opitutaceae; genus Palsa-1447. The sequence goes on from CAITEC010000102.1 coordinate 65,852, forward strand.
GACAGCCGCACGCCGCCGCCAGGACAGCATGAGGAGGACGGCGATCGCCCCGGGAAGGGCCAGGAGCAGGCCGGTGCGCAGGGGAGGGCAGGTCATCCGGAGGACCAGCTCGTGGCTGCCCGGGGGGACAGCGCAGCCGATCAGCGCGTGGTCGGTCCGGTACAGCCGGGCCGGCGCGCCGTCCAGCGTGGCCCTCCATCCCGGATACCAGACCTGGCTCAGGATCAGGAAATTCCGACCGGCGCTTTCGACCCGGTAGCGGTAGCGGTCGATGCCGCGCTCGGCGAACGACGCGGTCCCGCCGGAGAAATCGAGGTTCGCCAGCTCCGGGCCGGCCCCAAACACCGAGGCGTCGCGCGCGGAGGCGGAGCCCGAGAGGAGCCGGAGCGACTCGTCATCGCCGCCGACCGGATGGACCGCGGTAGCGAAAAATGCCGGCCCGAGCGGATGGTCGACCCGCCACAGGGCGACGGGGAGCGGCAGGATGCCCGAGTAGAACACGAAGAGGGGCATCCGCGGGCTCTCCCAGATCTTCGTGGCGCCGACTCCCCGCAGATCGGAGTCGGGGGATCCGACGACGTAGCGCGCGTCCAGCGCGCGGAGCAGGTCCGGGCGGGTGATCCGGTCGCAGTCCGTCCACGCCAGCGGGTGGTGGGGCAGCCCGGCGACGCTGCCGTCGACCATGATCGACAGGTACTCCACAAAGTGCCTGAGCTCGAGGGAGGCGGCCCCGTTGATCATTTCTATCCCGAGGCGGCCCGCCGTCCCGTAGAGAATGACGGCCCGGCCGTACGCCGGGATGTCCGGGGTTCCCATCGCGAGGACCCGGCCGTCGTTGTGGCGGCGGTCGAGCAGGATGTCGAAGGGCCGCCCGGGAACGGCCGTGTCGAGGGGCGCGGTGGCGATAAACGGCGCGCAGCGCAGCGCTGCGTCGGCGACCGGCAGGGCGACGAGCAGGCCGGCCAGCGCGAGCGGGGCCCGGCGGAGAAAAAGCCCGGCGAAACCAACGGCGGCGATCGCCGCACAGGTGAGTGCGAGCAGCCGGCCGTCCCAGGGAATCGGGAAGAGCCACGCCGCGCCGGCGACCGCCAACGACGCCGCGGCGAAGCCCCCGGCGCGCCGCGAGGTGGCGCCGGGCGCCAGCAGCGCGTCGGCCCCGAGCCCGGCCAGGAGGACCGCCCCGAATTGCGCGAGGAGCAGGATCCGGCTGGGCTGGCGGAAAAGCCGGAACCCGGGAAAGTGGCCGTAGAGCCACCGGACGATGCCGGTGTCAAAGGAGAGGAGGATGGCCACCGCGATGCCCAGCAGAAGCAGGGCGGCCCGCTTCCGGTTCCCGAGGAAGGCCATGAGCCAGAGCGGGACCAGCGCCAGCCCGAAGTAGAAGTTATTTTCCCAGAACAGGTCGCGGACGTGGTCGGCGAAATCCCGGCTGTGGGGATCGACGAAGGTCCGCAGATCCGCCGGGGTGGGTGCGTTCTGCAGGAGGAAATCCAGCGAAAATTCCGTCCGTGTGCTGAGCGCGGCGAACTCAAGCCGGGGCAGGAGGGCGGGCGCGGCCAGGAGGAGCGCCAGGAGCCCGGAGAGCACCAGCCCGGGAAGCGCCGATCCGGGCCGGGGCGCGCGGGACAGGCACAGCCGCAGGACGGTCCACGCCGCGCAGGCCAGGGCCGCATAGTAGAGCTGCTGCATGTCGCCCTGGAGGAGGGCCAGGGCGCCCACCAGCGCCAGGACGGCGACCGTTCGCGGCGCGGGCCGGTCGAGCACCCGGTCGCACGCCCAGAAAAGGAGCGGGGTGAGCGCGAACATGCTCATCTTCGGGAGCCAGCCGGCATAGATCATCGCCAGGTAGCGGTGGCTGAGCATATAGGCCGCCGCGCAGACCAGGGCGGAGGCCGGGTGTGACAGGTGGCGCCGGGCGAAGAGAAAGGCGGCGACCCCGGCCAGGAGAAAATTCAGGAGGATGACCAGGTTCGTCGCGACTCCCAGCGGGAGGACGAGGAAGAGCAGGTCGAAGGGGAAGAGGTACATCGACTGCGGGTTGGCAAACTCCGGGGTCCCCGCGTTCATGGACGGATTCCACAGGGGGATCCGCCCCTCGGTGGCGACAGCCTCCCGCTCCAGGGCCTTTATCCCGGCGTGCTCGGCGATGATGTCCGAGTCGCGCGAGTAGGCGATGTCCCCCGTGGTCCAAAGCGGATACAGGAAGGCGGCGCCGAGCAGGATGAGCAGGAGGATGCCCCGGCGGGTGGTGAGGGGGAATCCGATCGGGGTGGGGGTGGCCATGCCGGAATCCGGGGATGCTTATTTTGATTTCCCCCACCTTGCAATGACGCTTCCGGGGCCCTTGAATCCGGCCCCGGTGACCCGGCTCTCGATCAACGTCAACAAGCTCGCGCTGCTCCGCAACTCCCGCGGGCGGAACTTCCCCGATGTGGCCGCATTCTCGGAGCGCTTCCTGGGCCTGGGCGCCGGCGGGATCACCCTGCACCCGCGCCCCGACCAGCGCCACGCGCGCTACGCGGACGTCGCGGCGCTGAAGGCGGTCGTCCGCCGCCACCCCGGGGCCGAGCTCAACGTGGAGGGCAACCCCTGCGAGGAGTTCCTGGATGTCGTCGTCCGCGAGCGTCCCGACCAGTGCACGCTGGTCCCCGACGAGCCGGGGCAGCTCACCTCCGACCACGGTTGGGACCTGGCGGGAAACGCGGCCCGGCTGCGGGGGATCGTCGCGCGCCTGCGGGACGCCGGCGTGCGCACCAGCCTCTTTGTCGACTGGGACAACCCGGACCTGGCGATCGCGCGGGACCTGGGCGCGGAGCGGGTCGAGCTCTACACGGAGCCCTATGCGGCGGGCCATGGGGACGCCGGCTCGGAACGGGTCCTCGAGGGCTTTCGGGCGGCCGCGGCCCGGGCCCGGGACGCCGGGCTCGGCGTCAACGCGGGCCACGACCTGAACCTGGAAAACCTCGCCCGATTCCTGACGATTCCCTCCATCCTTGAGGTCTCCATCGGGCACGCCCTCATTGTCGAGTGCGTCGAGTCGGGGATCGGTGAGGTGATGACCCGCTACCTGCGGATCGTGCGGGCCGCCGCCTGAGCCCCGGCTTGTCTCCCCCCCCCCGAATGAAGGTCGTCGAACTCAACCACGTCGCGCTCTCGGTCAGTTCGCTGGAGGCGAGCTCCCATTTTTACGGGGACACCCTCGGGCTGGAGCCGATTCCCCGGCCGGCCTTTCCCTTTCCGGGCGCCTGGTTCCGGATCGGCGCGGCGCAGGAGCTGCACCTGATCGGGGGGCGCGCCGCCGGGCTGGCGAACGAGGGCTCCCGCGGCGGGCACTTCGCCCTGCGGGTGGCCGACATCGCCGCCGCGGAGCGGCGGCTCCGGGAGAAGGGGGCCGCATTTCGCGGACCCTCGCCGCGTCCCGACGGCGTGATGCAGATTTTCGTCCAGGACGCCGACGGGCACACCGTCGAGCTCTGCGGCCCCTGATCGGGGCCGGCCGCCTCAGTAGACGGTCATGTCCATCTTGAACTCGATCGTCCCGCAGAATCCGGAGAAGCTGTTGATCAGGTCCTCGCGGGCCTTCTCGTCGAGCTGGGCGAGCATCTCCTTCGTGTGGCTCGTTCCCGTCCCCTCGAGCGTGCGCTCGAAGAAGGTCCGGCGGTGCCGGCGGGCGATCTCCTCGCGGCTGTCGCTGGCGCCCTTCACGCTCTCGTAGATCTTCGTCACCCACTTGTGGCCGAAGCCGACGTGGAGCTGCTCGTCCGAGCAGTCGACCTCCGGCAGCATGGCGCTGCGGTCGTCGCCCTTTTTCAGGAAGAGCGGGATGCTGCCCTTCTTCCGGGTGAAGCTGCAGGCCTCGCCGATCAGGGTGAGCCCGGCGAAGTAGTCCTCGAGGACGGTCAGCCGCTCCATCCCGTGGGAGAAGTCGAAGTCGTCGATGTTGTACCCCAGCTCCTTCAGCCGGCGGAATCCCATCATCGAGTGCCGGCACTCGTCCCAGATGTGCCGCGAGAAATCGACGAAGAAGTCCATCGGCATGTTTGTCAGGCCGTAGAAGATCTCGCACATCGGGTCGATCACCTGCCACTCGGTCGCGTTGTGGTAGACGATCTCGCGGAGCGTGAACTTGGTCGGGTTGCCCTCCTTCGTGTTCGGGAAGCCGGCGATGAGGCGCAGGTGCGGGTCCTGGGTGCGGACGGCGGGATTGGGCCCGGCCGGCACCTTCACGGGGTTGGCCGGCCAGGTGACCGGCTTGTCGAAATCGTCCGGCGAGAGTCCGCCGACCGCGGCGATGGCCTCGCCGACGTAGGCTGCGTAGGCCTGGGAGGCGGCGGCGTCCGCCGGCGCCAGCGGATTGGCGGCGAGGAAGTCCCGGCCCCACGCGACCGCCCGGTCCACCTCCGGCTGGTTGATTCGCAGGATATAAAGGGTGGGGGCGTCGAAGATCTCGTCGCTGCGGGAGATGTACGCCTCGTAGGCCCGCGACAGGGCGGGCATCACCTGCCCGAGCAGCGCGGTGACAAAGGAGGCGCCGTGGTCGGACCGGGCGATTCCCTCGATGAAGGCCGCCACCTGCCCGGAGGGCGCGATCGGCGCGTCGGTCGCGCCCAGCTCGTCGTAGCGCTCGCGCATCCGGCGGGCGCGCTGCATGTTCTCGACCATCAGCCGGGGCAGGTGCAGCTTCCACTGCAGGTTGCCGCAGGCCGGGATCCATCCGGCGAGCAGCCGCGCGAGGGCGTATTCAACCGTGATGAAGTGCGCGAGCCAGCGCCGGTGGTCCTTCGGGCGGAGGAAGAGCGAGTCGCCCCACAGGGCGTCCTCCTGGTCGGCGGGTATGCCGTGCGGCAGGCCCTTGAGGAAGGTATCTTTCTTGATGGTGGCCATGGGGTGTTGTTTGTACGAAAGTAGCATGGATCGGGCCTTCCGGCTATTGCTTCTTTCGGTGAATTTATTGAATGTTTCAAAGATCGGATGAAGGCCACCTACACGATCGACCAGTCCTACGTCCGCCTCGCGGCCTCGCAGCCGATCCGGCTCGTCCGGCTGCCGATCACCGAGCCGGTGCCGCCGCACGACCATGAATTCTACGAGATCTGCTGGATCACAAGGGGTTCCGTGGTTCACCGGACGGCGGCCGGCTCCGCGGAGCTTGGGCCCGGGCACATGATCATCGTGCCCCCGGGCGGGGTGCACGCCTTCGACTCCCCGAGGAATTGCCGGGTTATCAACGGCTACTACCTGGCCGAGTGGCTCCTCAGCGACCTGCGCTCCCTCTGGCGGCAGGGCGAGATCGTCCGGCTCTTCCTGGCCGCGCACCTTTTCCCGTCCCGCCTCCACGCCGACACCCGTGTCCTGACAATCCGGCGGGGATTCCTCGCCCGGATGCACGAGGCGCTCGGGGAGATCGAGCGGGAAATCGACCGGGCCGCGCCGAGCCTGCTCTACATGAGGGCCGCCTTCGTCAAGCTGCTCCTGGAGATCAGCCGCGAGTCGGACGCCGCGGCGCTCCCGGCCGGCGGCGGGGGCGTCCGCACGGAGCTGCAGTCCGTCCTGGAGGAGATCGAGTCCTGCCTGGCCGGCCGCCACGCCTTCTCCGCGAGGGAGGCGAGCCGGAAGGCGGGCCTCTCGCCCGAGCACCTCACGAAGCTCTTCCGCGAGCGCTTCGGCCTCCCCATCCGCGCCTACTTCCAGAAGCGCCGGGTGCAGCTGGCCTGCGCGCAGCTGCTCGACCCGGAGCGTGCGCTGGGGGAGATCGCCTTTGACCTTGGGTTCAGCGACCACGCGCACTTTCACCGCAGCTTCCAGAAGGTGACCGGCCGGACCCCGAGGCGCTACCGCACCGAGTATTTCCTTGCGCGCCAAAGCCGCGCCTGAAAAACCGGACCATGACCGGCCCCAGGAAACCCATCCCCCGATCCGTGGTCTGGGGCCTGCTCCTGGCCATCGTCCTGGACACGGTCGCCCAGGTGATGTGGAAGGCGGCCTCGGCGGGCCGGCCGCTCGCAAGCCCCTATTTTTACGCGACCCTGCTCGCGATCGCCGCGCAGCTGGTCAACTGGCTGCGCGTCCTGTCGCGCGCCGACCTGAGCTTTGCGCAGCCGATCACCGCGCTGAGCTACGTCGCCGTCCTGGCGATCTCAGCGCGGTTCCTGCACGAGGAGCTTCCCCCCGCCCGGCTCGCCGGGGTTGGCCTGATCCTGGCCGGGGTCTGGCTGGTGAGCCGGACACCGACGGAGACTGCGGAGGGCGCGGCGCCATGAGTGCCGACGCCGCAGGGCTGCTCTTCATGGTCGCCGCGGTGACGGTCGAGAGCGCAGCGCAGCTGGCCCTGAAGGTCGGCGCCACCGGGGGGGCGTCGCTCCAGTCCGGCCGGTTCCGCCGTTTCTCCGATACCCTTCCCTTCGCCTCGGCGCCGGCCGCCTGGATCACCGCCGGGGTGGCCGGCTACGCCGTGGTGATCGCCTTCTACACGGCGGCACTGCACCGTCTGGACCTGAGCGTGGCCTTTCCCGTGGGCAGCCTCTGCTTCGTGGGCGTGGCCCTGTTGTCGCGCTTCCTCCTTGGCGAGGCGGTGGGTCGCGCGCGATGGGCGGGCATCCTGTGCATCGTGGCGGGCGCCTCGCTCGTCGCCCTCAAGTGACCTGCAACCCGGCAATCGAGCGTCGGATGCGATGACTGCCGAAACACGAGACCGCGGCGTCGAGGTGGAATTTTTCGGCTGTTCGGGCGACATCGACGAAAGCCTCTGGTCCCTGTGCTTTCCCGCCCCGCTCGAGGGCCGGTTCTGGTACCGCGCGCTTGAGGCCAGCGGCCTGGAGGACCAGTTCACCTTCCTGTACGCGCTCATCCGGGTCGGCGGCGAACCCGCGGGCATCGCGCCGTGCTTTGTCCACGACGTGGCGATCGCGATCGTCGCCCCTCGGCCGGTGGCCCTCGCGATCCGGATCGCGTCGGTGGTGTTCCCGCGGGCAGGGCTGCAGCGCACGCTCTTTGTCGGATCCCCCTGTTCCGACGAGGGGACGATCGGCCTCCTGCCCGGCGTCCGGCTTTCCGGGGTCGCCGCCGGCCTGGGCGAGGCCCTGCTCCGGGAGGCCCGGAGGCGGGGGGCGTCGATGATCGTGTTCAAGGATTTTCCCGAGGCGGGCCTGGACGGCCTGGACGGCCTCAGCCGGGGTAGGGGACTTTTCCGGGTCGTCAGCTATCCGGGGACCCGTCTCGCGCTGCCGGGTCCCGACGTGGACGCCTACCTTCGGGCGCTCTCGGCGATGAGGCGCCACAATTTCCGGAAGAAGATCCGCCGGTCCCGGGAGCAGATGGAGCTTGAGACCACGGTTGTGCAGCGGCCCCCGGACACCGTGCTGCGGGAGGTCGACCGGCTCTTCCAGCAGACCTTCGAGAAGGGGCGGACGAAGTTCGAGCGGCTCGGGCCGGAATTCTTCAGGGCCATCGGCGGGGAGGATCCGGCGCACTTCATCCTCCTGCGAAACCCGGCGACGGGCGAACTCCTGGCGTTCATGCTGGTATTCTGCGTGGGCCCGAGGGTGATCAACAAGTTCATCGGGATCGACTACCGCGCAGCCCCGGGAGCCTACCTCTACTTCAGGCTCTTCGACGCCGCGTTGCGCTTCGCGTACGCGCGCGGCGCGACCGAGCTGCAAAGCGGCCAGACGGGCTACCGCGCCAAGCTGGACCTCGGGCACGAGCCGGTGCCGCTGTTCAACCTCGCCCGGCACCGCAACCGCGTGGTGAACGCGGTCTACCGGGCGATCGCATCCCGCGTGAGCTGGGAAACCCTCGACAAGGACCTCGCGGTGTTTTTGCTGGCGCATCCCGAATGCCAAACGCGCCCGAAACCGACGACCTGACGGCTCCCGGCGGGGCTGCCGTTTCCTGGAGGGCCGGAGAACCCGCTCCGGAGGCCCCGCCGTCCCTCGGGGGGGCGGCAATGACCGCGGTCGTGGTGCTGCCGGCCGCCTCGCTTTCCGCGCCGGGCGAAATCCTCGCCTGGCGGGACCGGGCGGGCGGGACGGTCGTCCGCGTGGCCCTGGGCCTGGCGGCCGGGGAACCGTCGCTTGTCGCCGAGGTAAAAATGGACGCGAGGGAGGAGCCGCTCCGCCTTTCGATGCCCCTGCGCGCGCTGCCCGGGGCAACAGCGCGGGTCGTCGGGCTGCGGCTGGCCGCGGATAAGCTGGACCTTTTCGTGGACGGCGTGCGGGTGGACGAGGAGTGGCCCCTGGGCGGGCTCGCCGCCCCCGGGGGGGCGCTCGGCATCGGGTCGGCAACGCGGGTGCGACTCTGGGGCAGGGGACTGTCCGACGCGGAAATCGTCGGCCTTTCGGGCGGCGCCGCCGGGTTGGCCGCCCGGGAGGATGATCTCCTCGGCCCGGAGGCGCCGGTGGGCCAGTACTGGCTCCCCCGCGGCTTCAACGTGAACGTGGGCGACTGCATGCCCTTCTTCGAGGGCGGCCGCTTCCACCTCTTCTACCTGCACAACCGCCGGTCGCACATGAGCCGGTGGGGGCTGGGAGGGCACGAATGGGCCCACCTTTCCACGACCGACCTGCTGCACTGGGATCGCCACCCGATCGCCGTGCCGCTCACCCGCGGGGACGAGGGGTCGATCTGCACCGGATCGGTGTTCTTCCACAACGGGGTCTACCACGCCTTTTACGCGGTCCGGACCGTGGACCGGTCGGCGTCGCCGATCTGCGCATCGACCAGCCGGGACTGCGTCCACTTTGTGAAGCACCCGACCCTGGCCGTGCTGGGTCCCCCGTATCGTCCGGAGGACGGAAGGGACCCGGTGGTTTTCCGCGATGCAACGACCGGGCTGTTCCACATGCTCCTGACGACCGGGCTGGCGGATTGCCCCGCGGGCGCCGAGGGGGGATGCCTGGCCGAGCTTGTCTCCGGCGACCTGCAAACCTGGGAGCAGCGGGGGCCCTTCATCGTGCCCGGTTTGCCCGGGCAGCCGGAGTGCCCGGACGCCTTTGAGTGGCGCGGCTGGCACTACCTGCTCTTCAGCAACGGCGGGGTGACGCGCTACCGCATGTCACGGGGGCCGCTCGGGCCCTGGGAGAGACCGGGGGTCGATGTCTTCGGCGGTCCCGACGTCATGGTCATGAAGACCGCGGCGTTCACCGGCGACCGGCGGATTGGCGCGGCCTTCACCCGGGGCGAAGGCTACGGGGGGCGGCTCGTGCTTCGTGAAATCTTGCAGAATTCGGATGGAACGCTGGTTTCGGCGTGGCCGCCCGAGCTCACTCCCCCTTTCCCATGACCGTCTCCTACTACACCTTCTGGTCCATCAACGGCCGGCTCGACCGGTCCCGGCTTCGCGCGCAGATGGACGCCTTCAAGGCAGCGGGGCTGGACGGCGTCGTCTTCCATCCGCGGTTTTACCCGGGAATTCCTCCCTACATGAGCCCGGCCTACCTCGCGGAGGTGTCCGACGCCATCCTCTACGCCAGGGACATCGGCCTGCGGTTCTGGATCTACGACGAGAATGGCTGGCCCAGCGGGACGGCCGACGGCCAGCTTCTGGCGAAGTATCCGGAAAGCGCGGCCGTGCGCCTGGACCTGTACGAAAAGCCGCTGCCAGGCTCGATCGGCTCGTTCCAGGTGACCGCCTCCGGCGAGATTGCATCGGGGGGCGCCCCGGCGGTGAAGACCTGGCACATGGTTCCCCGGACGATCGATTACGTGGACTCGCTCAACCCGGAGGTCTGCCGGCAGTTTCTCGGGCTGATCCACGAGCGCTACCGCACCGGCCTCGCGCCCGAGGCGTTCGCCTACGCCGAGGCCTTCTTTGCCGACGAGCCTGAGTCGGGCGCGATCAAGAGCCCGATGCCGGACACCGCCGGCGCGCCCTGGTCGCCCAGCCTCGCGGCCGCCCTGGAGCGGAAATTCGGGGCCGGTTACGCCCGGCTGCTGCCGCTGCTCTTCGCGCGCGGGGACGGATACCGGGAGTTCCGGATCGCCTACTGGGAACTGCTCACCGACCAGATGGCCGATGGGTTCTTCGTGCCCTACCTCGACTGGTGCCGGAAAAACGGGAAGCAGTTCATCGGCCACGTGAAGGGCGAGGAGCACCCGCTCTTCCAGCTCCCGATGGTCGGCTCCTGCCACCGGATCTACCGCCATCTCAGCATGCCGGGCATCGATTCGCTGGAACGCTATCCGGCAATCGATTTTTATCCGCGCCAGGCCTCGTCGGTCGCCCGCCAGTTCGGCGACGGCCGGTGCATGGTCGAGTGCTTCGGCGGCGCGGGCTGGGGTGCGTCGCCGGAGGATCTCGAGCGCTACCTGATGTGGCTCGGGCGGAATGGCCTCACGGACTTTGTCTTCCACCTCAGCCAGTACCGGCTCGACAGCGCAGCGATCCGCGACTGGCCGCCCTCCGAGCCCCTGCACCTGACCTGGCGCGAGGCCTTCCCGGAGGTCCTCGGCCGGGTCCGGCGCTCGCTCGCCGCAAATCCCCCCGCCGTCCCGGACACGCTTGTGGTGGCCCCGTACCGCGGGCTCATGGCGGAGTACGAGCCCTGGGAGCTGATCCAGACGAACGCCCATGTCGCGACGACCTACCCGGACACGCCGGCCGGGCGGATCAACCGGGCGTTCCTGGCGAAGCTCGAGGTCCTTCGCTCCGCCGGGGTGGCCTACGACATCACCGATGAGCGCACGCTCGAGGAGGAGGGCCGGGTTGAAAAGTCCGCGATTCGCCTCGGGAAGATGTCCTACCGCAACCTCGTCGTCGCCGACGGGGCCGAGATCCGCGGTGTGGCCGCGGGATTCGCGAAGGTCGCGCCCGCGGCGCCCGTGCCCGAGATCCTCGTGTCGGTTGCGCCGGTGCCCGCCGCGCCGGGTGCGCGGGCCGCAGTCCGGCCGGCCTGGCGCCTGGCGGAGCAGCCCCTCAATTCGTGGCTCCTGGAATTCAGGTCCGAATCCCCCGGGACTTTCTCGGGCTTTTTTGAGACGTCCTTCGGGCCCGGCGAGGCCGGCTCCGTGTCGCTCCGGTTTGCCGATGACATCGACCGGGTCTCCCTCGACGGGAGCCCCCTGGACTTTGAGGACGGACCGGACGGCGCGGTGGCGGCCCTGCCGGCGGCGCTTCAGCCCGGCCGGCATGCCCTGGAATTCCACTGCGTGCGCGAGAACCGCCTTCCCTATGTGTGGCTCGAGGGCCGATTTGCCCTCCTCAGCCGGAGCCCCTATGCGCCCGGACCGAAGGGCACCGTGCGGACGGACGGGCCCTTTTATGCATCAGCGGCGGCGATCGCACCGGAGGGCGAACTGGCGGCCGGCGGCCTGCCCTTCCATCACCGGGCGGTCGTCGCGGAGGCGGACATCGCGCTCGACGCCGGGGGCTCCTCGCTCTGCTTCACGGGTGCGCAGGGCGATGCGCTGCGCGCCCGCCTCGACGGCGAGATCCTGGGCTGGGCGTGGGGGCCGGACTGGCGGGTGACCCCTGCGCGGCGGATCGCGCCGGGACGGCACCGGCTCCGGGTCGAGCTGATCCCCAGCACCTTCAACCGGTTCGGGCCCCACCACTATTACATGGGGGACTGGCACGTCGTGAGCGGCGACCAGATGGTCGGGGTGAAGAACTTCGCCGACCTCGACGACGCGCCGTCGCCGACCCACATCGCCGCCTGGCACTTCAAGCCCCTGCGCCTTCCGACCGGCGTCGCCGCGGTGTAGCCAGCGGGTTTCCTTGGTTCGATGTAGCCGGGGTCCCAGACCCCGGCCCGGCGGCAAAGCCGCCGGGGATCGGAAATAGGACCCAAGCACCGGGGTCTCGGACCCCGGCTACAGCGATCCGCCTGCAGGGGCTAGCCCGAATATTTCGTGAAAAATGTATCGCGTATCTTGTTACTCCTTGGTTATCAAGGAGGTGCAAACAATCAAACAAGACTACGCGATGCAGAAAAACTCACCGAAAAAAATCTGTTTCACAAGTTCAAAACGGCGG
>CAITEC010000103.1 GCA_903891325.1 uncultured Opitutaceae bacterium
CAAGACCCCGGGGCTTGGGGTCCTATCTGAGATTTCCAATCCCCGGGGTCTGGGACCCCGGCTACAAAAATCCGATTTTCAGGTTTCAGGTCTCCGGTCTCAGGTTTCTGCACCCTATCACGGAAGCGTCGTGAATTCCGGGTCTATCACGCGGGTCAGGAGCGCGTGGAAGCTCGCGTAGGGGGCGTCGGAGCTGGGGCCGGGGCCGCTGCAGGCGGGGATGAAGATCGGGGCGCGGAAGGGCGGGTGATCGAGGGATATCGGCTCCACGTTTCTCATCTGCTCGAGCGTCTGGCCGATGTAGGAGAGCCGGATCACGAACTGGCCATCGCTGTGGCGCTGGCGAACCTCGAAGACCAGGGCGCTTCCCGGGAGGAGCGGGTTCATCTGCGTGCCGGGCATTGTCCATTCGACCCCGAGCAGGCCGCCCATCGTGACGAGGTTCGTGTCGTGCGCGCCGAGGACGACCACCCGGTCCGACGGACTCCCAAGGGCACCGGCGACCGGCTTGCCCGTGACCGCCTGGTCGAGGGTCCTGAGGATGTGCACGGCGATGTTCGAGGCCTCGACCTGCGCGACGTAAAGGGTGCGGTGGACGATGTCCCAATAAAGGGAGTGCAATTCCATCAACTGCGTGAGCTGGGCGGGCGTTACCCTTCCCCAGCCCACATCGGACATCGGCTTGCCGTTCTCATACTCGAGCAGGAGATCGTCGGTGATCGTCATGCACTTGTGGAAGGGCTCGATCGTGACGAGCTGGTCGGTGCCCGGATCGGGCCCGACGAAGGGAGTCCGGGTGAAGGGGGAAATCTTCCCCGGTGGAACGACGCCGCTGTCGCCGAAGAGCACCCGCTGCATCAGGTCGCAGGCGCCTTGATGCGCGCGAACAAGCGCCGGGATGTCGTGCCCGATCCTACCGAGGACGGCCTGCTCGGCCAGCGAGACGTCAGGATGGCCGAGCGCGATCCGAAGCGGCCGGAAAATCGGATCGTAGCGCACGTCGCGGCGCCAGGCCACCGTCGGGTGGGTTCCCGGCGCCAGGGCAATGCCAAAAACGCGGGTCGACTCGATGGTCCGCTCATCGTTGTCGGACTGAAGGTGAATGCGGGGCCCGTCGACGGCCGGGTTTCCCGTGAGCAAGCCCTCCTGGATGAAGACCGAGCGGTAGTAGCCGCCCAGCATCGAGACCAGTTGGGCGCCGCGGGGGGTGAGGAAGTCCGGGGGTACCTCCCAGGCGGGCCAGGGCTGGGCCGCATACTTTGCGATCACCGCGTCCTTCGCGAGCGGCGGCCGGATCCCGTGGCGGGAGAGGATCAGGACAAACTTGAGGTCGCTGCCGGAGTCCGCCGCCCGGGCGGAGGGGGCGGCCCCGAAGACGCCTGCGAGGAGAACGGCGGCGATCGCCCAGGCCGGCAGTGGTGGTTTGAAGCGCATAGGTGTTGTTTGGAATCCGAAGGTGGGGCGCGATCTCCGAGCGCGCTGCCGGATGTAGCCGGGGTCGCTGACCCCGGCACCGGCCTCTGGGAGGCCGGCTACAATCGAACCAGCGTTCGCTCCACATTCAATTCTTCGGACCACCCTCAATTCTTTGCCGGGTGAAACAGCCGGTGTAAACAGCGCATGCGCATCCGGGATGTAACGTTTAGGTGTTGGAAATCCCACCCCGGGGTGCGTCAATCGCCGGCGGAGATGGTTTTGCTCAAATCCATTGTCGGCCGCCTGAAGTCCCGGGCGGCCACAACGCCCCTGACGGACCAGGCCGAGATCGGGCGGCTCTATTCGAAGTGGCGCGTCCGGATCCTCTACGCGACCACGGGCGGCTACGCGGTCTTCTACTTTGTCCGCAACAACCTGAGCATTGCCACGCCGGCGATCACGAAGGAGTTCGCGATTTCGAACACCGCCTGGGGGACGATGCTGGGCGCTTCCGGGCTCGTTTATGGGATTTCCAAGTTCTCGAGCGGGCTGCTCGCCGATGCCCTCAATCCGCGTTTCCTGCTGCCCGTCGGGCTCTTCCTTTCGGCGCTGGCCAATGTCTTTTTTGGATTCGGGAAGGGCATGGGGTATTTCACGGTTCTATGGATGCTCAACAGCGTGTTCTCCGGGGTCGGCGTCCCCCCCCTGCGCCCGGTTGCTGAAGCACTGGTTCGGCCCGCGCGAAATCGGGCGGGCGTGGGGAGTGTGGAACTCCTCCCATCAGATCGGGAGCGCAATCATCGTCGTGGTCGCGGGTTTTCTAGTTGCCCACTATGGCTGGCGCTCGGCGTTCCTTGTCCCCGCTGCGGTGGCGATCGCGGCATCGTTCTGGCTTCACAACCGGCTCGCCGACTCGCCGGAAAGCCTTGGCCTCCCAAGTATCGAGGACCACCAGGCCCGCTCGGAACCGGGCGCCGGCGGTGCGGAACGGGGTCGGACCGATATCGCGGGTTTTTGGGACATGTTCAGGCGCAGGATTTTGACCAACAAGGGGGTGTGGATCGTCAGCATCGCCAACTTCTTCGTCTACGTCGTGCGGATCGGGATCGTGAACTGGTCGCCGAAGTACCTGACCGAGGCCAAGCACCTGACGCTGGCGAGCGCCTCGGTCTGCGTCCTGTCCTTCGAAATCGCCGGGATGTTCGGGGCTTTCGCCTCGGGATGGCTCTCGGACAGCGTGTTCAAGGGGCGCCGGGGACCGGTGTCGGCGGGCTTCATGTTCGTCCTGATCGGCCTTGTCCTGGCGCTCTTCCGGGTGACTAACGGCGACGCCCTGACCCTGGGCCTGATCTTCGCCGGGCTGGGTTTCTTCGTCTATGGGCCCCAGATGCTGGTCGCGGTGGCGGCCACGGATTTCTCGACCAAGGAGGCCTCCGCAAGCGCGGTTGGGCTCACCGGGCTGCTCGGGTACCTGGGCGTGACCTTCTGCGGGCCGGCCACGGGGATCCTGGTAGACAAGTTCGGCTGGGACGCCGCGCTGTGGCTTTATGCGGCGTCGGCCGCCATTGGGTTCGTCCTGCTGGCGACGACGTGGAACAGGAAGGCGAATCTTGCAGAAACCTGAAACCTGAGACCTGAAACCTGAAAGCAAACCCCAATCCACAATCTTCATTTAAAGGTGGAGCGCGATCTCCGAGCGCGCTTGGCTTGGGACTCTGCTCGCACAGCGC
>CAITEC010000104.1 GCA_903891325.1 uncultured Opitutaceae bacterium
GGTGTCTTGGTCCGAATTTTCAGGTTTCAGGTCTCAGGTCTCAGGTTTCTGCAAAGGACGGTCTCAGGTCTCAGGTTTCTGCAGATTAGCCTCCCTTTTTCAGGCTCTTCCGTCCTGCGATCGTCCACATGAGGAACCCGCCGAGGAGCCCGAAGGGGGCCATGTAATAGAAATAATAGTGCCAGCTCATGTCCAGGAGCCAGCCCAGCGCCTTGAGGGCGATGCTGGCGCCAAAGTACTGGAACGAATCGATGACACCCGAGGCGAAGCCCGCCATCTTCCTCCCACCGATGTCCATCGCCGCGGCCGGGCCCAGGAGCGAATGGGTGGAATTGGCGGTGAAGGCGATCGCGACGAATGACGCCACGATGGCCGGCGTGCTGCGCGCCTGCGCGGCTATCAGGATCACGACGACCTCGATCAGGTAGATCCCCATGGCCACCGGTGCGCGGCGACCCTGGAAAAACCGGTCCGAAATGAAACCCGAGGTCAGCGATCCGGCGGAGGCGACGAAGGGGATCAGGAAGCCGGTCAGCAGGAAGGCCCAGGAGTGATAGTCGACGTGCTGGACCTCCTGGAGATAGCGCGGAAACCACTGGTCGATGCTCTGGCGGACGGCTCCGGTGCAGGCATACGCACCGGCGATGATCCAGACCACCGGGTTGCTCACGATCTGGTAAAAAACCGTCCGGATGTCGCCCTTCACGCCGGTGTCGGCGTGGTCCGACTCGCCGGCGTAGAGATCCTTGAATCCGGCCTCCTCCGGCGTGTCCTTTACGAAGATCGCCACAAGAATCGCGAAGAGAGTCGCGACACCCGCGGGAATCCAGAAGAGCCACCGCCAGTGCATCGGCGCAACGTGCCACATCCCAAGGAAGACAAATCCACCGAGGATGGCCGACCCGAAATAATTGATCCCCAGCCGGCCCGCGTTGATCACAAACCCGAAGATACCCGCGAAGGTTCCCCGCTCGGTTTGCCCAAACCAGGACGCGTTGATCTTGATGAAACCGGGCGCACCGAACGCCTGCATGTACCCGTCCACGCTCCGGATAAGGGCGAAAACCCACAGCAGGCCCCAGAAAGACGCGGTTCCGAAGAGAAGGTTCATCGAGATCGTCCCAGCGGCGCCGATCAGCATCGCCTTCTTTCCCCCGAGCCGATCGGTCAGCAGCCCGTTCACGATCTGGCCGACCGCATAGGCCAGGAAGGCGAGGGAGATCACGTCGGTGATCTGCGACTTCGAGAAGTGGAACTCGTCGCTGATCGCCTTGTTCGCGAGCGGCAGGTTGTACCGGCACAGGTAGAAGCTCGTGTACATGAGCCCGAGCACCCCCCAGTTCAATCCGCGCCGCGCCCGAAAACCCGGCGGGTGGACCGGTCTCGCGGTGGCTGCGGAAACTGCACCGTCGCTCATTTCCCCGCAAAACATGGGGTAAAAGCGGCATTGCGCAGCACTATTTTCACAATCGTAACAATCCGCGGGCCCGGCTTGACCCGTCCCGGCCTCTGGTTGTGATCATCCCCGGTGAATCGCCTTCTCGCCGCGCTCCTTCTCCTCGTCGCTGGCAATGCCGCGGCTGCGCCCCTGCGCATAGCGACCCTTTCCCCCATCCTCACCGAGATTGCCGAGGAGGTCGGCGGGCCCGACGTCGCCGTGACCGGCATCCTGGCCCCCGGCGTTGATCCGCATACCTTCGAGCCGTCCCCCTCCGATTTGCGCATCATCACCCGGGCCGATCTTGTGCTCGCCTCCGGTCTGGGCCTTGAGGGCTACCTTGACCGGATTGCGGCCAATTCGGGCACGGCGGCCCGAATCGCGCTCGCCGGTTCAAGCCTCGGTATTCTGGCCGCCCCCGGGGGACGGCACGGCGAGCCCGATCCCCACTGGTGGCAGAGCGTCACGGCAATGATCGCGGCCACGCGCTGGGTGGCCGCGGAAATAGCCGCACTGCGACCCGACGACGCCTCGCCGATCCAGGGACGGGCGGAGGCCTACATCGGCCGGCTCCGCACCCTCGACGCCTGGGTGCGAGCCGAAGTCTCCCAGCTTCCCGCCGACCACCGCACCCTGGTGACGACCCACGACGCCTTCGGCTGGTTTGCAAGGGACTACGGGTTTGACGTCCGCGCAATCGATGCCCTGAGCGCGGACGCCGAGCCGAATGCGCGCGACTTCGCCGCCCTGGTCGAATTCGTCCGCCGCCGCCGCGTTCCGGCCATCTTCCCGGAAAGCGACGAGAATTCCCGGCTGGCCTCCGCGCTTGCCGCCGAGTCCGGCGCGCGGGTCGGCCCGGCCCTCTACGCCGACGGGCTCGTTCCCTCCGGGGACGGCTCGACCTACGAGGCGATGTTCCGCCACAACGTCCGGGCCATCGTCGACGGCTTGCGCTAGCCGGTTTTCCGGCTTGCTATAGTGGATCAATGGACCCGATCCCCGTCACCGTCCTCACCGGCTTCCTCGGCGCCGGAAAAACCACGCTCCTGAACCGCATCCTGACCGAAAAGCACGGCCTTAAGCTCGCGGTCATCGAGAACGAGTTTGGCGAGGTCGGAGTCGACCACCAATTGCTCGTGACCGGCGATGAGGAGCTGCTGGAGATGAACAACGGCTGCATCTGCTGCTCGGTCCGGGGCGACCTGATCCGGATCCTCGGCCGCCTTCTCAAGCGGAAGGACCGCCTCGACGGGGTCCTGATCGAGACGACCGGCCTGGCCAACCCCGGCCCCGTCGCCCAGACCTTCTTCACCGACGAGGAGATGCGCGCCTCCTACAAGCTCGATGCGATTGTGTCGGTCGTCGACGCCAAGCATGTTTCCGCGCACCTTGACGCGGACGACGAGTCCGTGAAGCAAATCGCCTTTGCCGACGTCATTCTCCTGAACAAGATCGACCTGATCACCGACGCGGATGCCACCGCGCTGGAGGAGCGCATCCGGAAGATAAACTCGGTCGCGCGGATTTACCGGACCAAGGATTGTTCCCTGCCCCTGGACAAGGTGCTGGGAGTCGGCGGGTTCAATCTTAGCCGGGCGGCGGAACTCGACCCCAAGTTCCTTGAGCCGGAGTTCCCCTTCGAGTGGGCGGGAGCCTACGAACTCCCCGCCGGCTCGCACGCAATTGCGATCGGCCACGCCCCCGGGGAGGACCATGAGGGACACGACCATGGCGGGGACGGCCACGACCATCACCATCACCACGGCAATGAGAACGAGCTCGATGTGGCCATCCTCCCCTGGGAATCGGCCGCCGAGCCCGCCCGTGAGGAGGAGGAAGCCGTGAAGGTATTCTCCGAGTGGGAGGCCAAACTGAAGGCGGGCGACACCGCCGAGCCCGGCTCCCGGCTCTACCGCCTCCTCCTGGACGAGGGCTGCGGGCGCTTCAAGCTGCAGGTGTCCAAACCCGGCCGCTACCTTGTCTTCGAGCAGAACGGCGAGGCCCCCCTGCACATCGAGGTCGCCGGCGACACGGTGAAACCCTCGTGGCAGAAGGACTACCATGCGGCCCACGAGCACAACGACGCGGTCACTTCAGTGGGGATCAGCCAGCCCGGCACCCTCGACGGCAAACGGCTCAACGACTGGATCGGGACGCTTCTGCGCACCAAGGGCGGGGACATCTACCGGATGAAGGGGGTCCTGAGCGTGAAGGAGAGCGGCAAGCGGCTCGTCTTCCAGGGAGTGCACATGCTCTTTGACGCCAAATTCGACCGCGAGTGGGGCTCGGAACCGCGGCAGAACACCCTCGTTTTCATCGGAAAGAACCTGGACCGTGCCGCCCTCACCGACGCGTTCGAGGCCTGCCTGGTCGACTGATGGAGCTGAAAAAACACTGGGCGGCGCGGCTGGACGACTACGCGATCGACCTCGCCTGGTCTCCCGACGGCCGATTCCTCGCCGCGGCCTCTTCCGCGGGACCCATTTCCCTTTTCCAGGCCGCGGACGGGCTCCGCAGCCACGACCTGCCGGGGCACGGCCAGGGCACGAACATCATCGCCTGGGCCCCGCCCGGAAACCTCCTCCTCGCCTCGGGCGGCCAGGATGGGGCGGTCAAGTTCTGGGATGCGGGGTCCGGCCAACACGCGGGCACCGCGGAGCTCGCCACTGACTGGGTTGAACACCTGGCCTGGCGCCCCACCCCCGGCTCCGGCAACTCGTCCCCAGTCCTCGCCGCCGCAGCCGGACGGAAGCTCGCCCTCCTGCGCCCCGACGCCTCCTTGGCCCATGCGTTTCCGGATGCCCCCAAGACGGTTTCCGCCCTGGCCTGGCAGAACACACCGCCCCCGCGCTCCGGGGAGCCGGTGCCCGCCCCCGCCCTCGCCGCCAGCCACTTCGGCGCCGTCCGGCTCTTCGACGCGGACAGCTTCGCACTGCGGAAGGAGTTGGCCTACGCCAACGGGGTCAACGCACTGGCATGGTCCCCCGACGGCAGGTGGCTTGTCTCCGGCAACCAGGACCCCAGCGTCCACCTTTGGATTCCCGCGGAGGACGACGAACTTCAGATGAGCGGCTATGAAAGCAAGGTGAAGCACCTTTCCTTCGATCCGACGAGCCGCTGGCTCGCGACCGCCGGCGGCCGGGACGCCTGCGTCTGGGACTGTTCCGGCCCCGGCCCGGAAGGCCGCGAACCGGCGATGCTTGCCCACGAGACCCCGGTGAGCGCCCTGGCTTTCCAGAACACCCACGGGCTCCTCGCGACCGCTTCCCACGGCGGGGAGGTGCACCTCTGGAGTCCCGAGCGCCGGCAGCCCCTCCGGGCGACCGCCCGGTTGCCGGACGCGGTGACAAAGCTGGCGTGGTCGCCGGACGACCGGATGCTCGCGTTCGGCTCGGAAAAGGGGGTTATCTATGTCCTCAAGTGTGACGCTTAGGCTCGCGTTCGCCCTCGCCCTTCTCGCCGGGACACGGCTGGCAGCCCAATCCGCCCTGTCGATCGCGGCCGCGGCCAATTTCATCCCCGTCCTCGGCCCGCTCGACGCCGCGTTCGAGGCGACGGCACCCGGCACGACAGTCACCCCTTCCGCCGGAGCCTCGGGCAGCCTCTACGCCCAGATCGCCAATGGCGCCCCCTTCGACGTCTTCCTTTCCGCGGATCTCGAGTTCCCCCGGAAGCTGGCCCAGTCCGGGTTCGCCGTTGGAACCAGCCTTACCCCCTTCGCGACCGGCCGCCTGGTTCTTTGGACGACGCTGCCCGGCCGCGATCCGGTGACGATCGTCGGCCTGCTGTCAAATCCCCGCGTCCACAGGGTTGCCATTGCCAATCCCCAGACCGCCCCCTACGGGAAGGCCGCGAAACAGGCGCTGGAGCGGCTCGGCCTCTACGCGGCCCTCGCCCCCCGGCTCGTCACCGGCGAAAACATCAGCCAGACCGCCCAGTTCGTCGATACGGGCAACGCGCAGGCCGGCTTCGTCGCCCTGTCCCTGGTGCTCTCCCCCGGCATGAAGGACCGGGGGCGCTGGGTGGAGGTCCCCGCGGGCCTCTACGCGCCCCTCGTGCACGCAGCCATACTCACCAATCGCGGCGCCGCCAACCCGGAGGCCCGCCGCTACCTCCTTTTCCTTGGCAGCCCGGCTGCGCGCGCAATACTGGCCCGCTTCGGCTACGGTACGCCCTGAACCAGAACACACCTCAATGAAAATTGAAAAAAACGGCATGCGGCCCACGAAGCAGGGCCCCTCGGATTGGTTCACCGGAGTCGTCCGAGTGGACGAAATCGCTCCCCCGGACGAACCCGCCCGCGTCCACGTCCTCCGGGTGACATTTGAGCCGCGAGCGCGTACGGCATGGCACACCCACCCCTTCGGGCAGGTCCTGCACATCATCAGCGGCGTCGGTCGCGTCGCCAAGGCGGGTGAACCGGCCGTCGAGGTGCATCCCGGAGACACGGTCTTCTTCGCCGCCGGAGAGCGCCACTGGCACGGCGCCGCCCCCGGCCACCTCATGACCCACCTCGCCGTCCAGCGCGCCACCCCCGAGGGCAACGAGGTCACCTGGCTCGAGCAGGTATCCGACGCGGACTACAATCCCCGCTCCAGTTAGATTTGATCAGCGCAGCTGAAGGCGCGAGATGTGCTTTTTTTCCGCGGCCTCGAGAGAATCATTCGTGGGCAATCTCCGAAGCGAACCGAATGAGGCAATTACGCGCTCCACGGCTTTTTGACGTCGACCTTCGCTCTGATCCGCATCGAAGCCCGCACCCGCCACTTCCGTCCCGGCAACGCATTTCCTGGATTTTTGCCGCGCCCGCTTCATTCCGAAGCACACCCAATGGTCGCATCGATTTCAACTCGATTTCCAACTTCTCCAGGTCATCGCCCATTACATGCCAATTTCCGCTTGCGACTCTTTCGGGAAAGCCGTACTCAAACCCTTTCAAATGTGGCAAGATAGCTCAGTTGGTAGAGCAGAGGACTGAAAATCCTTGTGTCCCCGGTTCGATTCCGGGTCTTGCCACCATTGTATATAAACAACTTAGGTTGTTTTCTGGCTTCTCAGATAAAACTACATTCCGGTTACATGCCGGTTTTTCGACCGCTGGATCACCCTGTTTCGGTCAGCCAACGCGGGCTGACTCGATGAACGCAATGACCTCGGCCTCGTTGAAGAGGACCACCCGGGCGTTGATCTTGTGCCGGGTGATCAGTCCCTGATCAGCCCAGCGGAAAATCGTTCGAGGGCAAATATCGAGACGCGCGGCCAGCGACTTGGCCTTGCTGAATTGGCGCATTGCCGGAGGCCCTGCCTCTGTCTGCGACGACCGCGATGAGGGGAAAGAGTTCGTTTTCATACCTAAGACTGTAGCATGGTCTCTCGACGTACCCAGGAGTCTGCAAAACGTCCTGGCAGCACTTGAGTTAAGGCGGCAGAAAGAATCCGAATAGCCTGCATTGCAGCCAAATCACCATTTGAAAGACGGCAATGGCCGCCACCGTCCAGGCCAGGGCACGAACGACGGGGCCGAAAGCCTCTGCAATAGTACCACCCGATTCGATAATCCAAATCGCATCCCGTCCTGCGGGCGCGGCGCGCCGGACGAAAAGGAATGCCGACAGGACGAGCCCTCCATACGGTAGCACATAATGACGAATGTGGGTGACCGGGGTGGGATGATAATGCGCGAACCGGTCGGTCGGCGATGGGTGGTTGACCACCCACACGTCAACAGCGATCTCGACGGCGTAGCCGGTAAGAAAGATGAGGCCGGCGGTGATGACAGTGCCGAAAGGATTGTAAGGCCGTCTGTTCATGGCTCGGTTGCGTTTGAGGTTAGCTGCCTGCTACCAGGCCAGATTGCTCCAGGACCCCAGCAAATCGCGGTCGCCGCCGGTCTGGTGAACAGCGCCAATGCACATGCCTGCCAACATGAGGAAAAAGACTGTCAGGAATGCGGCGAACGGGTGTTCGCGGCAGAAGCGCAGAAGCGAGAACCGGCGGTCGTGATCGTTGTCGTCGTGCATCATGGCCATTGTTGGGTTTTAAGGGGCAGATAAGGGCGCCCCTCATCCCGGAGTCACATCAGGGCCAAAACGGTCGAAGGGGTTGGGCCGGCGAACGTGTGGGTTCCCGGAGCTGCTTTCCCAGGCTTTCAATTCTTTCGTCAACTCCTCGACAGTCGGCAATGGACACGGTGTCGAAGTGGGCCGGGCCAGCGGCACGCCATCGGTAATATCGCCGCACAACAGACACTCTGGCGGCCCATTCTGGCCTCGATGATAGATCTTCAGGATACCGATTCCCGTTCCGGAACGGTAGGCGGCCAAGGCATGGACCACCTTGTGCTTCCCAAGCTCCTTGACGAGCGATTCGGCGGAAGAAATCGCCAGTTCGGGTGTGCGGCCGATGACGCGAAATCGGATGCCGCACCTTTCGTCCTCCATGAGCCAGAAAATCCGGCGATTTTCGACCGACTCTTTCGCGTCTTCCGCGAGCTTTCCCTCCCGTACGATGATAGCCTGGGATTGCATTTCTGTTTTCATGGCTCGGGAACGACTTCCACCCGGTTTCTCCGGCCCGGAACCGGCGGCACCCTGGTCAGGACCAGGCGGGCTTGGTCGAGGGTCGCCTGTTTTGCCGCAGCATGCTGCTGCTCCAGAATCGGGACCATTCGCGCGTATTCGATGCGATAGGTCTCCAGCTCGCCGCCCAGGACCTCGGCGCTGGCGATGTCGAGCCGCTTGGCCAATTCGATATCCAGGGGAGCATCATCGGGGTAGCGGCGGGCGAAATTGTCGGTGCTACGCTTCGCCTGCGCCCACTTTTCCGGAGAAATTTCGGCGCCGGCCCGGAGCTGGCGGTCAACGCCGACGGCCCACGGCCCCATGAGCCGCAATCCCGCGCAGCCAATTCGTCCGCCCTCCCCATCCTGGCGGCTGAGGCAGAGGTCGAAGTGCGGGTTGCTCGTGTCGGCGTGAAAACTAAACCCAAGAACGTAAGCAAGCCCACCGATCAGCTTCATCGCCGCCGCCAGCCAACGGTTCCGAATGAGCCTCAGTTTCTCGATGACCGCTTCCCCCAAGGAGAGGTTTTGATAAGTCCATTCGGACAACCATGGCGAAAAGGTCGTGGTGAGGACTTTTATCGGAGACGCCACCCGGCGCTTCATCTCGATCTGACGGCCGTTCCTCGTTGTTTGGTTGATATACCATGACCGCGTCCTAGCTTCGGCGACCAGGTAGTCGGCAAATTCCTCCCTGGCTTTGCAGGGGCGCCACTCATTGCCCTGTCGGATAAATTCGTGCCCTTCCAAGCCGAGCGCGGCAAAGTTCCGCTTCGGGCTCGGCGTGGCCGGGGTTTTGACGGCGACATAGGTGATTTGACGGCGCGCCTCGCCCTCGCGCTTGTCCTGGATGTGACTTTCCGAACGGCTGGCAGGATGGCGCCATTGGCGCACCGATTTTGCGGCTGTGTAAATGCTCATACCCTTGATGGTAGCAAGCCCCCTCGACGAACCGGGGACGCCGATGGGCATTCTCGTGCGCACAAACCTGCATCTCGCAGGGGTCGTGCGGGCGGCCCCGCACACCGATTTGCCCCGGCGCTGCCGAAAGCGCCGCCGGCAAGGAGCCGAAAATCCAATGTAACAAATGATCGGAAACGTTACCTTCAGGCCGACGCCGGCACCGAAGACACCTCCTTTCCCGTGAAGCTTTCCACCGGCCAAGCCGGCGCGCCCAGCCCCAGAATAGTGGCGGACACCGCCCCCTCATCCGGCGAAACATAGCGGGCCGTCGTCATCACGGAGGAGTGCCCGAGAGCCCGCTGGGTGAGCACCAAATTGTGGCCGCTGCGTGCAAAAACGTCCTGGGCAAAAGTCTTCCTGAGCGAGTGGGTCGCCACCCTTTCCGGGCGGCCGGTCGCGGCGGCGGCGGCCTTCAAAATCCGGTATGCCTGCACCCTTGAGATGGGCCGGTTCTCCCCGGTTCGGCTCGCAAAAAGGAAAGCGTCTGGGACCGGCTCCGCACCGTCGAATCGCTCGGCAAGATAGGTCTGGAGGACGGCCCGAAGCTGGGGATTCAAGGGCACGGTGCGGCTACGGACCCGGCGGCGCTGGACCCCATGACCGCCCTTGAGCCGCTGACGGGAAAGGGTGATCTCGGGTCGGACACCGCCCCGGTCCCATACGTCTCCGACCCGGATGGAAAGCAGTTCCGTGATGCGAAATCCCGTCAGTCGGCCGAAGAGAAAAAGCACCTGGTCGCGCCGCCGGTCGAGGGCGGCAAGGAGCTTGATTTCCTCATCGGGCAATAGCGGGCGTGCGGTGGCCATACCTGGGCAGATAAGGCCCCTGAGATTGGTCCCGCACCAAAGGATCAATGCCTGGCGAAACGAGCAGTCACTCCATAACCGGCCATCTATCGTCGCCAGAATTAGTGGGGCCACTCGGGGCCAAGGCAGGATACCAAGTCCGGTTTTTCGCCTGCTTCATCCATTCCCATGTGCCGTGATCAGTCCGACGCGCCAGCCTTCCGCCGTCCTGCTTGGCCTGATATGGCCCTGTTAGCAGGGCTTGCGTCGCGGTTCCCCGGCCGGCTTCCACGTGAGTGCCGAGCCAGTTTTTCCCGTGCGCTCTCCGGCTGGCATTGGCCCGCGTGTTAAACGCAAACCTGTTTAACGCCCAGCGTCCTTGAACCGCTCCATCTTGCTCCCGTCGATTCCCTCCAAAATCTCGGCAAAGCTCTCCGCCAGCGGACCCTGCACCGATGCGGTGATCGCTTGTGGCGGTTTTCCCCATCCCCGGTCAAGAATTGCGGAGGCGGCGGAAACCCTGGCCGCAGGCAGAGCACCTTTGTCCGACATGATCGAAACGAGGGAAGAAATGGCCGCCGGCGTGTGCTTGCGACAAAGCTCCGACATGGCGAAATCGGACTTCGGCCGTCCGCGTGGGTTGCCTGAGATTCCGGGTTGAAAGCGCATGGTGTGGTCTATCCGGCTGGCGTCGTATGAGCGCCGAGCCCAGTTGGCAAGCCCGAGTCTGCCTGACTTCCAGCTTAGTACCCTGCCCGATCCAATAGTTTTGACGGTTTCACCTTCAGCACATTGGCGAGTTTTTGGAGCGTCAAAAGAGAAATATTTTCCTCGCCTCGTTCGACCCCGCCCATGTAGGTGAGGTGGACCCCGTCCGTTGGACAGCGGATCGACTAAATTAAGGTAATAAAAGGGAGGGGGCGCAGGGGGAGGGGCGA
>CAITEC010000105.1 GCA_903891325.1 uncultured Opitutaceae bacterium
GAAGCAGTTCGATTGCGACGGATCGAACTTGCCGAACTTCCCGATCTTGTTCAAATCCGAAAGGAGATTTGTAATCTGACACGCATGATGCCCCGCTTCCATCGCGCGCGCCCATTCGACACCGCGCAAACATGAATTTTTCCAAACCTCATTCATTCATTTCCAGCGCGCCGGCCCTGTGGCTGGCCGCTCTCCTCGCCCTCGGAGCCTTTCCGCGGGCCGGCCGGGGCTGCGCCTGCGGCTGCGGCCTGTTCACGGTGGGCACGAGCTCCATGCTTCCCACCGGGCCGGGCGTCACGGCCTTCGTCGAGAACGACTTCCAGGACCAGAACACTAATTGGAGTGGCACCTCGTCCACCCCGGCGGCCGACAATCCCGACAAGGAAATCCGGACGGACTTCGTCATGGTTGGATTCCAGGACATGTTCAGCCGCGATTGGGGGCTCCTTGCCGAGATGCCTTATGCCCACCGAACGTTCAGGACCACGGGCGGCGCCGGCGGTGACGACCCCGTCTCGCTGAACTGGAACTCGCTGGGCGACCTCCGGCTCCAGGCTCTCTACACGGGCCTGTCTGCGGATCTGTCCACCGGGCTCACCCTCGGGTTCAAGCTGCCGACGGGAAATTACACCCACAACGACGCCTACGGCGACATCGACCGCGACTCGGAGATCGGAACCGGGAGCACGGACGTACTCATCGGGGGCTACCAGCGGGGATACCTCGGCGACGGCTCGTCCCTCAAATGGTTTGCGCAGGCCCAGCTGGACCTGCCCGTCCTGGAGCGCGACAGCTACCGCCCCGGCGATGAGCTCGATGCGGCCCTCGGTGTCTATCCGGGCGGCTGGCAGGCGGGCGCTGTCAGGGTCACCCCGATCGCCGAGGTGAAGTTATCGGACCGGGGTGAGGACACCGGCCTGAACGCCGCCAGTCCCGTCTCGTCCGGTTTTCGCCGGATCCTGATGGCGCCGGGCGTGGAGTTCGACGCCCACCCGGTGACGATCTACGCCGACGTCGAGCTGCCCATCTACCAGCACTTCACCGGCAACCAGCTCTCCGCCTCCGCGCTCTACAAGCTGGGCGTGGCGTACATGTTCTAGGGTCTTGTCGGCAATCAGAGTTTCCTAAATACGTTTTGAACAGGAAGGTCGGAAAGGCCCGGACAGAAGGGCCCAAAACCGGACTATAGACCCAGGTGCGGGCGGGGAATCCGGTCTTGGCACCGGAAGGGGTTAGATTGTGACGGATCGAACTTCCCGCTCCTCCCGACCTTCCTGTTCAAATCCGATATTTTTTCAAAGGGCCGGCCAGACGGGGCCGTTTTCCTTCCCCTAACGTTGTTGACCCCATTGGCCGCCAACTTTTTATGGATGCCATGCCTGAGCCCCTGCTCGTGAAACTCGGCGAGCGCAGTTATCCGATCATTTTCGGACCCGACCTCGCGCCCGGGATTCGGGAGACGGCCCAGGCGCTGGCCGCCGCCGGGGGAAAGATCGCCGTCCTCACCGACCGGCAGGTTGCCGAAAAGCAGGGGCCCTTTCTCCGCCTGGCCCTCGGCGACGCCCCGGCCCTGGTCCTCCCGGCCGGCGAGGAGACCAAGTCGCTCGCCTCGCTGGGTCGGGTCCTGGATTTCCTGGCGGAGCGGAAGCTCTCGCGCACCGACGCCCTCCTTGTCGTCGGCGGGGGCGTGATCGGCGACCTCGGCGGATTCGCGGCGGCGAGCTACCTTCGGGGGATCGACTTCTACCAGGTTCCGACGACGCTCCTGGCGATGGTGGACAGCTCGGTCGGCGGCAAGACCGGCGTGAACCTGGCAGCGGGGAAAAACCTGGTCGGCGCCTTTCACCAGCCGCGCGGCGTGTTTGTCTCCACGGGCCTCCTGGCCACGCTGCCCGCGCGCGAATTCGCGGCGGGATTCGCCGAGGTGGTGAAGTACGGCCTGCTGGGCGACGCGTCCCTCTTTGCGGAGCTTGAGCGCGAACCGCTCACCGCCTCCTCGCCGGGACTGCCCGCGGTCATCCGGCGCTGCTGCGCGATCAAGGCCGGCCTGGTCGAGGCCGACGAGCGGGAGCTTGCCCCCGAGGGCGGCCGGGCGCTGCTCAACCTCGGTCACACCTTCGCACACGCGATCGAGCAGGTCGCCGGGTACGGCAACTACCTCCACGGCGAGGCGGTCGCGATCGGCCTGGCCGCGGCCGCCAGGCTCTCGTTGAAGCTCGGCCTGATTCCCGCAACGGACGTCGCCCGGGTCGATGCGGTCCTGGCCGCCCATTGCCTCCCGTCGCGCCTCCGGGAACCGCTGCGGCAGGAGAGCCTCCGGGCGGCGATGGCCAGCGACAAGAAGGTCCGATCGGGCTCCCTTCGCTTCGTCGTCATGCGCTCGCTCGGATCCGCGTTTGTCAGGGCGGACGTGGACCCGGCCGCGGTCGACGCCTGCCTCCGGGAGATCGGCGCGGGCTGAAAAGTGTTTACCCCCCCGGCATTCGACCCTTGGATGAGCCCTCTCCAGCATGTCCGCAATCGACGAAGGCATAGTCAGGGAATTCTTTGAGCAAAGCGGATTTTTCGTGCGCCAGGTCCGCAAGTACCAGGTGCAGGCGCGCAAGAAGACCAGCGACGAGGAGATCGACCTGCTGGTCCACAACCCGGTCTGGCAGCGCGGGAGCCGGAAGCCGGATTTCTTCCTGTTCGCGACCGAGCTTCCCTTCATCCACCGCGCGATCATCGCCGTGAAGCCCTGGCACACGGACGTCTTCAGCCCGGCCATGCTGAAGAATTCCCCCGGCAAGATCTTCAGCTTCCTGGAGGAAAACGTGCTCCGCCAGGCCAAGCGCCTCTTTCCGCCGGACTCGACCGATCCGGCCGACGGGGAAGTCACCAAGGTCCTCGTCCTTCCGGCGATCCCCACGGCGGAGCCCTTCCGGTCCCAGAGCGTGGAGCTGCTCAAGGCCCGCGGCGTGGACGCCATCATCTCCTTCCGCGCGATGCTGATCGACCTGATCGACAGCGTCGAAACCAACCGCAGTTACGGGAAGAGCGACATGCTCCAGGTCGTGCGCATCCTCAAGAACTACGACCTGCTGAAGGACACGCAGCTCGACCTGCCGAGCGTGGCGCCCCGCGGTCCCAGGAACCCGCCGGCGGAAAAGCCGGCCCGCCCCTCATGATCCATCCCACAGCAATCGTCGAACCCGGCGCGAAAATCGGCGCCGGCTGCGAAATCCACGCCTACGCGATCGTCACGAGGCACGCCATCCTTGGCGACGGGGTGAAGGTCCACCCCTTCGCCGTGGTTGGCGGCGACTCGCAGGACCTGAAGTTCGACCCGGCCATCGAGTCCGGCGTCCGGATCGGCGCTGGCACCTGCATCCGGGAGAGCGTGACGATCAACCGCTCGACCCATGCGGGGACCTGCACGGAGGTCGGCGAAAAGTGCCTGCTGATGGCCTGCTCCCACGTGGCGCACGACTGCGTGGTCGGGCGCGAGGTGGTCGTGGCCAACGCCGCCCTCCTGGCCGGCCATGTGCACGTCGGCAACCACGCGATCCTGGGCGGCGGCTCGCTCTACCACCAGTTCATGCGGGTGGGGGAGGGGGTGATGATCAGCGGCGGCGCCCGCTTCACGATGGACCTTCCGCCCTTCATCCTGGCGGCCGAGCGCAACGAGGTGATCGGGCTGAACCTGATCGGCCTGCGGCGCCGCGGCGTCTCCCGCGAGGCGATCCAGGAGCTCAAGCAGGCTTTTCGCACGGTTTACTTCACCCCGGGCTCCATCACCGGGATTGCGGCCGAGGCGCTCGCGAGCGGCGCCTATGCGTCCGCGGAGGCCCGCCGGTTCCTGGAGTTCTTCTCCGGCAGCAAGCGCGGGTTCGCCCGGGCGCGCAACGCCGGCGACAGCGCCGATGGCGAGTAGGCTCGCCATCACCTGCGGGGATCCCGCCGGGATCGGTCCGGAGGTGATTTCCGCGTGGCTCGCGGCGCATCCGGCCGAGGCCGGCGATGTCGCGCTGATCGGGCCCGCGCGCTGGCTCGAGGGGCTCCCGGGCCCCGGGGCCCGGATCCCCGTCGGCCTTGACGGATTTTCGGCCGAGCCGGGCCGCCCCGACGGCGAGGGATCGCTTGTCGCCTGGGCGGCGATGGAGCGCGCTGCCGAGGGCTGCCGCACCGGTGAGTTCAGCGGCGTGGTCACCGGTCCGGTCAGCAAGGAACGCCTTGCGGGGATCGGCTGGCGATTTCCCGGGCAGACCGAATTCTTCGCCGCCCGCTGGGGCGGGGAGCCGACGATGGCCTTCTGCGGCGGCCGCCTCCGGGTGGCGCTTCTCACCTGGCACGTTCCCTTTCGCAAGGTCCCCGACTATCTGACCCCTGCGCACTTTGCGCGGGCCGTCGCCGCCGCCGCCGCGCTGGGAGCCGGGGTTCGGGTCTTGGAAGCCCGGTCCGATGTAGCCGGGGTCCCAGACCCCGGTGCCTGGGGTCCCATCTCCGATCCCCAGTCCCCGGTCTCGAATAGGCCGGGCCGGGGTCTCGGACCCCGGCTACAACCAAGCCACGATCCTCTATCGGCGGTCCGGATCGGCGTGTGCGGGCTGAACCCGCACGCGGGGGAGGCGGGGCTGATCGGGACGGAGGAGCGCGACATCATCGACCCGATCCTCGACGGGCTCCGCGCCCGCTACCCGGGGCTGTCGCGGGCGCTCCCCGGCGACACGGTCTTTGCGCGCCAGCTTCGCGGCGAATTCGACGTGGTGCTCGCCCTTTACCACGACCAGGGACTCGCCCCGCTGAAGACGCTCGAATTTGACGAGGCGGTCAACGTGACGCTCGGCCTCCCCCACGTGCGCACCAGCCCCGATCACGGCACCGCCTATGATATCGCCGGTAGGGGAATTGCCAGCGCGAGGAGCTTCGCCGCGGCGGTGGAGGTGGCGAAGCTCCTTTCAGAAACCTGAGACCTGAGACCTGAAACCTGAATTCAAACCTCGGATTCGGAGGATTGAATGGGTTGAAGGTATTAAATTTCAGGTTTCAGGTCTCAGGTCTCAGGTTTCTGCAGGAACCGTCCTATTTGCATTTTCCCCCTATTTCCTATTCCTTCATCCCGAATGACCGCCTCCTCCCCCTCCGCCCCGCTGACCGCCGCCCTCCCCGAGGGCGTCCGCGAGGGCAATGAGAACCTGGTC
>CAITEC010000106.1 GCA_903891325.1 uncultured Opitutaceae bacterium
CTCGCACACCGGGCCGACGACATCGGCGACCAGCGCCCGGCGCATGCTGTCGCGCTGCAGCGGGACGATCTCGTGGTAGGCGTCGTACATCGCCGGGCGGATCAGGTCGTTCATCCCCGCATCCACAATGATGAAATTCCGGCCCTGGCCCCGCTTGACGTACTCCACGCGGGACAGAAGGACCCCGGCATTGCCCACGAGCGACCGCCCGGGTTCGACGATGATCTTCATCCCGAGGGCCCCCAGGGCCGGCGTAAGGGCCGCCCCGTAGGTCTCGAAGGTCATTGGGCGCACGTCGGCCGGCTGCTCCTCCGCCCACCCGGCCCGGCCGCTGGCGAGGGCCTCCCGGTACTCGATCCCGATCCCGCCCCCGATCGAGAAATACTCGGTCCCGTGCCGGCTCCTGAGGTCAAGGGCCAGCGGGGAAACCCGCGCAATCGCCTCAAGGAGGGGAACCGCGCTGGAAATCTGGGACCCGATGTGCATCTGCAAGGCCTTCAGTGAGATATGCTTCATCTTCGCCGCTGCCTCGCAGATCGTGGGAGCCGCCGCCAGGGAGACGCCGAACTTGTCGGCTTTCGTGCCGGTCGTGATCTTCGGGTGGGTGCCGGCATCCACGTCGGGATTGATCCGGATGGCCACCCCGGCTTTGACTCCCATTCGACCCGCAACGTGGTTGATCCGGGCCAGCTCGGGTTCGCTTTCGACGTGAAAGGCCATGACCCCGTTCTCCAGGGCAAATTCGATCTCCTCGCCTGTCTTCCCGACGCCCGCAAACACGCTGCTCCGGCCGTCCGAACCGGCTGCCAGGACCCGGCGCAGCTCCCCGGCGCTCGCAAAGTCGAAGGAGGCGCCCAATTTCGCGAATTGCCGGATGACCGCCAGGCTGGAATTGGCCTTCACCGCATAGCAGATCCGGGCATCCAGGCCCGACAGGCTCCGGGCCAGCCGGGCATAGTTGTCGGCCATGGTCGTGGCGCTGTAGACGTAGGTCGGCGTCCCATAGAGCCGGGCAACTTCCGCGAGATCGACGGACTCGCAGTGCAGGGCCTGACCGGAATAGGCGAATCGGTGCATGGGGTCGGGGCGGAAAGTTCGTGAATTTGGGCACTTTTCAATTGAAAACGAATCAAAACGTACAACATTGGATTTCATGTGGCGCGCACTGATGAACCTGTTACCCGGCCGAAAAGGCGGGAGAGGTTTTGCCGCCGGTGGCAACGGCCGCTTTCGCGACGCGCGTTTCGTGAGCTTCCTGGCCGCGAGCAACCGCAAGACGCTCAACACGGATTTCCAGGACGCGGTCCTCCAGGGCCGCCGGCTTTTCAAGAACGGCCTGATCCTCGCGCTGATCGCAGGCGGGGCTTGGATCGTGATCGAAAGCGCCAAGGCGCTGACTGTCTTCTAGTCGCCGACTACCCGATTCGGTTCAGATCTGAACGCCGCCTTGAACGAGGCCTTGATGAAGTCCCGGTTCAACCGCGCGATGAAATCGTGCGAGATCAGCTTCGGGCACGCCGCGCTGCACTCGTACTGGTTTGTGCAGCTTCCGAAGCCCAGCCCGTCGGCCGTCTGAACCATGGCGAGCACCCGGCGGTCGCGCTCGGCCTGCCCCTGAGGCATGAGCCCGAGGTGTGACACGCGCGCGGCGACAAAGAGCATGGCGCTCGCGTTCTTGCACGCGGCCGCGCAGGCGCCGCAGCCGATGCACTGCGCCGCATCCATCGCCAGTTCCGCGTCGTCCTTCGGGACGGGAATCGCATTGGCGTTCGGCGCCGAGCCGGCCCGCACCGTGATGAACCCGCCCGCCTGCTGGATCTTGTCGAAGGCGGAACGGTCCGTCACGAGGTCCTTGACGACCGGGAAGGGGCGCAGCCGGTACGGCTCGACCGTGATCACCTGGCCGTCCTCGAAGCTGCGCACGTAGGTCTGGCAGGACGCCACGCCCTGCCGCGGTCCGTGGGGCTTGCCGTTGATCACGAGCGAGCAGGTGCCGCAGATCCCCTCGCGGCAGTCGTGCGCAAAGGCGATCGGCTCCTCGCCCTTGAGCGTCAGCTCGTCGTTCACCACGTCGAGCATCTCGAGGAAGGACATGGCCGGGTTCAGGTCCCGCGCCGGGTAGTCGACGAACCTCCCCGGCTGGCCGGGGCCCGCCTGGCGCCAGACGCGCAGCGTGACGGAGATGTTCTTCATTTGTAGTTCCTCACGCTCATTTTCACGAATTCATAGGCCAGGGGCTCGACGTTGCGGAGCGGGACCTTCCCATCCCCCTGGAATTCCCACGCGGCCACGTGGGCCATGTTCACGTCGTCCCGCTTCCCCTCGCCGTCGGGGTACTCGTGCTCCTCGCGGAAATGCCCGCCGCAGCTCTCCTCGCGGACCAGCGCGTCCCGGCAGAGCAGTTCGCCCAGCTCGAGGAAGTCGGCCACGCGGCCGGCCCGCTCGAGCGACTGGTTGAGGGTGTCCCCGGAGCCCGGGACGAGGACGTTGGACCAGAACTCCTCGCGCAGCGCGGGGATCTCCTGGAGCGCCTTCTCGAGGCCGGCCTTGTTGCGGGCCATCCCGCAGTACTGCCAGAGGATGTGGCCGAGCCGCTTGTGGAAATGGCTCACGGGCTCGCGGCCCTTGATCCCGAGGAGACGGCTGGTGATCCCGCGGACGTTGTCCTCAGCCTGGCGGAATTCCGCGCTGTCGGTCGACGGCCGCGCGCTTGGCTTCTGCCCGGCGAGGTAGTCGCCGATCGTATTGGGGATGACGAAGTACCCGTCGGCCAGCCCCTGCATGAGCGCCGAGGCGCCGAGCCGGTTGGCCCCGTGGTCGGAGAAGTTCGCCTCGCCCAGGACAAAGAGCCCGGGGACGTTCGACATCAGGTTGTAGTCAACCCACAGGCCGCCCATCGTGTAGTGCACGGCGGGAAAGATCCGCATCGGCACATGGTAGGCGTTCTCATTGGTGATCTCGTGGTAGATGTCGAAAAGGTTGCCGTAGCGCTCGCGGACGGCGTTCTCGCCCAGCCGGCCGATCGCCTCCGCGAAGTCGAGGTAGACGCCCAGGCCGCTTTCGCCCACGCCGCGGCCCTCGTCGCAGACCCGCTTGGCGGCGCGCGAGGCGATGTCCCGGGGGCAGAGGTTGCCGAAGGCCGGGTACATCCGCTCGAGGTAGTAGTCGCGGTCCGCCTCGGGGATTGAGCCGGGGGCCTTCCGGCGGTCCTCCGCCTTCTTGGGCACCCAGATCCGGCCGTCGTTGCGCAGCGACTCGGACATCAGCGTGAGCTTGGACTGGTAGTCGCCGGTCACCGGGATGCAGGTCGGGTGGATCTGCGTGTAGCAGGGGTTGGCGAAGCAGGCCCCGCGCCGGTAGGCGCGCCAGATCGCGGTCGCGTTCGAGCCCCGCGCGTAGGTCGACAGGTTGAAGACGTTGCCGTAGCCGCCGGTCGCCAGGATGACGGCGTCGGCCGCATGCCGGGTGATGGCGCCGGTCACCAGGTCGCGGACGATGATCCCCTTCGCGTGGCCGTCCACGACGACCAGGTCGAGCATCTCGCTTTGCGTGAAGAGCTGCACGCCCCCCGAGCCGATCATCCGGGAGAGCGAGGAGTAGGCGCCCAGGAGGAGCTGCTGGCCGGTCTGGCCGCGGGCGTAGAAGGTCCGGGAAACCTGCGCCCCGCCGAAGGAGCGGTTGGCGAGGAGCCCGCCGTACTCTCGGGCGAAGGGGACCCCCAGGGCGACGCACTGGTCGATGATGTTGACGGAGACCTCCGCCAGCTGCTGGACGTTGGCCTCGCGGGAGCGGTAGTCGCCGCCCTTGACCGTGTCGTAGAAGAGCCGGTGGACGCTGTCCCCGTCGTTCTGGAAATTCTTGGCGGCGTTGATCCCTCCCTGCGCGGCGATCGAGTGGGCCCGGCGCGGGCTGTCGTGGAAGACGAAGCTCTTCACGCGGTAGCCGAGCTCCGCGAGGGTCGCCGCGGCGGACGCGCCCGCGAGCCCCGCGCCGACCACGATCACCTCGTACTTGCGCTTGTTTGCGGGGTTGACCAGCCGCATCGACGCCAGGTGGTTGCGCCACTTGTCGGCGAGCGGCCCGGGGGGGATCCTGGAGTCGAGCTGGGCCATCGTTATTTGCGGAGGCTGGCCGCCGCCGCGGGAAGGGGGTTGAGGATCCCGGCGATGACGGCCCCGGGGATCGCGAGGTTGCCGATGAAGTAGGCCGCGCAGGCGATCGTCACCACCGCCCGGAGGCCCCGGGACCAGCGGCGGTTCCGCCAGCCGAGCGTCTGGAAGAGGCTCTCGGCCCCGTGGAGCAGGTGGAGCGCGAGCAGGCCGACCGCCACGATGTAGAAGACGGCGACCGCGGTGTTCTGGAAGCCGAGGATCACCATGCTGTAGACATCGGGAACCACCGTCCCCTCGCGCACGGCGGTGAGGCCGAGCACGTGGTAGTCGCCGGCCATCGTGTAGCGCGGCAGGTTCTCCTTGTAGGTGGCCGCCTGGGCCGCCCCGAGGGTGAACTGGGCGAGGTGGTAGACGATGAAGGCCAGGACGACAAAGCCCGTGCTGCGCATGTAGCGGGAGGCGAGCGTCGCCTGGATCCAGGTCCGGTCGTGCTGCTCGCCCCGGGCGCGCCGGCTCTCAAGCGTGAGGACGACCGCGGCCCAGATGTGGATCACCGTGCAGAGCAGGAGGCCCGCCCGCTCGATCCACAGGACGGGGCCGAGCGAGGACAGGAAGTGGGCGTAGCCGTTGAGCCGGTCGGGGCTCTCGAAGACCTGGAGGTTGCCGACCAGGTGCGCGACCACGAATCCGATCAGGACAATGCCGGTCACGGCCATCAGGAATTTCCGCCCGATCGTCGTGCAAAAGATGTGCTGGAGGAAGGTCATCGGAGCGGCCTTTTCAGGCGCATCGCTCCCACGATCAACAATCCGGGCACTCTTGTAAAGTCCGGGCTGTCGGTCATTTCCTCTCTATAAGCGAGCCTTACCGGGGGATTAAACCCGGCCGAGGGGCTTGAGCAGCGAGAACTTCCCGCTCGCCGCCGGGGCGATGCTCTTCCGCCGAAACGCGTTCACGCGAACGTCCGGGCCGAGCAGCCCGCCGAGCGCAGCCTCGACGGCCGCGTGCTCCGCGGTGTGGTCGGCGACGTAATGAAAATCCCAGCGCGTCGGCGCGGTCTGCACGAGCGCGTAGTGCCAGCATGCGAAGCCGGCGGGCAGCGCGGCGTCCACGTCGGTCGCCGAGAGGATCGACCCGTCCGGCCGGATGAAGAGGTCCCGCTCGCGCCCGAGGATCCGGAAGCCCGAGGGAAGCTTCTGCACGATGTCGCCGGTGTGGTAGCGCAGGAGCGGCATCGCCTCCCGGCCGCGGGTCGTGACGTAGATCTGGAAGATGTCGGGCGACCCGGCCCGCCAGGGCGCGAGCTCGATGAAGGCGTTGTCGTCGATGACGCGCGAATCGTCCTTGAAAGCCTCGCCGACAAACAGGTACCCGGCCTCGGTCGAGCCGTACAGGTCCACCTGGGCCGCTGGAAAGACCTCGGCGATCCGCCGCCCGTGCTGCCGGCTCGCCTTCCCGTAAGTGAGGATTACCGCGCGGATGCTCGGGACGCTGACGCCGCGGCGCTTCGCGGCGCGGGCAAGGAGCGAAAGGTAGACGGGCTCGCCCTCGAGCACCTCCGGCTGCGTCGCCTGGAGCTCGACGACGATCCGGTCCCACTCGCTTTCCTGGAAGACAAAGGGATCGCTCGAGAGGTTCAGGTAGACCGTCCCGTCAAAGTAGCGATGCGGAAAGGGATGGTCCTCGTAGGGGCAGAGGTTGCTCGAGCAGCCGACCGGGGCCAGCACGCACTTCCGGTGCTTGCGGTCGGCATACTGCCGGAGGATGGGCGAGGCCCGGTAGGCCCTCTGCGTCTGCGCCTCCCACCAGCCGCTCTCCATGATGACGGTCATCGGGCCGGCGGTCGTCCCGGAGGTGCTCTCGTACTCGAAGCGCTTGTCCTGGAGACCGCGCTCGACCTCCCGGTAATCGGAGAAAAACGCCTGGTGCCCGCTGGCGACAATCTCCTGCTTGGAAAGGGCGGGAATCTCGCTGTAACAGGCCCACTCGAGGCGGCTCTGGTGAAGGGGAAACCGGGCCTGGTAGAGCGGGCTGCGGGCGTAAATCCGGCGGATCTCCCCCTCAAGCGGGGCGGGAACGCAGCCCGCATCGCCCGCGCCGAGGACGTCGGGATTGTTGGCAAATGCGGGGCTGTTCATTCCGTTTCTCAAGCCAAGAACATGATCATGACCGGGCACCAAGTCAATTACGCGGCCGGACCCGAAAGGACCCCCTCGAGGTGCAGCAGGCCGCACAGGACCAGGCTGTGGGTGATCCGACCGGAGCGGGCCCACTCGAGAACCTGGCCGACGGGAACGGTGCTGGTCTCAATTTCCTCGTCGTCGTCAAAATCGGTCTCCGTTTGCCGCCGGGCGCCCTCGACCAGGACGATGTGGCAGCGGTTCGCCTGGATGGCGGGATTGGGATGGACGCTGCCGAGCAACCGGGCACCCGTCCCCTCGAAGCCGGTCTCCTCGCGGAGTTCGCGGATGCCGGCGGCGACCGGATCCTCCCCCGCCTCGATCACCCCGCCGGGTATCTCGAGGGAAAAATCATCGATGCCGAAGCGAAACTGCCGGATGAGCACCAGGTGA
Organism: uncultured Opitutaceae bacterium; assembly: GCA_903891325.1. GTDB lineage: Bacteria > Verrucomicrobiota > Verrucomicrobiia > Opitutales > Opitutaceae > Palsa-1447. The sequence continues at coordinate 6,686 of CAITEC010000106.1, forward strand.
CGCTCCGGCGTCAGCGCGAGCACGTTCACCCAATCCGACGCGCGGATGACGATGAATTCCCCCTCGCGGGCGGGATCGGTCCGCGAATAGCGGACGCCGACAAGGTCGACAACCCGCGTGGATGCGATGACGCGCTCCGAACCCTTCTGCCAACGAGCCGGACCGGCGTGCGGCGTGCTCAATTACTGCGCCGGGGCGGGAGCCGGAGCGGGTGCAGCCGCAGCCGCCTTGCCTTCGGGGAGCTTGATCGTCTGGCCGACCTTGAGGCGGGCCCAATTGACTCCCGGATTGACCGCCTTGAGGTCTTCGTAGGAGCAGCCATTCGCGCGGGAGATCTTGCGACCGGTATCGTGCGCCTTGACGACGTACTCGCCGGGCCCGGCGACAACGTCACCATGCTTGCCGTGACGGCCGCCAACGGGGCGCTTCAGTGACTCCTCAAGCTTGGCGATCGCCGCCTTCTCGTTGCCGAGCTCGGTGGCGACGCTCTGGAAAGCGTCGTTGGTTCCCTTGGCGACGGAGTCGATCCGCGCGTTCGCCGAATCGGCCTTGGAGGCCGCGGCGCTCGCCTGGGCGGCGATGTCGTCCTGGTGGGACAGTTTCTCGTCGTGCGTGGCGAGCTCCTGCTTGATCTTGGGCAGGCTGAAAGTGGAATAGGCGCCGAGCAGCAGCCCGACAACGCCGACAATGACTCCGGCGAGCGGAAGCATGCTGTTATTTTCGCGAGAAATAGTGTCCATAGGATAGAGTGGTAGAGGGGAGGAGAATCGGAATCCCCGGACGACGCAAGCAGAGATTATTAACAACTTAGGATTTTAAACCGGCGGCTGCGCCGCCCTATAAATTGGCCTGATAGCAAGGCATCTCGTTCGACAAAAACAGGTTCCACCTCCCCGCCTGCGCCGGGACTCTTCAGCCGGTCGGCGTCAAAAGTTTTGCGGACTTTTATCTGGCGACGAGTCCGGCTTGTTGGCCAAGTGATGCGTGGTTTGCCACGCAATCGACGCAAATCCCCCGCCCGGGGGTCCCATTCCAATCTTTCCATCATCATGAAGAAAATCCGCTACGGCGTCATCGGCGCCGGGGTAATCGCCAACTACATGGCCCGCGCCTTCACCGAGGGCCTGGACTCGACGGCCGTCGCCCTGGCCGATCCCAACCTGGAGGCAGCGCGCAAGCTGGCCCCCTCGCTGGGCGTGACGCGGATTGTCTCCGACTACCGCGACCTGCTCTCCGACCCCGATATCGACGCCTTCTACCTGGCGACGCCCCCGTTTCTCCACCGCCCCATGGCCCTCGACGTCCTGGCGGCGGGCAAGCACGTGTGCGTGGAGAAACCCTTCATGCTCACGCAGGCGGAGGTCCGCGAGGTGATCGCCGCGCAGAAGGCCGCCCCCCACCTGAAGGTCGCATGCAATTCATCGCGCTTCCACAACACCGGCATCGCCCGCCGCGCCCGCGCGATCGTCGCCGGCGGCGAACTCGGCACGCTCTACCGCGTGCACTTCGAGCAGGTGACCGGGGCCCCAAAGCCCGGCTCCACGCTGCCCGCCTGGCGGAACGACCCGGCGAAGAACGGCGGCGGGATCTCCTTCGACTGGGGACCCTACGACCTGGACTGGATGAGCTTCGTCCTGGGCGACCTCTTCCGCCCGCGAACGGTCTTCGCGACGAGCGGGAATTATTTCCCGCTCACCGCCGAGCGGGTGCCTCCCTGCCTCGACGTCGACGGCCGGATCTGCGCGGAGATCATCTGCGACAGCGGGCTGACGATCCACTGGGAGCGCCGCGCCGCGGAGCACGGGCCCAGCCGCCACAACATCGAGTTCCGCGGGACCAAGGCGGGCTTTGACACCTGCTTTGTCCCGATGGGCGAGAAGCCCGGGCTCCATGTGCACGCCTATGCCGGCGCGGAGGAATTGAAGACGGTCACGCTTCCCGATTCCCTGCCCGACTGGAACGAGACGATGGTCTTCTCGATCCGCGACCTGAGCCGCGCCATTCTCGACAACCGCGACCCCTCGAATACTCCCGCCCAGCTCCTGCGGATCCACGGCGTCTTCGACGCGGTGATCGCCTCCTCCCGAACCCGCCAGGCGGTGACCATCGCCGACTGATTTTTTTTCCAATATTTCCATGCCGCTCAAGAACAAGCTCATCCTCTTCAACAACCACTTCTCGGGGCACCGCAGGCACTACCCCTATCGCACCCGCCTGGCGATCGCCGCGGACCTCGGCTACGACGGCTACGAGTTCCACCCGATCGAGCCGGACGACGAGAAGGGCTGGGACGAGGCAGCCGCCGCGTTCCGGGCCAGCGGCCTGAAGCATGCAGGAATGTACATCGTGGCCAAGGGCGCGACGGACATCGAATATCCAACGATTGAGACGGACATGGCCCGAACGCGGAAGATGATCGACCGACTCGCCGCGATCGATCCCAAGGCCTTCGTGAATTTCACGGTCTTCAGCAACCCGGCCGGCCACTCGCCTCCGGATTACCGGGAGGCCGGCTCCGCGAAGGCCGAGCCCCGTCACTGGGAGCGGACCGCGCGGATCATCGGCGAAGTGGACGGCCAACTCGCGAAGCTCGGGCTCTCGGGCAACCTCTACAACCACGTCTGGTTCATGGTGGACACGCCGGCCGCGGAACTGCGCCTCCTGCGCGAGTCAGGCGCCCGCGTGATCCGGCCCGGTATCGCGCTCTTCCACGCCTTCTTCCACCTCGGCGTCCCGGACTTCGCCGAGGTGATGAAGCAGCCCGGGATGGAAAAGCTCGGCTACTTCGCGGTGCTGAACGGCTGGCCGAAGCCCGCCGAGCCCTTCCGCACGCGCCCGCTCGACGACGGCAACATCGACATCGCCGCCGCGCTCGGGCTCCTGTGGTCCCGCGGCTACGACGGCCCCATTGTCTCCCAGGGCTACGACCTGGGCGGCGACGCCTACCTCACCGCGAAGCGCTCGATCGACTACATCCGCGAGGTCCACGCCCGCTACCAGCGCAATCCCGCGCTGAATCCGTCCGCCCCATGAGCCGGATCGCCAGGGTCGAGGTGGGCCGCTTCGATTACGTCGGCGCCGGCGAATTCAAGTTTTTCCCGCCCTCGGCCGACGGCAGGGTGCGCCGACCTTCGGTCCTGGTCCGGATCACCGACGAGGACGGCGTGGAGGGCTGGGGCCAGTCCGTCCCGGTGCCCTCGTGGACCTACGAGACGGTTGAGAGCGTCCTGACGACCCTGGAATTCCATCTCGCACCCGTGGTCCTCGGCCGCGACCCGGAGGACCTCGACGGGCTGCACACGGCGATGAACACGGCGATCCGCCCCGCCTTTTCGGTCGGCCAGCCGCTCTGCAAGGCGGCCCTGGACCTGGCCTGCCACGACCTGGTCGGCAAACGGCGAGGCGTGCCGGCCTGGAAGCTCCTCGGCCCGCCCGCCGCCGCCCTGCCCTCGCTCACGCTGAGCTGGACAGTCGCCTCGCCGAAAATGGACGTGATCGAGCGCCAGCTCGAGGAGGGGCGGGCCCGCGGCTACCGGAATTTCAACATCAAGGTCGGCCATCCCCAAACGGCGACCTACGACCTGGAGCTTGCAAGGAAAGTCCGCGCCGCGGCTACCGAGGGATTTCTCTGGGCCGATGCGAACACCGGGTACGCGCCCGCCGAGGCGCTCGCGATCGCCCCCCGGCTCCGCGACGCCGGCGTCGACGTCCTCGAGTCGCCGCTCTCCCCCGTGCAGATCCGCGGCTACCAGGCCCTGAAAAAGCAGGCCGCGCTTCCGATCCTGATGGACGAGGGCATCCTCGCCCCCGAAGTAGCCGCGGAGTTCATCGAGCTCGGGATGATGGACGGGATCGCGATGAAGCCCGCCCGCAACGCCGGCCTCCGACCCTCCGCCCAGATCGTCAATCTCCTCCGCGAGCGCGGGATGATGATCCTCGGCTCCGGGCTGACCGACCCCGACTTTTCCCTAGCGGGGGCGGCCCACCTTTTCGCCTGGGCCGGCATCACCCGCCCCTGCGCCCTGAACGGACCCCAGTTCCTCGCCGACAGCCTCGCGGGCGGCGCGCTCGCACCCAAGGCCGACATCCTCAAAGTCCCCACCGCCCCCGGTCTCGGCGTCACCCCCGACCCCCGCGCCGCCGCGCTGATGCGGGTCGTGGCGAAGCTCTAGCCCGAATATTTCATGAACACAGGCGAATCTCGTCCAAATTCCGGGCATAAAAGCCCTCATGCTTCCTCGATGGCCTCACGAGGCCACTTTCGGTCGCCTTCGGACTTTTCTGCTCCAGAATTTTGACGACCTTCCTCCCGTGTTCATGAAATATTCGGGCTAGCTGTAGCCGGGGTCCCAGACCCCGGACCGGCCGCAGCGCGGCCGGGGGATTGAAGGATCGAAATAGGACCCCAAGCGCCGGGGTCACCGACCCCGGCCACATCAATCCCCGAATGATCGGAACCGGTCGGGACTAGATTCGCCTGTGATTCGTGAAATTTCCGGGCTAGCCTCCCGCCCGCACCCCAAATGGGCCTCCTCAAAAAACTCTTCGGCGCCCCCCCGCGGCCCGCGATAACCACGGGCGCCGGCATCAGCGACTTCTTCGCCTTCCGCGACGTCCTCTTCGTCCGCGGGGTCGTCGGGCGCCTGGAAGGTCCGGCGCCGGCGATCTCGATCCGGCTCTGGGACGGGGAACTTTACCCCGTGGCGTATCTGGGAGACAAATACATCCCGACCACCGACCAGCACTGGTCCTTCAACTTCCATCACCCCCTCCCCCCGGGTGCGAGCGCCGACCAGATCTCGAAAATCACGCTCGTCTTCGACTATGAAGCCGGCCGCTTCGAGCTTCCCGAGCCGACCCGCGGCGGCGAGGAGCGGGACCAGTTCAACGCGAGCGAGAAGGGCTTCTGGGACGCGGTCCGCGCCAACCCGACCGCAAAGGTGCTGGAGATCGGCTCCCGCGCGCGCTCCGGCATCAGCCGCCGCAACCTATTCCCCGCGACCTGCGAGTACACCGGCTTCGACATCGCCCCCGGCGAGAACGTGACGGTTGTCGGCGACGCGCACGCGCTCTCGCGCCACCTCCCCGCCGGCCACTTCGACTTCGCCTTCTCGGTCTCGACCTGGGAGCACCTGAGCATGCCCTGGCTGGTTTCCGTGGAGCTGAACAAGGTGATGAAGCCCGGGGGCCTGGCGATGATCAACTCGCACCAGTCCTGGCCCGTGCACGAGGAGCCCTGGGATTATTTCCGCTTCTCCGATTTCGCCTGGGACTCGCTCTTCAACGCCGCAACGGGCTTCGAGATCGTGGCGCGCGGCATGGGCTGGCCCTGCGTGATGGGCCCCTCCCGCTTCATCCCCTCGATGCACGCCGACCCTGTCGAGTGGCACTACGGCTACCTCTCGACCCGCTGCGTCGCCCGGAAGATATCCGGCACGACCCTGACCTGGCCGGTCGACCCCGGATTGATCAGCAAGGGGAAGTACTCGCATTGAGGGTCGAACCCCGGCCTCTAGGAGGCCGGCTACAACGGACCAGGACATAGCGGTTTGTTGTAGCCGGGGTCCCAGACCCCGGTGCCTTGGCCCCGACCCAAATTACACTTGCTGACGCAGCCCAACTCTGCGGTTCAAACCCTCCGCAATTGGAAGCGCTGAGTAGACGGAGAGGTGGCAGAGTGGTCGATCGCGCCTGACTTGGTCTTTGATCCACGAAAGTGGAGCGAAGACCATCCGGCGGAGTCCCGCAGAGCGGGACGGAGACGGACCCCGCAAACCCTCCTCGTTTCGCCCCGAATAGCTGGCGATTGCGTGTTCGGCTCCTAACCAAATTACACTTGCTGACGCAGCCCAACTCTGCGGTTCTAACCCTCCGCAATTGGAAGCGCTGAGTAGATGGAGAGGTGGCAGAGTGGTCGATCGCGCCTGACTTGGTCTTTGATCCACGAAAGTGGA
>CAITEC010000107.1 GCA_903891325.1 uncultured Opitutaceae bacterium
GCAGGCTACGTTGTCGCTGCCAGCTAAGACGGTCGCCGACTGCGTGGATCGTCCGGACTTGGCGGGTGGCCCATCAGAGGTTGCCCGAATCGTATATGGCGCGAAGTCCAACACCAAACCGGCGCAAGTCCTCGATGCGGCTTTGAAAATGAAATCGACGGCCCTGCTTCAGCGGCTCGGCTACTTGGTGGATTTGGTGGGTTGGGCTTGGCCGGAGTCGCTGCGCACTCGTTTGCGGTCTGCAATTCCGAAAACGACGCGGACCGTATTTGGCCGCGCCGAGCGCGACGACGGTGACGTTGGCTATGTGGCTGCCTGGGGCCTCCTTGTCCACGCACGCGTATCGGACCTCCTCGCCGACGTGCCAAAATTTCAGCAAGCGAAACCCAACTAATGCTCACGACCGCTCAGCTCCGTCAGGCCGCAGCTCGTTCCGGCGCCCGGGACATCTCACAAGGCCGGCGGGCGGGGCAATCACGTTTTTTCGGCGGGTGGTCATGACCCGTTCGGGTCAGCCGGGTAAATAGGCTTACCATCTAGGCCGACGGCGTGAAACCTTGGCCGGAAATTCGGCCGTCAGCGAACCAGCAAGCTCGCGCTGAATCGCGGCAGCATGGGCGACCAATGCCTCCGGCACGTCCAAACGCTCGGCGTGCTCTGTCCAACGGCTCACGACAGCCGCCACTTCGCCATCGATCTCGTCGAATTCCGCCGGCGTAACGCCAACTTCCGCCGCTACATCGGCCAGTGCTTGCCGTCGGGGAGATACGCCGAACGTCGTCGGAAAAAGACCCCGCATCTCTCGATCGCGTGAATGGCTCGGTGTAAGATCGTAGGCCGGCGACAGCGTCCACCGACCCGAGTCCGGGTCGAATAGGAAACAGTGATTCTTTCCATGATCATCGGCATTCCCGCTCCGGACATTGAAGCACATCCGGCGCACGGCTTCGAGCATTTGAGCCCGGTCGCCCGTCAAATCGCGCGTCGCCACAAGAAGATCTACATAGGTGAGATCGTGCCGATGCAGGGCGCCGGCTAAGGAGAGAAGATGCAGACGACGGCCTCGCGGGGCCAAATCGAAGCGCTCGACAAAGAGATGGTGTCGCGGGCGCGTCGAGGAATTGTCGGGCAAGACCCTGGCGCGGGTGACCTTGATCCCAGCCGCCCTGGCCATGCGAAGGTAGGCCGCCTCCACTCTCCCGTCAGTCGAGGGCCGCATCGGATCGTCTTCGACATCCAATTTCAGGATTCCCAGCTTCATCCCAGGATATTGTGCGGTCGCAACGTTGCCGCCTGTTACGAGCGTTCCGTCCCGAAGGATGCCGACGGTCGCTTTCGGATACGCTCCGCCGGCAGTGCCAGCCTGGCGCAGATGCCGAAATGAGTCCGAAGCGCTATTGCGGACGACGGCCTGAGCCTCCCGCGTCAAGAGGAGCGGCGTCACCGGCTCCCAGGCGGATTGACTATCCGATACTTCGAGGGCAGGAGCAAAGGAAAGGGCCCCAAGTCCGCGTTTGCCCACCCACGCCAGCATATGCATCGGCGTTGCACTCACGTGGAGTTCACGAAATTCGCGCTCCATGATCCGGCGGCCCCACTGATCGGGAAGGCAATCGCTTAGGAATCCCGGCAATTGGTCAAAGCCATCTTCCCGCTGCCGGAACACCACGGGCGTGAAGGCCACGCTCAGCGGCGAGAGATTATAGCCGCTGGCGAGCCATGCTTCGTCGTAGCCGAAAAATGTGGCGCCTGGAACGACGACCTTTCCGACCAAGCGTCCATCCTGCCATAGGATCTTGAGGGTGGGAGCGGAATTGGCCATGGCTAGTTACTCCCGCGAGGTTTCCTGGCCCTTGCCCGCTGGCGTGAAGGGCGGCTCACGTCTTTGAGCGTCCGCTCCTCCTCAAGTTCAGGAACGACCAAGGCAATCCGATTGGCGAGGCCGAGGACGCCCAGGATACGGAGAAGGTGCGCGAGCGTGATATTTCCGTAGCCCGTCTCGAAATTCTGGTAGCTTTGGACCGAAATTCCCGCGCGACGGGCGAGCTCTGCCTGGCTCCAATTGCGCCTCAGGCGATGGGCGCGTAAGCGCTCCAAGAGACCATGCACCACCGCACGCTCGCCGGACCGTGACTCCGTGCTGGTAGAAAACTTATCCATATCGCCTATTTTGATAGGATTTAATCCATGTTTTCAAGTATAATACCTATTAAATTAGGTGTTAACTTAAAACATCTATCGTTCATTTGAAGGTTCTCCCATCAAATGTCGATAATAGCCTCATATCTCATTACGTTTTTCACCTCGGTTGTAGCCACACTTGCTATTATCTCTCGATGCAAAGCCCAACTCGATCCCCGGACACTGACTAGCGGCTCCGCACCGGCACTCGCCGATCGGTTGACACATTCATTGTGTAGGCTATTGTGTGACTATGGCAACAAACCTGCAAATCGATGATCGGCTACTCTCCAAGGCCAAGAAGGTGGGCGGATTCAGCACAAAGAAGGATACCGTGAACACGGCACTTGCGGAATTTGTTCGCCGGCACGAGCAGCGGGCTATCACCGAACTTTTCGGGACGGTCGATTTTCTGCCTGAATTTGACCACAAGAAGCTGCGGGAGAAGCGATGAGGGTGCTGGTCGACACGCCGATTTGGTCGGCCGCCTTCCGCCGGAGTGACGACGCCGGAAGCGGTTATAGAAAGGAGATGGAAAGGCTGGTGGCCCATGGGTCCGTTGAAATAATCGGGCCAATCCGTCAGGAACTGCTTTCCGGCATCCGTGACCACTCGAAATACGAGACTATCAGGGATAGGCTTCGGCGCTTCCCTGATCTTGAGATTACCACCGAGGACTACGAAGAGGCCGCCGTCTTCTACTCTCGCTGTCGGTCAAACGGAATTCAGGGGTCTTCGACCGACTTCCTGATTTGCGCCCTGGCAGCCCGGCATGATCTTCTGGTCTTTACCGACGATCGCGATTTCTCGGCCTACCAGCGGGTGATCCCGGTTCGGCTTTACCCATTTGGGCAGGAAGTCTGATTGCTGGGGCGCGGGGACGCGTTATTTCCCGGGCGCCCAGATCGACTTGAGTTCATGCACATCGAGCTCCGTGAACTTCACCTCGCCTGCCTCGGCTTTCACGCCGAGGGATCGGTCGAGGGGATCGGGCTGGAAGAGAAGCGGCACGTAGACCAGCCCGCCGCTGGCCAAGACCTCCACACCGGTGCGGTCGCAATAGATGATGAGGTGCTGCTCGCCGTCGCGCAGGGGCGCGGACGCACGGAGGTCGTTTACAGCCAGTTCCCCGGTACCGGCGTCGTAGGCTATCCGGGCGCCGCGGACAGTGAAGGCGACGATGCTCCCTTCTCCGGGCGTAAATCCGGCGCGAAGCTCAACCAGTTCGGCAGTGATCCCGGACAGCGGGTCGGGGCCCCCCGGGCGCAGGGCGACCGCGCCAAGCCGATGCGACCGGGCGCGCAACGACTCCATCTCCTTCACCGGGATGCGGACAAGCCTCGGGCCCTCGGGCGTCGCAGTCAGTTTCAGCTCATGGGGGATGGTCATGGACTGGTTGAAGGGCATCCCCGGCGTCTCGGTCTTGAACCAGCCGATTTCAATGCGGCGGCCGTCCGGCGTGTCCGAGAAAGTCTGGGGTGCGTAGCAGCCCTTGCCGACAATTCCGGGAATCCGGGATTGCCCGGGCTGGAAGGTCCTGCCGTCGAAGCGGCCGATGGCGTACGCGCCGTTGGCGGTCCTTAGGACCCACTTCCGGTCGGCGGGGTTTCCGTCCACGGGCAACTCGAAGAGGTCGGGGCACTCGTAGAGGTAGTGATCATCCCCCACCCCGCCCTTGAGCGTGCTGGCCAGGGTCCAGTCGCGCAGGTTGGGGGAGGTAAAGAAATAGAGCGTGTGCTGCTCGGCGGGGAGCCCGTCCGCGGTCTGCTCGCCCCCGGGGAGATGCGGGCCGCCGTAGAGCACCATCACCCATCGCCGGGTCGGCTCGTGCCAAAAGACCTTCGGATCGCGGTCGCCGGTCACGAACTTTCCTATCACCGGGTTTAGAGCGTATTTCGCAAAAGTCCGACCGTCCGTGCTGGATGCGATGGCCTCCCCGCCCCGCGGGCCCGCAGCGGTGTAGATGAGCACGAGCGGGGGCGCGCCCGGTTTGCCCAGGCCGCTGGTGTCGTTCCAGTCCACAACGGCGCTGCCACTGAAAATTGGACCGACCTCGTCGGGCGAGAGGGCATCCGGATGCTCCTCCCAATGCACGAGGTCGCGGCTCGTTGCGTGCCCCCAGTGCATGTTCCCCCAGTTCCAGCCGTAGGGATTGTGCTGAAAAAAGAGGTGGTACTCCCCCTTGTAGAAGGCCAGGCCGTTCGGGTCGTTGATCCAGCCGCGACGGGCGGAGAAGTGAAACTGGCCCCGGAGTCGCTCCTGGTACAGGGACGCGGCGGCCGGTCCGGCGGCATTCACGGCCGCGGCCGCGAGAAGGCAAAACGCCATCCGGGGGACAATGCCGTTCCAAGGCAGCATGCCCCAGTCGCACACGCCGCAACGGACAAGGCAACATCGCGCTCGACCCGGTTTGAGCGCCGGGGCACCCGGTTGCAAATCGGCAATTCCTTATTTTCCGTGTAGTTCATGAACGCGATGCCAACACCCGCCCCTGCAGGAGCCGACGAGAGGCTCCTGGACGCGTATTCCGACGCCGTCTCCGGGGCCGCGGCGGCGGCCCACCCGGCGGTCGTCCATATCGACGTCCAGGCGGGCGATTCCAAGCGGGGGTCCGGCTCCGGATTCTTCATCTCGCCGGACGGGTATATCCTCAGCAATAGCCACGTCGTCCACGGCGCGAACCGGATCAAGGTCTTTCTCGCGGATGGGCGCCAGCTTTCCGCCGACCTGATCGGCGACGATCCGGAAACCGACCTTGCGGTGATTCGGGTGAGCGCCGACGACATCACGTCCCTGACCCTGGCCGACAGCGCGGCCGTGCGGCCCGGGCAGATCGCCATCGCGATCGGTTCCCCCATGGGCTTCCAGCAGACCGTGACCGCCGGGATCGTGAGCGCCCTTGGCCGCTCGCTCCGGGGGGCCGGGGGGCGCACAATCGACAACATCATCCAGACCGACGCGGCCCTCAATCCGGGCAACTCCGGCGGCCCCCTGATCAACTCCAGGGGCGAGGTGATCGGCGTCAACACGGCGACGATCATGCCCGCGCAGGGGCTCTGCTTTGCCATCGCGAGCAACACCGCCCGCTGGGTCGTGGGCTGGCTGATCAAGAACGGCCGGATCCTGCGGAGCTATATCGGCATCGCGGGCCAGGACGTTCCGCTTCTCCGGAAGCTGGTCCTGCACCATCACCTTAATCAGGCGACCGGTGTGATGGTCGGCAGCCTGGAGCCCGACAGTCCCGCCATCCGGGCGGGGCTGAAGGAGGGCGACATCCTGCTGGCGCTGGACGCCACGCCGACCCCGACCGCCGACGCCCTGCACAAGGCCCTCACAGGGGACCGGATCGGGGAAAGGTCGCTGATCGCCTTCCTGCGGGGGACGGAACTGCGGCGGCACGCGATCGTCCCGGTCGAGCTCCCGGTTCGAGGCTAGCCCGGCCCGGCCTGGGTGGACGGCCATCGGGCCTTGCCGCGCGGCAAATTCCCGCGAAGACTGGGCGGCGCTTCCATGGCCTTCCACCCGCTCAGCAAGAACACGCATCTTCTTCAATGGGTGGCCAAGATGGCGGCCCTCTGCACGCCCGACTCGATCTATTGGGTCGACGGCTCCGAGGGCGAGTACCGGGGGCTCTGCGACCAGATGGTGGCTTCGGGAACCTTCACCCGCCTGAACGAGGAGCGCTGGCCCGGGTGTTTCCACGCCCGTTCCGATCCCGGCGATGTCGCGCGCGTCGAGGAGCGGACGTTCATCTGTTCGCTGTCCCGCGAGGCCGCCGGTCCGACAAACAACTGGGTCAATCCCTTCGAGATGCGCCGCAAGCTCCGGAAATGCTTCGCCGGATCGATGCGGGGCCGGACGATGTTCGTCCTGGCCTTCAGCATGGGGCCGGTCGGTTCCCCGATGTCGCAGGTCGGCGTCCAGTTGACGGATTCGCCCTACGCCGTCGTCAACATGCGGATCATGACCCGGATCGGCCTTTCCGTCTTCGCGGAGATCGACCGGGCCGACCGGCGGGTGGTCCCCTGCCTGCACTCGGTCGGCCGCCCGCTCGGGCCGGGCGAAAAGGACGTCCCGTGGCCGTGCAACCCGGAGAAGTACATCGTCCACTTTCCGGAGACCCGCGAGATCTGGAGCTACGGCTCGGGCTACGGCGGCAATGCGCTCCTGGGCAAGAAGTGCTTCGCCCTGCGGATCGCGTCGAACCTGGCGCGCGACGAGGGATGGATGGCCGAGCACATGCTCATCGTCGGGTTGGAAAACCCGCAGGGGGAGAAGACCTACGTGGCGGCCGCCTTCCCGAGCGCCTGCGGCAAGACCAATTTCGCGATGATGGTGCCGCCCCGGGCCCTGGTTGACCAGGGCTGGAAGGTCTGGACGGTCGGCGACGACATCGCGTGGATGAAGCCGGATGCAAACGGCCGCCTCCGGGCGATCAATCCGGAGGCCGGGTTCTTCGGCGTCGCGCCGGGCACCTCGCTGAAGACCAACCCCAATGCGATGGCCGCGCTCTCGAGGAACACGATCTTCACGAACGTCGCCCTGACCCCGGACGGCGGGGTCTGGTGGGAGGGGATGACCGAGAAGCCGCCGGCGGAGTGCATGGACTGGCGGGGCCTGCGCTGGACCCCCGAGATCGCGAAGGAGTCGGGGGCCAGGGCCGCGCACCCGAATTCCCGGTTCACATGCCCGGCGTCGCAGTGCCCGACGATCGACCCGGAGTGGGAGCGGCCCGACGGGGTCCCGATCAGCGCGATTGTCTTCGGCGGCCGGCGCGCGACGACGATGCCCCTGGTCTACCAGGCCTTCAACTGGACCTCCGGGGTCTACATCGGGGCGACCATGGGCTCCGAGATGACCGCGGCGGCGGAGGGGGCCGTGGGGAAGGTCCGGCGGGACCCGATGGCAATGCTCCCCTTCTGCGGGTACCACATGGGCGACTACTTCGGGCACTGGATCGCCATGCAGAAACGGCTGGCCGAGACGCCGCGCATCTTCCACGTGAACTGGTTCCGGCGCGACGAGGCGGGCAACTTCATCTGGCCGGGCTTCGGCGAGAACGTGCGCGTCCTGCGGTGGATCGCCGACCGGACCCGCGGCCGGGCCCTGGGCCGGGAGACGCCGATCGGCTGGGTGCCACGGTATGAGGACATGGACTGGTCCGGCCTGGATTTCAGCGCGGAGCGGTTCGAGGAATTGCAGGCCTTCTCGCGGGCCGCCTGGCGGGCCGAGGTGATCAGCCAGGAGGAACTCTTCTTCGACCTGCACGACCGGCTCCCCAAGGAGATGGTCTATGAGCGGGAGCTGCTCATCTGCCGAATGTAGGTGAAAAAAGCCTTACGCGACGCGGGACGGAGCGCGAAAGACCGTTCTGGACGCACTCGCGATGGCCGGTATCACTATGATCTGATCCTGATGCCCCTCGAACCCATAGGACAGCTCATGGAGGACGCCCGGAAGGGGCGCTACGCCGTGGGGTATTTCGAGAGCTGGAACCTGGAGTCCCTGCAGGGGACGATCGACGCGGCGGAGTCGGTCCGCGCCCCCATCATCATCGGCTTCAATGGCGAATTCCTCAGCCATACCGGCCGCAAGGCCGCGGAGCGGCTCTCCTGGTACGCGGAACTGGGCAAGGAGGCCGCGCACTCCGCGGACGTCCCCTGCGGGCTGATCTTCAACGAGTGCGCGAACGACGAATGGGTGGAGCGGGCCGCGATGGCCGGCTTCAACCTGGTCATGCCCGCCGACCCGGCCGCCTCCCACGCGGACTACACCCGGCGGGTGAAGGCGCTCACCGAGCTCGCGCACCAGTGCGGAGCCTGCGTCGAGGGCGAGATTGGCGAACTGCCCTGCGGGTCCAGCGGGGCGATCGCCGACGGCGGATCGCTCACCGATCCGGAGGTCGCGGCGGAATTCGTGGCGGAGACCAAGGTCGACCTCCTCGCCGTGAGCGTCGGCAACGTCCACATCCGGGTGAAGGGCGAGAGCGGACTCAACCTGAAGCGCCTCAGGGAAATCAGGAAAAAGGTCTCCATCCCGCTGGTCCTTCACGGGGGAACCGGGATCGCGCTGGGTTCGCTGAAGGAGGCGATCGCGCTGGGGGTGGCCAAGGTCAACTATGGGACCTACCTGAAGCAGCGCTACCTCGCCGCGGTAAGGGCCGCCCTGAAGGGCGCCAATTCCAATCCCCATGAACTGCTGGGCCTGGGCGGCGACCCCGACATCATGGTCGCCGGCCGGCTTGCGGTTCGCGACGCGGTCCTCGAAAGGATCGAAACCCTCGGTTGCACCGGGAGAGCCTGACCATGCCAAAAAAAATCGGATGCGCGGGAATCATCGTTGAGGACACCATCTGCGGCCCGATCCGGGCGCTGCCCCGGGAGGGGCTCCTGCTGGCGCTCGACGCCATGCCGGTGAAGGCCGGCGGCTGCGCCGCCAACGTGGCGATCGACCTGGCCAGGCAGGGAATCGCCGTGGACATCGCCGGCTGCGTCGGACGGGACGGGGCGGCCGATTTCCTCCAGGGCTGCCTTGAGCGAAGCGGCGTGGGCTGCGCCCACCTCTCCCGGGTGGGCGGGTACCCGACGAGCAAGACGGTCATCCTGCTGATCGAGGGCGAGGACCGCCGCTACATCCACGTCTTCGGCTCGAACCGCGCCTTCAAGGTGGCGCACATGAAGCGCTCCTGGGTGAAGACGCTCGATATCCTCTACCTCGGCGGGCTCTTTGTCCTCCCGGGAATCAAGACCGGGGAATTCCTCAGCCTGCTGAAGTTCTGCCGGGCCCGGGGCATCACGACGGTCGTCGACGTCGTCCTGCCCCAGAACTGGAACAGCGCCGGGGAGCTGAAGCCCCTGCTGCCCTGGATCGACTACTTCCTGCCCAACAACGACGAGGCGGCCGCCATCACCGGCGAGCCCGACCCCATGGACCAGCTGCGCGCGCTCAGGAAACTGGGAGCGAACACGGTCATCATCACCCTGGGCAAGGCCGGCTCGATCGCGGCCAGCGGCGGCGACACCTGGCGCTGCGGCACCTATCCGGCGAAGGTCGTGGATCCCTCCGGCTCGGGTGACGCCTTCAGCTCGGGAATCCTCACCGGGCTCAGCCGGGGGTGGGACATTCCCCGCATGCTGCGCTACGCGAGCGCGCTCGGCGCATCGGCGACCCGGGTGGTCGGGACAACCGACGGCGTGTTCTCCGCGCGCGAGGCCGCGGCCTTCGTGAAAAGCCACACCCTGGAGGTCAGGAGCGGGAAACTCTAACAATGGACATCGAAATCAAAATGCCGGACCTGGCCACGACCGACTCGGCCATCAAGATCCTCCGCTGGCTCGTCGAGCCCGGCCAGCCCGTCAAGCGGGGCCAGGTGCTCATGGAGGTTGAAACCGACAAGTCGACAATGGAGGTTGAGTCCGTGGCAACCGGGGTCCTGAAGTCCCACCAGGCCAACCCGGGCGACTCCCTCTTTGCCGGGCAGGTGATCGGCGTCGTCCAGGCCTGACCGGATCCGTTCACCCCAAACCTCACGAGTTTCCCCTATGAAATCATTCGTCACCCCCGAATTGGCCGCCCGCTACGAGAGCGAGGGCTATCTCACGCTCCACACCCAGGTCCTCCCGCCCGACGCGTTCGCGCGCGTCAAGGCGCTCTCCGAGCGGAAATTCGTGGAGGCGACCAAGGACGGCCGCACGCCGGCCCTGATCGACTGCCCGCACTGGTCGGATCCGGCGCTGTGGGAGTTCATCGCCGCCGACCAGATGCTCGACCTGGTCGAGCCGATCATCGGACCGGACATCGGCATCTTCGCCTGCCACCTCCTGCGCAAGCCCGCCGGGATCGGCAAGCGCGTTCCGTGGCACGAGGACTCGTTTTACTGGCGCGGGGTCATGACGCCCATGGAGATCTCCTCGATCACCCTGGCGATCGAGCCCTCGATCTCCCAGAACGGCTGCCTCCAGGTGATCCCCGGGACCCACCGCGGGGGGTATTCCGACTACAACCCGGTGACCGGCGACCCGATCTTCGGGATCGAGATCAAGCCCGACATGATGGACGAGTCCAAGGCGGTGGATGTCTCGCTCCAGCCCAACGAGGCGTCGATCCACGAGTGCAGGATCATGCACGGCTCCAATCCCAACACGAGTCCCCTGGTGCGCTCCGTCCTGACGGTGCGCTATTTCTCAACGAGCGTGAAGTTCACGCCCGAAAACCAGCCGAACTGGAACAAGGACTTCCCCATTTACCTGGCGCGGGGAAAAGACCGGGCCGGGAACACCTACCGCGATCCCATGAAGCCGATCGGCGGCGGTGAACGCGCGGGAACAGCCGTCTGACAACCCATCCCATGAACCTCGACCGCGACTTTGTCCTCGGGCTTTACCGCAAGCTCGTCTTGATCCGGGAATTCGAGGAGCGGGTTAAATTCCTGTTCCTCGAGGGCACGATGCCCGGGACGATCCACCAGTGCCAGGGCCAGGAGGCCACCGCCGTGGGCGTGTGCGCGGCCCTCGGCGCGTCCGACTACATCACCTCGACCTTCCGCGGCCACGGCCACGCGCTGGCCAAGGGGCTTTCCGTCCAGGAAATGCTCGACGAGCTCTTCGGCGCGTCCACCGGCTGCTGCAAGGGCAAGGGCGGCTCGATGCACGTGGGCAACATGGCCAAGGGGATGGTTCCCGGGATCGCGATTGTCGCCGGGGGAATTCCCCTGGCTGCGGGAATGGCGCTGGCCTTCAAGATGCGGAAGACCGGCCAGGTCGTGGCCTGCTTCTTCGGCGACGGCGCGGTGGCCGAAGGCGCCTTCCACGAGGGGGTCAACATGGCGGCCATCTGGGACCTGCCGGTGATTTTCGTCTGCGAGAACAACCTCTACGGGGCCTCCACGAGGATAGACAAGGTCATGAAGAACCCGAAGGTCTCCGACCGGGCCGCCTCCTACGGTTTCCGCGGCGAGACGGTGGACGGCAACGACGTGATTGCCGTCTACGAGGCGGCGACCAAGGCGGCGGCCGAGTGCCGCGCGGGGAAGGGCCCCGTCCTCCTGGAACTGCTCACCTACCGGCGCACCGGGCACTCCCGCAGGGACGCCTGCCATTACCAGGCAAAGACCGAGAAGGAGGCCTGGTTCTCCCGCGATCCGATCGACCGGTTTGCCACCCAGCTCCTCGGGCGCGGCGACATAGCCATCGCGGACCTGGAGGCGATCAAGGCCGCGGTGGAGAAGGAGATCGAGGACGGGGTCGTCAATGCGAAGCAGGCCCCCCATCCCACCCTGGCCGACCTCACAACCGACGTGCTCGCCTAGGCTCCCATGACCAACGCTGAAAAGTTTGAAAACGACGGGTTCCTGATCGTTCCCTCCGTCATCCCGCAGGACCTCCTCAACCGGGTGCGCACCCGGATCGCCGCGGTGTGCGCCGGGGAGTATGAACTGGGCACCCCGCCGAACTCCCGGAACATCCCGGCCTTCACCGGGCAGCCGCCCGGGCTGGCCAAGATCGACAACGCGCACTGCTCGGACCGGACAATCCTCGAATTGGTGAGCCATCCGGCGATCGGGCAACTGGCCGCCGCGATCACGGGGGCCAGCTTTGTCCAGGTCTTCGCGACCCAGCTTCTCATCAAGCCGCAGGCCTCCGGCGCCAGCGAGCGCTCCAGCGTCGGCTGGCACCAGGACCAGGAGTACTGGGACGGCGCGCTCCAGGGCGAGCTCTTCACCGCCTGGGTGGCGATCAGCGACGTGACCGCGGAATCCGGCCCGATGCACTTCGTCCGCGGATCGCACCGCTGGGGCCTGCTCAACGCCGGCGACTTCTTCAGCGACAACCTCGACGCCCTCAAGCAGCGGATCCGCGAGAAGCAGGGCGGCGGCGCCTGGGACGAGGTGGCCGGCGTCCTCCCGCCCGGCGGCGTCAGCTTCCACCACCGGCTTACCGTCCACGGCAGCGGCCCGAACCGGGGAACAGGGCCCCGCGTGAGCTTCGCCGTCCACCTTCGCACCGAGAAGTCCGCGCTGCGCCCGGGAAAGACCTGGCAGGAGGCCGGTTACCTGACCGATTTTGCGGACCCCATCGGATCGCCGGTCTGTTTTTCAACGACAAAGCCCTAGGATCGCACTCCCCATGAAACGACAAGGCATCGCAGAGGCCCTGCGCGACGCAATCACCGAGGAAATGACACGCGACCCAAGCGTCTTTTGCATCGGGGAGGACATCGGCGTCCCCGGCGGCTGGGGAGGGGCATTCACCGTGACCCTCGGGCTTTCCGAGAAATTCCCCGGCCGGATCATCGACACCCCCATCGCCGAGCTGGGATTCACAGGCATCGCCGTGGGCGCGGCCATGATGGGCATGCGCCCGATCGCCGACGTCCAGTACGGCGACTTCCTCTTCCTGGCGAGCGACCAGCTCATCAACAACGCCGCGAAGATGCGCTACATGTCCGGCGGGGCGATCACCGTCCCCATGGTCATGCGGGCGCCCGTCGGCGCCACCGGGCGCGGATCCCAGCACGCCCAGAGCATGGAGCGCTACTTTACCGGCGTCCCCGGCCTGAAGGTGGTCGCCGTCTCCAACGCCTACGACGCCAAGGGGATGCTCAAGGCGGCGGTCCGCGACGACAACCCCGTCCTCTTCTTTGAGCACAAGCTGCTCTACGGCTCCAAGGGCGCCCGCGCCGAGCCCGGCGCGGTCGACGCGACCAGCGAGATCCCCGAGGGCGACTACACCGTCCCGCTCGACAAGGCGGCGGTCCGCCGCGAGGGAAATGACGTCACCCTCCTGGGCTGGTTGCTCATGGCGCACAATTCGCTGGCGGCGGCCGGCACCCTCGGCGGCGAGGGCATCGACGCGGAGGTGATCGACGTGAGGAGCCTCTCCCCCTTCGACTACGAGACGATCGGCGCGTCCGTCCGGAAGACCGGCCGCGTCGTCATCGCCGAGGAGGGGCCCAAGACCGGGGGCGTCAGCGCCGAGCTGGCCGCCGGGATAGCCGAGCGTTTCGGCAAGTTCCTGAAGGAGCCCGTGGTCCGCGTGGCTTCCGCGGACGTCCCCGTTCCCTTCACCCCGATCCTCGAGAACGACTACCGGCCCGACGCGGCGAAGATCGCCGCCGCCGCACGGAAACTTATCAAAGGATGACCATGAAGATAATGGATGACTACAACAGGGACGGCTACGTGATCGTCCGCAACGTCCTCGACGCGGACCTGATCCCCAACGACGCGTTCTGGGTGCGGCTGATCAGCGACGATCGGCTCCTCGACGTGGCCCAGGCGTTCATCGGGCCGGACATCGCGCTTTTCGCCTCCCACTACCTGAGCAAGCCGGCCGGAGTCGGGCTGCCCGTCCTCTGGCACCAGGACGGAAGCTACTGGCCGCTCGACCCGATGGACGTTGTGACGATCTGGCTCGCCGTGGACGACTCCACCCCGGAGAACGGCTGCATGCGGGTCATACCCGGCACCCAGCACCTGAAGCTGCAGAAGCTGCAGGCGAGCACCGATGTGAAGAACGTGCTCGAGTCGCAGATCGACCCGTCCTTCGTCGACGAGTCGAAGGCCGTGGACGTGATCCTGAAGGCGGGCGACCTCTCCGTGCACCATCCCAACGTGATCCACGGCTCGAATGCCAACACGTCGCCCCGCCGCCGCTGCGGCCTGACAATCCGCTATATCCCCACGCACACGCGGATCACGCAGCCCTGGGGCTGCGACTTCCTCCTGCGCGGCAAGGCGGTCCCCGGGATCAACGACTACAAGGCCCGGCCAAAATACGTCGAGGGGAAGAGTTTCCCCTTCCGCGGGTCGGCCGCCTGGCGTTAACTTGAGCTGAAAACCCCCATCACCCCATGATCACAAAGGCAGAACTGAAAACCCGCCAGGACCAGGCCTACGCCTATTTCACCCGGGCAGGATTGGTCATCACCCCGGCGGAAAGGGAAAAGATCGAGGTCGCCGACTTCGGGCTGAGCGATTTTGAGAAGACCGGGCTCGGCGTCCTGGTCTACGTGAACACGCAGCGCTGCTGCGCGAAGGAGCTGGCCATGTGGCCGCGGCAGACCTGCCCGGAGCACCGCCACCCGACGGTCGGCGGGGTCCCCGGCAAGGAGGAGACGTTCCGCTGCCGCTGGGGCAAGGTCACCCTCTACGTGGAGGGGCCCCGGAGCCCGCAGCCCGGCTGCCGGCCGCCCGCGGGCAAGGAGGCGACCTACACGGTCTGGCACCA
Organism: uncultured Opitutaceae bacterium; assembly: GCA_903891325.1. Taxonomy (GTDB): domain Bacteria; phylum Verrucomicrobiota; class Verrucomicrobiia; order Opitutales; family Opitutaceae; genus Palsa-1447. The sequence continues at coordinate 14,409 of CAITEC010000107.1, forward strand.
GGTCGAGCTGAACCCCGGCGACCAGTACACGATCATGCCCGACACCCTGCACTGGTTCCAATCCGGCGACCAGGGCGCCGTCGTCTCGGAATTCTCAACCCGCAGCACCGACGAGAACGACATCTTCACCGACCGCGAAATAGGGCGCGCGACCAAGATCGTCGAGGAAGCCAAATGAAGAGCCTGTGGAGCGACGCCGAGGCGGCGCGGCATCCCGGCGCGCTCGGGCTGCGCGTCTACACCTCGCGCCTCCTGGGGAGGGATTCCTCCCTCGTCCTCCACGGCGGGGGAAACACCTCCGTCAAGATCACTGAAAAGGACATCTTCGGCCGGGACGAGGAAATCCTCTACGTGAAGGGCAGCGGCTGGGACCTCGAGACGATCAAGGCTGAGGGCTTCTCACCCTGCCGGATGAGCCACCTGCTGCGGCTGGCCAAGCTCGAGACCCTAACCGACCTCCAGATGGCCCGGGAGCTGAAGAGCAACATGACCAATGCCGGGGCGCCGATGCCCTCGGTCGAGGCCATCCTCCACGCGATCCTGCCGGCGGCCTACGTGGACCATACCCATGCCGACGCCCTGATCTCCGTGATGAACACGAGGGATGGGGAGAAGCGGATCGGCGAGATTTACGGGGACCGGGTTGTCGTGATCCCCTACGTCATGCCCGGGTTCAAGCTGGCGCGGCTCTGCGCGGAGCTCTATCCGCGGCTCGCGGGGCCCAACACCGTGGGGATGGTCCTGATGAACCACGGGCTTTTCACCCTTGGCGAGGATGCGCGGACGGCCTACGAGCGGATGATCGAGCTGGTCACGCTGGCCGAGGATTACCTTTCCGCGCGCAAGGCGTGGCAGGTCACCAACCCGGCGCCGGCGCCGGGGGCGACTTTCCAGAATCCGGACGGCGTTGCCATCGCAACGCTGAGGAGGGATCTGTCCGCGGCGATCGGGGCACCCGCGATCCTTTCGATCGATTCGTCGGAGCGGAGCCTGGGCTTCGCGCGGCGACCCGACCTGGGCGTCATCTCCCAGCAGGGGCCGGCCACCCCCGACCACGTGATCCGGACCAAGCGGCTTCCGCTGATCGGCCGGGACCTGGCCGGATTCAAGGAAGCGTACGAGGCGTATTTCAAGGCCCAGTGCCGGAACCCGGCGACGACAATGCTCGATACCGCCCCGCGGGTCATTCTCGATCCGGGCTTCGGACTGGCGACCGTCGGGAGGACGGCAAAGGACGCGTCGATCGCGCGCGACATCTACCGGCACACGATGGACATCATCGCCCGGGCCACGGCACTGGGCGGATGGGTCGCCCTCCCCGCCCCGGACCTCTACGACGTCGAGTACTGGGACCTCGAGCAGGCCAAGCTGCGGCAGGTAGGCGAGCCCCCGCCCTTCACCGGTGAGGTGGCCCTTGTCACCGGCGCGGCCTCGGGGATCGGAAAGGCGTGCGTTGATTCACTCTTGAAGCGGGGCGCGGCCGTGGTCGGGTTGGACATCAACCCGGCGGTCGCCGACCTGCACCGCAGGCCCGATTTCCTGGGGATCGGCTGCGACCTGTGCAGTGAAGCCTCCATTTCCGCGGCGCTCCAGGGCGCCGTCCGCGCCTTCGGGGGGATCGACATGCTCGTCCTCAACGCCGGAATCTTTCCCAAGGGCTGCGACATCGCCGGGATGGATTCCGACCTGTGGCGGAAGGTCATGTCGGTGAACCTCGACGCCAACTTTTTCCTGATGCGGGCCTGCCACCCCTTCCTCCGGCTCGCCTCCAAGGGCGGACGGGTGGTCGTGATCGGCTCCAAGAACGTCCCGGCGCCCGGGCCGGGCGCCGCGGCCTATTCGGCGTCGAAGGCCGCGGTGAACCAGCTCGCCCGCGTGGCCGCCCTGGAGTGGGGCAAGGACGGGATCCGGATCAACTCCCTGCATCCGAACATGGTCTTCGACACGGCCCTGTGGACCACCGAGATCCTCGAGGCCCGCGCCCGGCACTACAACCTCACCGTCGAGCAGTACAAGACCAACAACGTGCTCCGGGTCGAGGTCACCAGCCGCGACGTCGCGGAGCTGGCCGCGGCGATGTGCGGCCCTCTCTTTGCCAAGACAACCGCCTCGCAGGTGCCTGTGGACGGCGGAAACGACCGTGTTATTTGAACCGACTATCCCATGAAGAAACGCACCGTTCAGATCATCGTCACAACACACTGGGACCGTGAATGGCGGGAGGCCTTCCAGGACATCCGCTTCGCCATGGTTCACCTGATCGACCGCGCCATCGCGGCGGTGAAGGATGGCACGCTGCGCGGGCCCTTCCACACCGACGGGCAGACGATCCTCCTCGACGACTACCTGGAAATCCGTCCGGAGCGCCGGGCGGAGGTCGAGAAGCTGGCAAAGGAGGGGAAACTGCAGCCCGGCCCCTGGTACACGATGCCCGACGAGTTCACGGTCTCCGGGGAGTCGCTTGTCCGGAACCTGCGCGTGGGCCGTGAGCGGGCCCGGATGTACGGCGCGAAGCCGTCGAACGCGGGCTACGTGCCGGACATGTTCGGGCACAACAGCCAGATGCCCCAGATCTTCGCGGGCTGCGGCGTCACCGGGGCCTACATCTGGCGGGGCATCGACAACGTGGACCAGCGCAACTTCATCTGGCGCGGAGCGGACGGGACGGAGATTCCCTGCCACAAGTTCGGGAAACTGGGCTACGGCTCCTACGGCCACAAAGTGGAGCGTCGGCACGAGCCGGAAAAGTTTCCGGAGGCCGATCCGGCCGTTTTCCGCGCCCTCCTGGAGAAATACCTCAAGGAGGAGGCCGCCACGACGCAGATCGACCCGATTCTCATCCTTCTGGGCGGCGACCACCAGGAGTGGACACAGCGGCAGTACGACCTGGTCTTTGAAATCCTCGCCGACCACCCCGAGTATAAGGTCGTCCACACCGGGCTGGACAACAATCTCGCGGCCCTGATTTCCCAGAAGGACCGGATCACGAGCGTCCTCAATGGCGAGCTGCGCACGCCGGGCCGCCCCTTCTTCCGCCACGACGAGGAATGGCTGGAGGCCTGCCAGCAGTGGGTCATCCCCGGGGTCCTTTCAAGCCGCGTCCGTCTGAAGCAGGCGAACAGCCGCTGCCAGTCGCTGCTCTGCCAGTGGGCGGAGCCCTTCAGCGCCGCCGCGCAGGCGGCGATCGGCCTCGACTATCCCGCGGGATTCCTCGACGTGGCATGGCGCTGGCTCCTCCAGAACCACGCGCACGACTCGATCGACACCTGCAGCATCGACCAGGTGCACCGGGACATGGCGTTCCGCTTCGACCAGTGCCGGATGATCGCCGACCGGGTCGCGCTCGAGGCGACCAGCCGGATCGCGGCGAGCGTCGCCGGCGATGTCGTCGACGGAGAGATGCGGGTCGGGGTCTTCAATCCCCTGCCCCGCGCCACCGCGCGGGTCACCGAGATCACCCTCGAGATCCCGACAACCTGGCCCTGCTTCAACGAGTTCTTCGGGTTCGAGCCCAAGCCAGCATTCCGAATCTACGGCCCCGACGGCACGGAGCTGCCCTACCAGCGGCTTGGCCAGACAATGAACCGGGTCCGCCAGCGGATCCGTCCGGAAAAGTGGCCCGAGCCGGTCGCCAGTCATCACGTCCGCGTGGCGGTCGCAGTCGAGATCCCGGCCCTCGGGTACACGACGCTGACCGTCCGGGCCGGGAAGAACCAGGCCCCCACCCGCCACCCGGAGGCGCCGGGAATGGCGACCAGCGAGCGCTCGCTCGCCAACGAATTCCTCGACGTCCAGATAGAGGCCAATGGCACGCTCACGGTCACCGACAGGAAAACCGGCCGCGTGTACAACCGCCAGCTCACCTTTGAGGAACGGGCCGACATCGGCGACGGCTGGTACCACGGAATTGCGGTCAACGATCAGATATTCGTCTCGACCGCATCCCGCGCGGACGTGGCCCTCGTGCACAACGGCCCCCAACTCACGACCTTCCGGATCCGGACGGCGATGCGCGTGCCCGAGCAGTTCATCGACGACGGGATGAAGCGCTCCGAGCGCTTCGCCGAGATGATCGTGGACAGTTACATCAGCCTGCGCCCCGGCCAGGAGTACCTGGATATCGAGACCCGGGTCGACAACCAGGTCGACGACCACCGGCTCCGCGTGCTCTTCCCAAGCGGCGCGAAAACCGACACCTACCTCGCCGACACGCCCTTCGACGTCGTCGAGCGGCCGATTGCGATCCGGAAGGACAATCACGAGTACCGCGAGTTGGAGGTGGAGACCAAGCCCCAGCAAAGCTGGACGGCGGTCCACGACGAGACCGGCGGCCTGGCGGTCGTCGCCGACGGCCTTCTGGAGACGGCAATCCCCGACGTTCCCGAGCGGCCCATCGCGCTCACGCTCTTCCGCGGGACCCGCCGCACTGTATTCACCAGCGGCGAGCCTGAGGGCCAGATGCGGGGGCCGCTGAGCCTGCGCTACTACCTTGTTCCCCTGGCGGGAGCCCCGGACAGGACCCGACTCTGCGAGCTGGGCGCCCAGATCACCGGAGGACTCAGGGTTGTCCAGTTGCGCCGGGAGGATGCCGCCATCTACCGCTCCGCGACGAAGCTCGCCCCGACCGCCGGCTTCCTGACCCTCACCGGGGCAGCCGTTTCGACCAGCGTTCAGCGCACCGGCAGCGGCGCCTCCGCAGGCGTCGAGGTCCGGATCTTCAATCCCACCACGAAGGCGATTAGCGCGACAATCGACGCCGGTCCCCTCGCCGGAACCGGCAAGCGCGGCGGGGAAGCCGAGCGGGTGAATTTGGAGAGCCGCCAGCCGGAGGCGCTGAAGACCTCTGGCCGCGGAAAGGTGAAGCTGTCGCTGCGCCCCAAGGAGATTGCGACCGTCCGCATCCGATAGGGTGGTCCGCTGAGTTGGCTTGAGTTTTATCCCGACGAGCGCAAGGCTGACCCTTCGCCCAAAATATCATTTATGAAAAAACTCCCCCTGCTTGTCATCGCCGCGCTCTTCATCGCCTCCGTCGGGCACGCGGCGCCCCCCACGATCGAGTCCGTCGACAGGCTCCTCGTCGCCGCCAAGCTCGGCGCATCGATCGACTCGATGGCGAAGAGCGTGGACCGCAACATCCGCCACGCCGCCGAGCAGGGAATCGCCCCGGCGAAACTGACGCCGGCCGACGAGAAGATACTCTCCGACTTGCGCACCCAGCTCCAGGCGCTGATCAAGCAGGAGTTGAGCTGGGACAAGATCAGGGACATCTTTGAGAAGGCTTATGCCGACACCTATACGCAGGACCAGATCAACGGGCTGATCGCTTTCTACAACTCACCCCTCGGGCAGGCCTTCGCGGAAAAACAGGCTGATATCACCGTGAAGACCGGCGGGCTGCTGCAGCGCCGCATGATGGGCGTCATGGTCAAGGTCCAGGGCTCCGCCCGCGAGTCTGTCGGACAGATCATCGCCAATCACCAGGCGCCCGAGGTGCCGGAAAAGCCGGTTGACGCGCCGGTCGAGACCCCGAAGGCGCTCGTACCCGCCGCCGCACCCGCCGCCGCACCCGCCGCCGC
>CAITEC010000108.1 GCA_903891325.1 uncultured Opitutaceae bacterium
CTTGGTCATCTTCAACTGCGCTGCGGAACCGACGCGCGAGACGGAGAGACCCACCGAGATCGCGGGGCGCTGGCCTTGGTTGAAGAGATCGGTCTCCAGATAAATCTGCCCGTCGGTGATCGAGATCACGTTGGTCGGGATGTAGGCGGAGACGTCGCCGGCCAGGGTCTCGATGATCGGCAGCGCGGTCAGCGAACCCTTGCCGTCGAGGCGAGCGGCGCGCTCGAGGAGGCGGCTGTGGAGGTAGAAGACGTCGCCCGGGTAGGCTTCGCGACCCGAGGGGCGCTTCAGGATGAGGGAGATCTGCCGGTAGGCGACCGCGTGCTTGGAGAGATCGTCATAGACGATGAGGGCGTCCATTCCGTTTTCCATGAACCACTCGCCCATGGCGGCGCCGGAATACGGGGCGAGGTACTGATTGGCGGGATTGTCGGCCGCGGGCGCGCCGACGATGATGCAGTACTCGAGCGCCCCGGCGGCCTCGAGGGCGGCGACGGTGCGCACGATGTTCGAATTCTTCTGCCCGACCGCCACGTAGATCGAGTAGACCGGGCGGAACTTCGGGTCGCCGGACGCGAGCCCGACCTTGTTGATCTTCGCCTGGTTGATGATCGTGTCCACCGCGATCGTGGTCTTGCCGGTGCCGCGGTCGCCGATGATCAGCTCGCGCTGGCCGCGGCCGATCGGGATCATCGAGTCGATGGCCATGATTCCGGTGAGCAGCGGCTGCGAGACGGACTTGCGGACGATGATGCCCGGGGCGATCTTCTCGACGGGGTTGGTCTCGGTCGCCGCAATCGGGCCCTTGCCGTCGACCGGGTTGCCGAGCGCGTCAACGACGCGGCCCAGGAGCGCCTTGCCGACGGGGACGGAGAGGAGCCGGCCGGTGGTCGTGACCTCGTCGCCCTCCTTCAACTGCGAGACGTCGCCGAGGATGACGCAGCCGACCGCGTCCTCCTCGAGGTTGAGGGCGATGCCGATGGCATTGCCGGGAAACTGGACCATCTCGTTGTACATCACGTCGGACAGGCCGTCGATCTTGGCGACGCCGTCGCTGATGGAGATGATGGAGCCGGTGTTTTTCCGGACCGCCTTGGTGGCCAGTTTGGCTATCTGCTGTTCGATTTCCTGGAGGACGTTTGACATGGCAATGGGGAAAGGATGCGGGGGATGAAAGGGTTTCGGGCGGGGGGAAGGGTCAGACGGCGGACCGGAGGGTCGCGAGCTGGGAGGCGACGGAGGTCTCGTAGACGTCGTCGCCGAGGCGAACGCGCAGGCCGGCGATCAGCGAGGGATTGGTGCGCTCGGTGGCGGTGATCGGCCGGCCGCGGGACTTGCTCAGCGAGGCGGCGATGTCGGCGAGGAGGGTTGCGGGAAGCTCGCCGGCATGCTCGACCACGGCGCTGCTGCGCGCGATTTCCGCGGCGATCAGCCGGTGGTAGGCCTTCAGGACGGCCAGCGGGTTGGCGGGCCGGCTCTTCTCCACATACTCCAGCACGCCGGAGACGCGCTCGGCGGAGACGGCGCCGTCGACCAGGCTCAGCTGGAAGAACCGGCGGGCAAGCTGCTGGGCTTTCTTTGAAGCGACGCTCATACGTTCGTGATCTCGCGGGCGGCGGCCTCGTTGTACCGGGCGCGGTCGTGCTCGGACATCTCGCGGGCCAGGACGCGCTCGGCGGTGGCAACGACGAGGCGGGAGATCTCGGTCCGGGCCTCGGCGAGCATCTTGGTCTTCTCGAGCTCGATCGCGGCCTGCGCCTTGGTGATGATCCCATTGGCGCGTTCGGCGGCGTCCTTCTGCTGGCGGTCCGAGAATTCCTTCGAGGCCTTCTGTGCGTCGGCAATGATCTGCTGGCCCTTCACCTGAGCCTCCCTGACCTGGGCGGCGATCTCGAGCTGGGAGGCCTCGAGCTTGGCCTTCATCTCCTCGGCGTAGCCCAGGCCGGAGGCGATCTTCTTCTGGCGCTCATCGAGCGTGGCGAGGACCGGCTTAAACGCGAAGCGCCACAGGACGAAGGCGACAATCGCGAAGCTGAGCATCTGGGCCAGGATTCCCGGCAGGTTGATGCCGAACTCCTGGGTGATCCGGGTGACCGGATTGGATTCTTCGGCGACGGCGAGGGCGAGGAGATGGTGGGACATGTCTGAAAAAGTGCTGAGGACGCGCCGCCCCGTCCAGCGGGTGCGGCGCGACCGGGATTACTTGCCCAGGAACAGGGCGTAGAACGCGACGGCCTCGGCGAAGGCCATTCCGATGATGCCTTGGACGAGGATCTTGCCGGACGCGTCGGGATTGCGGCCGACGGCCTCCGCGGCCTTGGTGCCGACAAAGCCGACCCCGAGGGCGGCGCCGAGGCAGCCGAGGCCGCCCTGAATGTTGCCGGTGATTTCTGCGATGATGTGGTGCATGGTATTCTCTGTTTTCTGGTTGGGTGGTCCGCCGCCCACGCGTGGGCATGGTCGCGGCGGAAAAGTCTAGTGGTGGGCGCCGTGGGGTTGGTCTTTTCCGGCCGCCTCGGCGTGCCCGTCGCCGTGGTTGGTCAGCAGCCCGACGTACACGGCGATGAGGAGGGTGAAGACGAAGGCCTGGACGAGGCCGACGAGCAGCTCCATGAAGTAGAAGGGCACCGGCAGGCCCCAGCGGCAGATGGCCGACATGGAGTGCAGCAGGTTCTCACCGCCGAAGATGTTCCCGTAGAGACGAAACGAGAGCGAGATGGGCCGGGCGAAGAAGATCGAGACCAGCTCGAGGACGCCGACGGCGACGAAGATGATCGAGAGCGGGTAGTAGACGAAGGGCGAGACGTCGCCCTTGGTCGCCTTGTTGCCGAAGACGTCCACCAGGACCGTCTTGATGCCCGCGAAGCGCAGGACGAGGATCAGCCCGGCGATAAAGGCGCAGAAGGACAGCGCGATCGTCCCGTTCATGTCGGAGTGGGCGGGACGGACAAACTCCATCCACTCCCCCGCCGTGCCGTGGCGCATCATGATGGTGCCGACGCCCGGGATCAGGCCGCTCCAGTTCTGGATCAGGATGTAGGTGAAGAGGGCGATCAGGAGCGGGAAGGTCGCCTTGATGGCCTTCGAGCCGACGATCGGGTCCACGATGTCCTTGATGCCCGTGACCAGGCTCTCGACGATCGCCTGGCCGTGCGAGGGCACCAGCTTGGGACTGCCGACAACGATCCGAATCGCGATGATCAGGACAATCGCGACGATCCAGGTCATGACGATGCTGTTGGACACCGGAAGCGGGCCGACGTGGAACATCGGGTGAGCCATCGGCTCAAGGCCCTTCCCCTCGGCGCCGAACGCCGGCAGGACGGCGGCAAGTGACGTGAAAATTAATGCGATATGTCTGACCCGGGGCATGCGCGCGCTGGATGGTGTTAAGAGTTAAAAGGGAAAACTAAGAAGAATGGTTTTGCCGCAGTCAAACTAAGAAGAAGCCCACCCCTTGGCGCAGGCGAGCGCCCGGGTCCATCCGCGCCTGTATTCTTCCATAACAGACTGGTCCCTAGAGGGTTTGAATTCCACATCCCCAGCCGCAGTCCGCGCGATTTCATCGCGGCCGGACCAAAATCCTGTCGCGAGCCCCGCGAGGCACGCGGCACCCAGTGCGGTGGTCTCCGTAATTCTCGGGCGGACGACCGGTACCCCGAGCAAATCGGCCTGAAACTGGAGCAGGGGCGCGCTGCGCGCCGCCCCGCCGTCGACGCGAAGCTCGTGGAGCGCAATCCCCGAATCCCTCTCCATGCAGCCGATGAGGTCCGCGGACTGGAACGCGATGGCCTCGATCACCGCCCGGCAGAGGTGGGCGCGGTTCGTCCCGCGCGTGATCCCGACGAACGCGCCCCGGGCGAAGGGATCCCAGTGCGGGGCGCCGAGGCCGGTGAAGGCGGGGACGAGGTAGGCTCCGCCGGCATCGGGGACCGACGCTGCAAGCGCATCGACCTCCTGCGCCGTGGCGACGATCCGCAGCTCGTCGCGCAGCCACTGGATTGCTGCGCCGGCCGTGAAGACGGAGCCCTCGATCGCGTATTCGGTCCTGTCGGCGATCCTCCAGGCGACCGTCGTGAGCAGGTTGTTGGTGGAGGGGACGGCCCGGTCCCCGGTGTTCATCAGGAGGAAGCAGCCGGTCCCGTAGGTGTTCTTGGCCATCCCGGGTCGGAAGCAGGCCTGGCCGAAGAGGGCGGCCTGCTGGTCCCCGGCGATCCCGGCGATCGGGGCCCCGGCGGGGAAGTGCCGCCGGCCGACCTCCCCGTACACCTCGGACGAGGTGCGGACCTCGGGGAGCACGGCGCGGGGAATGCCGAAGAGAGCGAGCAGCTCGGCGTCCCACGCGCCGGTGTGGATATTGAAGAGGAGCGTGCGCGACGCGTTGCTCGGGTCGGTGACGTGCAGTCGTCCGCCGGTGAGCTGCCAGAGCAACCAGGTGTCCACGGTCCCGAAGCAGAGTTTTCCCGCGGCCGCCCTCTCCCCCGCCCCGGGCACGTTGTCGAGGAGCCAGCGCAACTTGGTGGCCGAGAAATAGGGATCGATCCGAAGCCCCGTGCGGGAGGTTACCATCGGCTCGCAACCGTCCTTCCGGAGGCGCGCGCACGCATCCGCGGTGCGGCGATCCTGCCACACGATCGCATTGTGGACCGGCTTCCCCGTCTCCCGGTCCCAGAGGATTGCGGTCTCGCGCTGGTTGGCCACGCCCACCGCCGCGAGGTCCTCCCCGGACAGCCCGGCGCGGGCCATCGCCTCCGCGGCGGTGGCTTCCTGGCTCGCCCAAATTTCCAGCGGATCGTGCTCGACCCAGCCGGGCCGGGGATAGATCTGGACAATCTCCCTCTGTGCGGAGGAGACGACGCCTCCCGCGCGGTCAAAGACGATGGCCCGCGAGCTGGTGGTGCCCTGGTCGAGCGCGAGAATGTGCTGCGGGCGGCTCATGGCGCGATGGCGACCAGCGAGTGGCGGGCCCGGGCCCTGCTCTGGAAAACCGTCGGCGATTCAAAGGGCCAGGACTCCTCCGAGAGCGGCCAGGAGGGGTTGGCGGCAATCACCGACCGGGCCTCCGTGAAATACGGCTCGTAGTCGGTGCGAAAATAGAGCCGGGCCCCCTGCCCTGCCCGCGCGGCGATCCTCCCGATGAAATCCGGCCGAATGAGCCGGTTTTTGTGATGGCGGCGCTTGGGCCAAGGGTCGGGAAAAAGGATATAGAGCGCGGAAAAACGAGCGCCCTCGGGCAATACGGCGAGAAAATCATCAGCGTCGGCCTGGATGAAGTGGAGATTGGCAAGCCCGGCGCGGTGGCGCTTTCGCTCGGCGCGCGCGATCCTCTCCGCGATGATGTCGATCCCGACGCAGGTGGTCTCGCGGTGGAGCGCCGCATAGGCGGTCAGGAAGTGGCCGTGCCCGCTGCCGATTTCCCAGACGAAGGAGGCGCCCGGCTTCAGGATTTTCGCGCAGGTCTTCCGCAGGTTGGCGCGGCGCTCGACAAGGACTGCGGCGTATTCCGGGCTCAGGGGAGAATTGACTCGAGTCGTCATTTTCCAGCGCCCGCCGCGATCTTGACCATCAGGAGGCTGATATCAGATGGATTGACGCCGCTGATCCGACTGGCCTGCCCGAGGGTATAGGGTTTGAACGCGGCGAGCTTTAGGGCACTTTCGCGACGCAACCCCTTGATTGTTAGGAAGTCCATTTCAGACGGAATCCGGATTTTTTCGATATGTTCAAGTTTTCCAATCTGGCGCTGCTCCCTATCTATATATCCCTTATATTTAACATGATAGTAGACTTCAGAGCGGACTTCGATGGACTCTGCGAGGAAGGCTGCGGGAAGCGAAGCGCCCTCCCCTTCCCTCCTGATGGCATCGGCAATTGTAATACCATGGATACGAGTCGTTTCCATCGAAGCAACCCAGGTTCTTACCTGTTGGCGCTTCGCTTTGATTCGATCTAACCTACTTTTAGATAACAGGTTAAAATTTTCGGCATGATCGAGAAGCCGAAGCTCGGCACTTCCATGGTTAAAGAGAAGACGGTGCTCCGCCCTACTCGTAAACATCCTGTAAGGTTCTTTAGTGCCTTTGGTTACGAGATCATCGATCAAGACTCCGATGTAGCCTTCGTGCCTCCCGATAATCAATGGTTGCCCTCCCCTAGCCCGTTGGACAGCATTTACCCCGGCAATCAATCCCTGGGCCGCTGCCTCTTCGTAACCCGAGGTTCCATTGATCTGTCCAGCAAAGAAGAGGTTTTCAACCTTCTTGGATTCAAGCGACGGATAAAGTTGGGTCGGTGGCGCGAAGTCATATTCGACTGCATAAGCCGGTCTAAGGATAACGGCATTTTCAAGACCAGGTATGCTATGGACAATCTCTAGCTGGATATCAAACGGCAAGGACGTGGAAAGGCCGTTAACATAATATTCGTTCGTGCTGCGACCTTCGGGCTCGAGGTACAGGAGATGCCGCGGCTTGTCGGCAAAGCGCACAAACTTATCTTCAATGCTTGGACAGTACCGTGGACCAATGCCGTGGATCTCGCCGCCATAAAGGGCCGACTTATCCAGATTCGTCCGAACAATGTCGGCAGTTTCCGGCGTGGTGTACGTCATCCAACAGGATACCTGTTGAGATCCGGGCTGCCATCCGAGACGTGTCTCATCGGAATGTTCCACGTGGAACAAATCGACTTCATCCCTCGTATCGTGGAAGGCAAAAAGGGTGGGAGTGAGATCACCTTTCTGCTCCCGCATCTTTGTGAAATCAATACTTCTTCCGAGGAGGCGAGGAGGTGTTCCCGTCTTCAGGCGCTGGAGTTCTATACCGGCTTCTAAAAAGCTGTTGGATAATGTCTTGGAACTAAAGTCACCCAGGCGACCGCCTTCATTTTTATTCTTTCCAATGTGCATCAATCCCTTCAGAAAAGTGCCCGTCGTAATCACTACCGACGTACCAAAAAAATCAATATCGAGATTGGTGTGGCACCCGACGACCCGACCGTCCTTAAAAATCAATCCGGAGACCGTTGCCTGAAAAATCTGGAGGTGGGGTTGGAGCTCCAGGGTGTGCTTCAGGCGGAACTGGTAGGCCTTCTTGTCGCACTGGGCCCGGGGAGATTGAACGGCCGGACCTTTGGATTCGTTGAGAAGCCGGAACTGAATGGCGGTGACATCGGTGTTGATCGCCATCTCGCCCCCGAGGGCATCGATCTCCCGGACCATCTGGCCCTTGGCCTGGCCGCCTATGGCCGGGTTGCAGCTCATCTGGGCGATCGTGTCGATGTTCCCAGTGAGGAGCAGGGTATTGGCCCCCATGCGGGCCGCCGCCAGCGCCGCCTCGACCCCCGCATGGCCGGCGCCGCAGACGATGACGTCGAAATGTATCTTATTGTAGATCAAACTAATGAGGTGTCGGGGTGGGGCGGTCGACGGAAAGAATTATTGTATCCAAAATAATCTTACAAATGAGGGCGGGAAAGGAGGGTATACAGGGCGGGTGGCGGATTCAATACGCAGAAATAGGAGGGTTAGCGCCCAATAGCCCGGGAATACCCCCTGCGCCGCTCCACTGCGCAAGGCCCGATCTGGTCGCCAGACCGCCGTCCAGCCTCATGGGTGGACGGCAAAAGGCGACCAATGAGCTCCGTTAATGCGGCTCCGGAGGTATTCCCGGGCTATTGAGTGCAATTGGAGGGGGGATTGCGGCAGAAACCTGAAACCTGAGACCTGAAACCTGAGTCGATCCTTCAAACTTCAGGGCTGATAGTCCGGCAGCTTGTCCGGCGCAACGAAGTGGAGGCGGAGAACGGAGTGTAGACGGAAGACCCCGGGGCTTGGGGTCCTATGTTCGATCACCAATCACCGGCCTCTAGGAGGCCGGCTACAACGATCCCCGAAAAAAAACCGCACCGGGTGCTTACTTCCCAATGCAAAATTCGGCGAACAGGCGATCAAGCATCTGCTCGTTGTCGATTTTTCCGGAAATTTCTCCGAAGGCGCCGAGGGCGCCGCGCAGGTCGCTGGCGATGAGCTCGAGCGGGGCGTCGGAATCCAGCTTGTTCAGGGCATCCGAGAGGCACTCCTGCGCCTGGAGAAGGGAACGGGAGTGGCGGGCGTTGATCACGATGCCGTCCTCGCCGGCCGTGCGGGTGAAGCCGTCGGCCAGCGAGGCCACGGCGGCCATCAGCGCGGGGATGCCATCGCCCGTCAATGCGGAGACCGGGATCGCCGGGAGTCCCGCGGGCGCGGAGGCGAGGGGAGGCCCGCGAAGGAGGTCGGTTTTGTTCAGTGCGACCACCGCGGTGCCGGGAAGCAGCCGGGCGGCAAGGTGGGCGGGCAGGGGAGGGGACGGGCGGCCGGCGTCGAGGACGAGGATGATTATATCAGAATCTTGGATACGATCTTCTGTCCGCGATATCCCCAGCCGCTCGACTTCGCCGGGAGAGGGGTTGAGCCCGGCCGTGTCGATCAGCCGGAGGCAGTGGGGTCCGGCGATGATCCGCTCCTCGATGAAGTCGCGCGTCGTGCCCGGCTCGGGGCTCACGATCGCCCGCTCGCTTCCCACGAGCCGGTTGAGCAGCGAACTCTTGCCGGCGTTGGGCTCGCCGACGATGACGGTCTTCACGCCGTCGCGGAGCAGCTCGCCGTGGCGGCGCGTGGCCAGGAGCCCGGCGGTCGCGCGCAGGAGGGGCTCGACCGCGGCCCGCAGGGCGGCGCGGTCCTCCGCCGGGATATCCTCCTCGGGAAAGTCGATCTGCGCCTCGACCCGGGCCAGCGCGGCGAGGAGCGAGCCGGAAAGCGACTCCAGGTGCCGGCCAAAGGCGCCGCGAAGCTGCCGCTGCGCGGCGGCCAGCGCGAGATCGCCCCGGGCGCTGATTACGTCCATGACCGCCTCGGCCTGGCTCAGGTCGAGCCGGCCGTTGAGGAAAGCGCGCCGCGTGAATTCCCCCGGTTCCGCCGGCCGGCAGCCGCGGGCGTGGAGGTCCTCGAGGATCCGCTGGGCGATGTAGGGATTCCCGTGGCAGGAGATTTCAAGCAGGTCCTCGCCGGTGTACGAGCGGGGCGCGGGGAAGAGCGTGAAGAGGGCATCGTCGAGGACGGTCCCCGCCCGGTCGCGGTAGTCACCCCGGGTCGCCGCGCGGGGAGGGGGGAGGGGGCCGAGGATGTCACTGGCGACCCGTGTTGTATCAGATCCTGTGATACGAATAACCGCCAGGGCCGACGTGCCCGCGGGCGTCGCGAGCGCGGCGATGGTGTCGAGCGGCCGTTCCATGGGCCTATCGAAGCAAGGGCGGCGGCATAATCAAACCGTAACGCCGGGGATGATCGTTGTGCCTCCGGGTTCGAATGTAGCCGGGGTCCCAGACCCCGGCCGGCCTCGGAGAGGCCGGGGATTGGTGATCAGAAATAGGGCCCCAAGCACCGGGGTCTGGGACCCCGGCCACAATTTTCGAAGGCCTACTCCAGCGACTTTTTGAATTCCTCGAACGCCGTGCGGAGCTCAGTCAGCTCGCGGCGGAGCGCGGCGGTCTCCTCCTCGAGCCGGGCGAGGCGGCCGTCGTCGGGAGGGGCGGCGGGGGCGGCGCCGGGCGCCACGGGGACGGTTTCGCCGCTGAGGAGATGGATGCAGCGCTGCTCCTTCATCCCGGGCTGGCGCGGAAGCCGCGCGGCGAGCGGCTTCGGGGACTTGGCGGCCAGGGAGTCGAGTGCGCCCTCGGCGTCGGCCAGGGTGGGGAAGTCGTGCATCCGGCCGGTCCGGCCGCGGATTTCGCCGACCGTCTGCGGACCGCGGAGCATCAGGACGCAGAGCGCGGCGACTTCCGGCGGGGTGAGCTCGAGCGACTCGGCGAGCCGGTGGCCGTAGCGCTTCACCCGGCTCTGGGCCCCGTCGTAGAGAAACGCCAGCTTGCGGTCGCGCAGCGAGTCGAGGGCGCGCATCACCGTCGGCTCGTCGAGCTCCACGACCGGGTCCCGGTTCGACACCTGGTTGCAGGCGATCGTCAGCGCATTAAGCGAGAGCGGGTAGTAATCGGGCGTGGTGAGCTGCTTCTCGACCAACGAGCCCAGCACCCGCACCTCGGTGGGGTTGAGAACACTCTCTTCCTGGGTCATCGTCTTATTCGGCGGTCTCGGCGCCGGTCACCGTCTCGCCGACCTTGACGGTCACCTTCTCGAGGACCGCCTTGATGATCTTGTCGGCGAGCGCGGGATTCTCCCGGAGCGCCTGCTTGGCGGCGTCGCGGCCCTGGCCGACCAGCTCGCCCTGGAAGGCGATCCACGCGCCCTTCTTCTCGAGGATCCCGTGCTCGACGCCCAGGTCGATGATCGAGCCGGTACGCGAGATGCCCTCGTCGTACATGATGTCGAATTCGCACTCGGTGAACGGCGGGGCCACCTTGTTCTTGACCACCTTGATCTTGGTCCGGTTGCCGATGACCTTGCCCTCGGGGGTCTTGATCTGGTCCTTGCGGCGGATGTCGATTCGGATGCTCGAGAAGAACTTGAGCGCGCGGCCGCCGGAGGTCGTCTCGGGGTTGCCGAACATGACGCCGATCTTCTCGCGGATCTGGTTGGTGAAAATGCAGATGCACTTCGTCTTGCTCACGACGCCGGTGAGCCGGCGCATGGCCTGGCTCATGAGGCGCGCCTGCGAGCCGACCGTCGCGTCGCCCATCTGCCCGTCGAGCTCCTGCTTGGAGATCAGCGCGGCGACCGAGTCGATGACGATGACGTCGATTGCGTTGGAGCGGATGAGGGTCTCTGTGATGTTCAGGGCGTCCTCGCCGCTGTCCGGCTGGGAGACGAGCAGGTCGTCGAGGTTGACGCCGACCACGCGGGCGTACTTCGGGTCCAGGGCGTGCTCAACATCGATGAAGGCCGCCAGCCCGCCGTTTTTCTGCGCCTCGGCGATCACGCTGAGGCAGAAGGTCGTCTTTCCGGATGATTCCGGCCCGTAGATCTCCATGATGCGGCCGCGGGGCAGCCCGCCGACGCCGAGGGCCAGGTCGATCGCGAGCGAGCCGGTCGAGAGGGTCTCGACCTTCATCTTGTGGTTGTCGCCCAGCCGCATGATCGAGCCCTCGCCGAACTGCTTGGTGATGGCGCTGAGCGCGAGCTCGACATTCTTGCGCGCGGCCGGGTCGGCTGCGGTTGCGGTGCTTCCGGCGGCCTTGGGGCGCTCGGCAAATTCGGTCTTGGAGGTGGCTGCGGCTTTGGACATGGAGCGGGGGAGTGTTACAGTGGGGGGACGATTGGGATCCAGCTTCAATTATAGCACGTGCGATGCAAGCGGAGAGAGAAGACGGAAAGTAGAAAGTAGTAATTTCTAATTACTACTTTCCATAATACGTCCCATACCACTCCACGAACCGCGAAAGTCCTTCCTCCAGCGGCACCTTCGGGGAGAACCCGTACGCCGCCTTCACCTTCGTCAGGTCGGCGCAGGTCTCGAGCATCTCCCCGGGCTGGGGCGGCAGGAGCTCGACGATCGCCTTCCGGCCGAGCAGCGACTCGAGCAGGCGGACGAAATGGTGCGTGTCGACCGCATGGCTGTTTCCCAGGTTGAAGAGCCGGGGGGCGGGGCCGGATTCCACGGGATAGAGCGCCACCTTGACGATCCCGTCGACGATGTCGTCGACATAGGTGAAGTCGCGGCGATTCTTCCCATGGTTGAAGAGCCGGATCGGCTTTCCGGCGCTGATCGCACTTGCGAAGAGGGTGGGTGCCATGTCCGGCCTTCCCCAGGGCCCGTAGACCGTGAAGAAGCGAAGCCCGGTGACCGCGAGCCCGTGGCTGCGCGCATAGCTCTGGGCCATCACCTCGTTGCACTTCTTCGTGGCGCCGTAGAAGGAGACCGGCTGGGCGGTGTCGTCGTCCTCGCGGAAGGGGGCCCGGGCACCGGAGCCGTAGACGCTGCTGCTCGATGCATACACGAGGTGGCGGGGCGGCGTGCGCCGGCAGGCCTCCAGGACGCTGGCGAAGCCGTCCAGGTTGCTGCGCACGTAGGGGGCCGGGTCCTCGAGGCTTCCCCGCACGCCGGTCTGCGCGCCGAGATGGACGACGTAGTCGGGGCGGAAGTGCGCGACAATCCCCGCGAAGGCCCCAGCCTCCGCGAAATCCGACTGGATGAAGCGGAAGCCCGGGAGCGGCTCGAGTGCGGCCAGGCGGGGGCGCTTCAACCCTCCCTCGCCGTCGCCGGCCACGCTGTCGACCCCGAGCACCTCGCAGTTTCCCGTCCCGGCCAGGCGGCGCGCGACGTGGTGCCCGATGAAGCCGGCGGCGCCGGTTACGAGAACTTTCATCCGAAGGTTGATAGGGCAGCATCCGCGGCGCCGCCAACGAAAATTATCAAGACAGTGCTTGATCGCCGCAAATCACGACGTATAGCTTGCACGGTTTGTGCTTACAGTCACCTTGAAGTCATGAAAATCAAAGCCTATCTCAAGCCGCAGTGCGGGTGGTCCAACGGGGTCCGCGTCATCCTGCGCAAGCATGGATTGGAGTTTGATGACATCGACATCATCAACAACCGCGCCAATTACGCGGAGATGGTCGCCAAGTCGGGCCAGCCGCTTTCCCCGTGCGTCGAGATCGACGGTGTCATGCTCGCCGACGTCTCAGGCGAGGAGGTGGAAAATTACCTGCTCAGCAACGACTTGGTGAAGCCCAGCGACGCCCCTGTCGGCGCAGCGACCAATGCGGGCTGCTCCGACGAGGATCACGCGAAAATGGCCACCAAAACCATCCGCTTCTTTTGAGACCGAGAGCTCGCCACAACTGACAATACCGGGCCGCTCTCGCAAGATCGAGACCGGCCATTTTTTTGCGTAAATGACAAAGCACACTCCCCCCGAAGACCCCGGCGCCCCAGGCACCGGTGCTGGCCGGAGGCTTGGCCCTCCCGCGAAGCAGGGCCTTTACGATCCGTGGTTCGAGCACGACTCCTGCGGCGTTGGCTTCGTCGTCGACATGAAGGGGCGCAAGTCCAACCAGATATTGCAGCAGGCCATCCAGGTGCTGAGAAACCTCGACCACCGGGGAGCCTCGGGCAGCGAGTCCAACACCGGCGACGGGGCCGGCGTCCTCATCCAGACCCCCCACGCCTTCTTCAAGGAGGTCGCCAAGAAGGCCCGGATCACGCTCCCCGGCCCCGGGGAGTACGGCAGCGGGCTCATCTTCCTCTCCCGCGACCGGATCAAGCGCCGGCGGCTCGAGGAGCGCTTTGAGCAGATCATCCAGTCCGAGGGCCAGGTGGTTCTGGGCTGGCGGACGGTTCCCACCGACAACTCCAAGCTCGGCGAGACCGCCAAGGCGTCCGAGCCCTTCATGCGGCAGATCTTCATCGGGCGCGGCCCTGGGCTGGCCGACGACCTGGCCTTCGAGCGCAAGCTGTATGTGATCCGCAAGCGCGCCTACAGCGAGATCCGCACCTCGACGATCGACGGGGCGGAGTATTGGTACGTCGCGAGCCTCTCGTTCAAGACATTCGTCTACAAGGGCATGCTATTGACCGAGCAGCTCGGCGAGTACTTCACCGACCTTAAGAATCCCGCGATTGAGACCGCGCTGGCGCTGGTCCACTCGCGGTTCAGCACCAACACCTTCCCGAGCTGGGACCGCGCGCATCCCTACCGCTACCTGGCGCACAACGGCGAGATCAACACCCTGCGCGGCAATATCAACTGGATGCACGCCCGGCAGGCGCTCTTCGACTCCGAGCTCTTCGGCGAGGACATCAAGAAGATACTTCCCGTCGTCAACCCGCAGGGCAGTGACTCGGCGATGTTCGACAACACCCTGGAGCTGCTCGTCCTGGCCGGGCGGCCCCTCGCGCACGCGATCATGATGATGATCCCGGAGCCGTGGTCGAACCATGAGAGCATGGACGACCAGCGGCGCGCCTTCTACCAGTACCATTCCTGCCTGATGGAGCCCTGGGACGGCCCCGCGTCGATCGCCTTCACGGATGGAAAGCAGATTGGGGCGATCCTCGACCGCAACGGGCTGCGCCCGTCGCGCTTTTACGTCACCAAGGACGGGCTGGTGATCATGGCCTCCGAGGCCGGCGTCCTGGACCTTCCCCCGGAGAGCATCCTTTCCAAGGGCCGGCTGCAGCCCGGCCGCATGTTCCTGGTGGACACCGAGCTGGGCCGGATCGTCGATGACGACGAGATCAAGAAGGCCATCTGCTCGGAGCGGCCTTACCGCGAGTGGCTGAACGAGCACCTGGTGCACCTATCCGACCTTCCGGAGGCCCCCGAGGTGCCGGTCCCCGACCACAAGACCCTGCTTCAGCGGCAGATCGCCTTTGGGTACACGCACGAGGACGAGCGAATCATCCTCGCGCCGATGGCTCGGGACGGCGTCGAGGCCATGGGCTCGATGGGAACGGACGCGGCGCTGGCCGTCCTCTCCAACAAGCCCCGGCTCCTCTACGATTATTTCAAGCAGCTCTTCGCGCAGGTCACCAATCCGCCGATCGACTGCATCCGCGAGGCGATCGTCGTTTCAGCGGAGACCCGGCTGGGCTCGGAGGGCAACCTCCTCAACCCCCAGCCCTCGGCCTGCCGGCGCGTCGAGTTGAAGTGGCCGATCCTCACCAATGAGGAATTTGCCAAGCTCAGGCGGCAGAGCCTGCCCGGCCTGAAGGTCGGCGTCCTGCCGATCCTCTTCCGGGTGACCCGGGGGGAGAAGGGCCTCGCCAAGTCCATGGAGGAATTGTGCGCGATGGCCCGCCGGATGATCGAGGAGGACGAGTACAACGTCATCATCCTCACCGACCGGGGGGTCGACCGCGACTTTGCGCCCGTCCCGTCGCTGCTGGCCGTCGCCGGCCTGCACCACTACCTGATCCGGGAGGGCCTGCGGACCCGCGTCAGCCTCGTGCTCGAGACCGGCGAGGCGCGCGAGGTGCACCATTTCTCGCTGCTCATCGGCTACGGCTGCAGCGCGATCAACCCCTACCTCGCCTTTGAGACGATCGACGACATGATCCGCGAGCGGCTGATCACCGGCGTCGAGCACAAGAAGGCCTGCAAGAACTTCGTCTACGCGGCGGCCGCCGGCGTGGTCAAGGTGGCGTCGAAGATGGGGATTTCCGCGATCCAGAGCTACCGCGGCGCGCAGGTGTTCGAGGCCCTCGGGCTGCGGCAGGATGTGATCGACCACTACTTCACCTGGACGGCCTCCCGCGTCGGCGGGATCGGGCTGGACGTGGTCGCGCAGGAGGTGCTGGCCCGGCACCACATGGCTTTCCCGGAGCGGCCCACCGATGCCGGGACGCTGGCGGTCGGGGGACTCTACCAGTGGCGCAGCGACGGGGAGTACCACCTTTTCAACCCGGAGTCCATCCACCGGCTGCAGAAGGCGGTCCGGACGGGAAGCTACGCCACCTACAAGGACTACGCGGGAATCATCAACGGCCAGGCGAAGAACCTGTGCACGCTGCGCGGGCTGCTCGACTTCAAGGCGGCCACGGCCATCCCGATCGAGGAGGTCGAGCCGGCGGAGGCGATCATGAAGCGCTTCAAGACCGGCGCGATGTCCTATGGGTCGATCAGCAAGGAGGCTCACGAGACGCTCGCGATCGCGATGAACCGCATCGGCGGCCGGAGCAACACGGGCGAGGGCGGCGAGGACCCCGAGCGCTTCCTGCCGATGGCCAACGGGGACTCCAAGAATTCCGCCATCAAGCAGGTGGCCTCGGGGCGGTTCGGCGTGACCAGCGAGTACCTGGTCTCCGCTCGCGAGCTGCAGATCAAGATGGCGCAGGGCGCCAAGCCCGGCGAGGGCGGGCAGCTCCCGGGCAGCAAGGCCTATCCCTGGATCGCAAAGACCCGGCACACGACGCCGGGCGTGGGCCTCATCTCGCCGCCCCCGCACCACGACATCTATTCGATCGAGGACCTTGCGGAGCTGATCCACGACTTGAAGAACAGCAACCGCGAGGCCCGGATCAGCGTGAAGCTGGTCGCCGAGGTGGGGGTGGGCACGATTGCCGCGGGCGTAGCCAAGGCGCACGCCGATGTCGTCCTGATCAGCGGCTACGACGGGGGAACCGGGGCGTCCCCGCAGACCTCGATCATACACGCGGGACTGCCCTGGGAGCTCGGCCTGGCCGAGACCCACCAGACGCTTGTCCTCAACAATCTGCGCAGCCGGATAGCGGTCGAGACCGACGGCCAGCTCAAGACCGGCCGCGACGTCGTCATCGCCGCGCTGCTCGGCGCCGAGGAATTCGGCTTCGCGACGGCCCCGCTGGTCGCCACCGGATGCATCATGATGCGGGTCTGCCACCTGAACACCTGCCCGGCGGGCGTGGCGACCCAGGACCCGCGGCTTCGCGAGAAGTTCGCCGGGAAGCCCGAGCACGTGGTGAACTTCATGAAGTTCATTGCGGAGGATGTCCGGGAGCTGATGGCGCAGCTCGGGTTCCGCACGATCAACGAGATGATCGGGCACGTCGAGCGGCTGGAGGCGAGGAAGGCCGTGGACCACTGGAAGGCCAAGGGGCTGGATTTCAGCAACATCCTCTACCAGCCCGACGTCGACGCCGACGTGGGCCGGTACTGCCAGATGAAGCAGGACCACGGGCTGGACAAGTCGCTGGACGTCACGGTGCTCCTGGAGGCGTGCAGGCCGGCGATCGAGCGCGGCGAGAAGGTCGCGATCGAGATGCCGATCCACAACGTCAACCGCGTCGTGGGCACGATCACCGGCTCGGAGATCACCCGGAAGTGGGGCGCGGCGGGCCTCCCCGAGGACACCATCCGGGCCCACTTCAAGGGGTCGGCGGGCCAGAGCTTCGGCGCATTCATGCCCCCGGGCATGACCTTCTCAATCGAGGGCGACGCCAACGACTATGTCGGCAAGGGCCTGTCGGGCGGAAAGATCATCATCTACCCGGCGCCGACGGCCACCTTCGTTGCCGAGGAGAACATCATCATCGGGAACGTCGCGCTCTACGGCGCGACGAGCGGGGAGGCCTACATCCGCGGCATGGCCGGCGAGCGCTTCTGTGTGCGAAACAGCGGCGTGAACGCGGTCGTCGAGTCGGTGGGCGACCACGGCTGCGAGTACATGACCGGCGGCCGGGTGGTCGTGCTGGGTCCGGCGGGGCGCAATTTCGCGGCCGGCATGTCCGGCGGCGTCGCCTACGTCCTGGACGAGCGCGGCGACTTCAAGGGCCGGGTCAATCCCGCGATGGTGGGGATCGAGAGCCTCGAGGACCCCGCGGAGATCGCGGAGGTCCGCGCCATGGTCGAGAAGCACCTCGCCTACACCGGCAGCGCGCGGGCGCGGGCGGTTCTCGATGCCTGGGCGGCGATGGTCCCGCGCTTCGTCAAGATCATGCCGAAGGACTACAAGCGCATGCTCGCCTGCATCAAGCGGGTCCACGACCAGGGCCTGACCGGCGAGGAGGCCATCATGGCCGCATTTGAGGAAAACGCCCGCGATCTCTCCCGCATCGGGGGAAACTGATCCGGGCGCACCACCGCAACGAACTCGCACGATGGGCAAACCAACCGGATTCCTCGACTATCTCAGGGAGCTCCCCGCCGACCGGCCGCCGCTTGAGCGCGTCCGCGACTGGAAGGAGTTCCACCACCACATGGAGGAGAAGAAGCTCCGCGACCAGGGCGCGCGGTGCATGGATTGCGGCGTCCCCTTCTGCCATTCCGGAAAGCTGATCAGCGGGATGGCCTCGGGCTGCCCGATCAACAACATCATCCCGGAGTGGAACGACCTGGTCTACCGCGGCCTGTGGAAGGACGCGCTCGACCGCCTCCACCAGACGAACAACTTCCCGGAATTCACCGGCCGCGTGTGCCCGGCCCCCTGCGAGGGTTCCTGCGTCCTGGGGATGAATTCCCCCGCGGTGACGATCAAGAACATCGAGTGCGCGATCACCGACCGCGGCTGGGACGAGGGCTGGGTCGTGCCCGTCGCGCCGCCGGTCCGCACGGGGAAGAATGTCGCCGTGATCGGCTCGGGCCCTTCCGGGCTCTCGGCCGCGGCCCAGCTCAACCGCGCCGGCCACTCGGTGACGGTGTTCGAGCGCGCCGACCGTCCGGGCGGCCTGCTCATGTACGGCATTCCGAACATGAAGCTGGACAAGAAGGAGGTCGTCCTCCGCCGGATCAAGCTCATGGAGCAGGAGGGCATCCGCTTCATCTGCAACGCCAACGTCGGCGAGAACGTCGAGCCCCAGGTCTTCCTCAACGAGTATGACGCGACCGTCATCTGCACGGGCGCGACCAAGCCGCGGGACCTGCCGATCGAGGGCCGGGGCCTCGGCGGGGTCCACTTCGCGATGGAATACCTCGGCGGCAACACGAAGGCCGTCCTTTCCGAAAAGCCCGAGCCGGCGGCGATCGACGCGAAGGGCAAGGACGTCGTCGTCATCGGCGGCGGCGACACCGGCACCGACTGCGTCGGGACCGCGATGCGCCAGGGGTGCCGGAGCATCGTCCAGATCGAGATCATGGCCAAGCCGCCCCTGGAGCGGGCCGCCGACAATCCCTGGCCGGAGTGGCCCAAGGTCTACAAGCTCGACTACGGCCAGGAGGAGGCGGCCGCCCGCTTTGGCAGGGATCCCAGGATCTACCTGACGACCGTCAAGAAGTTCACCGGGGACGCGGAGGGCCGCGTCAAGGAGCTCGTCGCCGTCGACGTGAAGTGGACGCGCAACGACAAGGGGCAGTTCATCCCGGTGGAGCAGGCGGGCACCGAGCGGACCATTCCCGCCCAGCTCGTCCTCCTCGCGATGGGATTCCTCGGGCCGGAGCAGGGCCTGCTCAAGGAGCTCGCGGTGGAATGCGATCCGCGCAGCAACATCAAGGCCGACCACGGGAAATTTGCGACCAGCGTCGAGGGTGTTTTCGCCGCCGGCGACTGCCGCCGGGGACAGAGCCTGGTTGTTTGGGCGATCAACGAGGGCCGCGGCGCGGCGCGCGAGTGCGATCGGTATTTGATGGGGACAACGGACCTGGTATAGGTGCAGAAACCTGAAACCTGAGACCTGAAACCTGAAAATGGTCGATGGTGCCGGGGTCGCTGACCCCGGTCCGGACTCACGCCAATGCCTTCCAAGCCGATTCCGGGGTCCACGGGGGTGGTGCTGACTTGCCTGCCTTCGCCTTATGTGGCGCACGGGGCGACGGGGCTTCTCTATTTGCCCCGGTTCATCGCAAAAATCCGGTATGTGAAGGAGCACGGGGCGCTGCCGGCGAGTTATGCGAAGAATTTCAAGCGGGGGCTCGACCGGTTTCTCTGCATGCACCTGGGCGTTGAACCGGACGCGGTCGAGAAGATCGTGCGCGAGGCGGCCGACGACGCGGCGGTCGATGCCGGGCTGGCGGCGCTCTTCCCAGCGGATATTCGCGCGGCGCGCTGGAACCGGGACCTCGCGCAGAAGGGGCTGACACCGGCCGGCCAGGAATTCCTGAAGGAGGCGCTCACCGCCATGGGCTGCGCCGACCGGGTCGGCGAGATCCGGACAGTCCCGGACCTCATCGACTTCGACGAGGGCAGGATAGAGTAGGCTCTTGCAGAAACCTGAAACCTGAGTCGATCCCCCAAACCCTGAGGCCCGCTGTCCGATGTGGCCGGGGTCCCAGACCCCGGGGTTTGAAGGATCGACTCAGGTTTCAGGTTTCCAAGTTTCAGCCTTCTGCAAAGTTCGGCGGACGGACTCGAGGTTCTCGCGGACCAGGGCTCCCATCGAATCGCACTTGAGGTACTCGGCGCGGCCGTAGTGCTCCCCGAGCGAGGCGGCAAGGGTTCGCACCTTCTCGGGCGGTGAGATCGGGTCGGCCGCCATTGCGTTCAGGAGGAGCTTGAGCCTCTCGGCGGCGAGTTCGGCCCGCTGGAGCATCGCCACCTGCTCCTCCCTCCGGTACTGGTTCGCCGTCTCGGCGTGGAGGTGTCTCATGCAGAAGCGGCCCAGCTCGGTATTTTCCTTGAAGAACTGCGGAAGGTAGAAATTCATCCGGCCGTTGTACGACTGCTGATCGAAGTCCATAGCGCGGATCCGGAGCTGCGCATCCTCGAAGTCGGGGGTGACGACGAAGAGGAAGTTGTAGCTGCGCATGTCGCCCAGCAGCCGGACGAAGCAGCGCTCGTTGAACTTCACCAATTCCTTCGCCACGCGGATGGGACGGAGGTCGGGCCGGCCCAGCCAGTCCCTGATGAAGATGTCGCCGGGGATCCCGGCGATGTGCTCCTCGACGAGGGTCGATCCGTGCGTGAAGAAATTCAGCCGGTTGGGTGAGAGCAGGTGCTCGAGCTCCAGGCCGTAGACTCGCGAGGCGTCCGCCTTCTTTATGTAGTAGTAGTCCTGGTTGTCATTGTAGGCGTTTACGATCCGGATCCGGAAGGGCGTGGAATTCCCGAAGGTGCAGAAGTCCACCCGGTCGACGTACAGGTGCTGCATGACGGAGGAATCCCCGTCCACCCTCAGGAGGGAGTAGACGCGCTTGAGCGACTCGTTCAAGGCGGCCATCTCGCCGACCGGATAGATGACCGTGTCCCAGAGGGTCGGCTTCCCGTCGGCGTCAACCAGGGGGATCGCCTCGTGAAAGGCCCGCAGGCGCTCGTAGGAGAGGGGAAGCTCGCGCTCGCGGCGGTACCGGCTGAGGTAGCCGCGCAGGTCGTCGCGCACCGGATAGTGGGGCTTCTTCTGAGTCGGTTTCGGATCGGGCCCGTCCATTGGGGCCAAGCGTGTCCAATGCCCCCCGCAACGCAACCCGCCTCTCCTGATGAGTTGCTTCACCCGGGGCCTCGGCTACGCTTCGGCCCGACGTCCATGCTGAGTTTTCCAATCGAGCTGCTGATCCTGGGCCTTTTAATGCTCGCCAACGGGCTCCTCGCCATGGCCGAGACGGCCGTGGTTTCCTCCCGGAAGGCGCGGCTTCGCGCGCTCGCCTCCACTGGCGACATCCGCGCGGGACGCGCGCTCGCGCTGGCCGAGCAGCCGGCGCGCTTCCTGTCGCTCGTCCAGTTCTGGCTGACACTTTCAGGGATGATCGCCGGGGTGATCGGCGGCGCCGAGCTGTCCGGGCAGCTCGCCGCCAGGATCGCCCGGGTCGCGGCCCTGGCGACCGTCGCCCGGCCGCTCGCCTTCGCCCTTGTGACGCTCGGCCTCTCGGCCTTCATGCTTCTTTTCGGGGAGCTGGTCCCCAAGCGGATCGGCCTGGCGCACCCCGAAAAGGTCGCGAGCCTCCTCGCCGGGTGGATGCGCGCGCTCGCCTGGCTGGCCGCACCCTTCCTTGCGGTCCTCGAGCTGGCAACGAACGCGATCACGCGGATTGTCAGGCTGCGGCTTCGCCCCGCGGCGGAAAGGGTGGGCGACGACGAGGTCCGGGCCCTCGTTGAGGAGGGCCTGCATGCGGGGGTGTTCCAGCGGGCGGAAAAGGAGATGGTCGAGGGAGTGCTGGCGCTCGACCACCTCCGCGTGACCGCCCTGATGACCCCCAGGCCGAAGATTGTCTTCCTCAACCTGGACGACCCCGAGGAGGCGAACTGGCGGAAGATCGTCACCAGCGGACACTCGTATTTTCCCGTCTACCAGGGACACCGCGACCAGATCGTGGGCATGGTTTCGGTGAAGGCGCTCTGGGCCCATTCGGCGATCGGCCTTCCGACCTCGTTGAAGAACCTGCTCATCCGGCCGCTGCTTGTTTCCGAGACGATGACTGCGATCCAACTGCTGGAGCAGTTCAAGAAAGTCGGCCGGCACACGGCCATAGTCACCGACGAATTTGGCGCGGTGCAGGGCCTCGTGACCCTCATCGACGTCCTGGAGGCCATTGTCGGCGACTTGCCGGAGCCCGGGCAGCGCGGCATGCCCGAGGCCAAGAAGCGCGAGGATGGAGCCTGGCTGGTCGACGCAACACTCCTGACCGGCGAGATGAAGACCCTCCTTGGACTCGACGCCGACCTTCCGCAGGAGCGCGAGGCGGAGTATCAGACCGTGGGAGGCTTTGTCGTCACCCAGTTCGGCCGGATCCCGGCCGTCGGCGACCGATTTGACTGCCTGGGCTGGCGCTTTGAGGTTGCGGAGATGGACCGTCGCCGGGTCGACAAGGTCGTCGTCTCAAGGATCCCGCCCGGCGGCGCCGGCTCGGAGATCAGTTCTTCTGGGACGCAATGACCTCGAGGACGTCCGCAGCCTGCTGTGCGGTTGAGGCGTGGTAGTCGGCCCAGATGATCGCCCCGTTCCTGATCAGGTAGGCCTGGCGCTTGGCAAGGCCCACCATCGGGTAGTTGGGCACCCCGAACGCCTTGGACACCAACTGGTCGGGATCGGCGATCAGGGTGAAGGGAAAGCTGTATTTTGCCTTGAAGGCCGCCTGGGCATCCACGTCGTCGTGGCTGACCCCGATGACTGCGAGCCCGTCCTTGGTGAGCTGGTCATAGGCGTCCCGGAGGGAGCATCCCTGCGCCGTGCACCCGGACGTGTCCGCCTTGGGGAAGAAATAGACGAGCGTATAGGTCTGTTTCTTGTAAAAATCCCCGAAATTGAGCTTGGCCCCGGTCTCGGTGATCCCGGTGACGTCGGGCGCCTTGTCCCCGACCTTGAGCGGATCGGCCTTGGCGGAGGAAAAGAGTGAAAAAGCCATGAGGGGAAGGAGGATTAGGTGGCGGTATTTCATACCGTGACACCCTAACCCCCCCTTTGGTTCGATGCAAGCCGCCCACTTTCCCAAAAACACCAGCATTTATCCGGATCCTATGTCAAAAACAGGCCCGATAAGCCCTCCGGAGCGGCACTAGCGGAGCTCATTGGCCGCCTCTTGCCGTCCCCCCATGAGGCGGGACGGCGGTGTGGCGGCCAGATTGGGCCTTGCGAAGCGACCGCCGCGAAGGGGGGCTTATCGAGCCTGTTTTTGTCCCCGATTTCCGCCCTTTCGCCAGACATGAACTAAATCCTAATTTCGCTGGAACTTCCCCCCGTTTGGATTGAACTAATCCCCTCCCGATGCGCGGCATTGCAATTGCCGGCATTCCTTGTCAGCTATTTCCCTCTTCATGGCATATTTCTCGTTCTCACGGTATCCCCGGGCAGGCCTCCTGGCCGCCGGCCTGGCTCTTCTGGCGGCCTCTGGCCAGGCGCTCCTTGGGCAGGCGAACACGCCGGGCGGCAATGACGGGTTTGATCCGAACGTGAATGGCATCGTGAACGTCGTGGCCACCCAGCCGGATGGCAAAGTCATCATCGGCGGCACTTTTACGCAACTGACACCCAATGGCAGCGCCGCCCAGATCAACCGGAACAACCTGGCGCGCCTGAACCCGGACGGCTCGGTCGACGGGTCCTTTTCGCCCCAGCCCAACGGCCTTGTTGACGCTATCGCAGTCATGCCCAACGGGCAGATCCTCATCGGCGGCACCTTTACCACCGTTTTGCCAAGCAACGGCGCCTCGTCCCCGGCAGTCACCCGCAACGGCCTCGCCCGGCTCAATGCCGACGGTACCCTGGATACGACCTTCAACCCCAATCCCCAGGGTCTTTACACCTCCCAGGTCAACGCGATCGCACTTCAGTCCAACGGGCAGATCGTCATCGGCGGCTACTTCACCTCATTGCGGCCCAATGGCACCGGAACCGCGGTTGCCGTCGGCCACCTGGCCCGCCTGAACTCGGACGGATCGGTCGACAGCACCTTCAATCCAAACACCAACGCCGAGGTTTCCACCCTCCTGGTCACGCCCAGCGGCCAGATCCTTGTCGGCGGGGGTTTCACGACGATCCAGCCGATTGGCTCGGCCTCCGCCATCGCCGCGCCCTTCCTGGCGAGGATCAATGCCGACGGCACGAATGACAGCACGCTCATCAATCCGAATCTGAACGGCGCGGTCCTTTCGATCGCCCTCCAGCCCGATGGGAACATCATCCTCGGGGGCAACTTCTCGACGATCCAGCCTCCCGGGGCGGGCGGCACGACAAACGTCGACTTTATCCTGCGGATGAGCCCCACGGGCACCCCTGATTCGACCTTTCTGACGAACTTGAGCGGGCCGGTCCAGAAGGTCCTCGTCCAGTCCGACGGAAGGATCCTTGCGGCCGGCCTTTTCACAACGATCACGAACGGGACGGCTGCCTATTTCTCGGTGGGCGATATCGCCCGGCTAAACCGGGACGGGACGCCTGACATGACGTTCAGCCCCAACGCCAACTACACGGTCAACTCGATGGCGCTGATGTCGGACGGCCGGATTGTCATCGGCGGCGCGTTCAGCCAGCTCCAGCCCAACAACGAGACGGCTCCGGCAAACCGCAACTGCGTGGCCCGGCTCAATGCGGACGGCACGCTCGACCAGGATTTCAATCCCAACGCCTTCGGCGGTGTGGGCGTGCTCGCGGTCCAGACCAATGGCAAGATCCTGGTGGGCGGCAGCTTCAGCAGCATCAATGGCGTGACCCGGACCAATTTCGCCCGGATTAATGCGGACGGCACGCTCGACACGACCTTTGCGCCCGCGGTCAACGGCGCCGTCTACGCGGTCGCCCTCCAGTCCGACGGCAAGATCCTGATCGGCGGCGCTTTCTCCATGGTGAACAACACCCCGATCCAGGTACTGGCCCGGCTGAACACCGACGGCACCCTGGACACGGGCTTCAAGCCGAATCCCAACAATGGGAATATCTATGCCATCACGGTGCAGCCAAACGGGAAAATCATCGTTGGCGGCTCGTTCTTTGGCTTCGGGCCGGCAATCGGCCCGCCCTCGGCAACCACGACATCCATCTTCTACATGGGACGGATCAACACGGACGGCTCCATCGACACGACCTGGCAGCCCAATCCGACCGGCCCGGTCTATTCGATCGCCTACAATGCGTCGAACAACACGGTCATTTTCGGCGGCAGTTTCTCGTCCGTCGCGCCGATCGACTTCTCGGACTTCCAGGGCGGTTCCTATGCGGAGGTGAACTACATTAACCCCCACATCGCCCTGGTGGATGGCACCAGCGGCCTGTGCTACGCCAGTTTCCTGCCCAATCCCAACGGGACCGTCTACTCGATCGCGCTGGTGGCCGGCGGCCAAATCGTGATCGGCGGGAATTTCACCTCGCTGCAGCCGAACCCGACCTCCACGACCCAGGTTATCAACGGAGTTGTAGTGACAACGACCACGCCGATCAGCTACCGGCCCTACATCGCCCGCATCAACTCCGACGGCACGCTTGACGCGACCTTCGCGCCGGCCGTCAACGGCCCCGTCCTGTCCGTGGCGTACAATTCCACGACAAAGAATGTCGTGATCGGCGGAACCTTCACGACCGCGAGCCAGGTCACCAACGCGACAAGCAACACGACCAGTCCGAGCGTCCCGCGCAACTATATCGCCCGCATCAAGACCGATGGCACCATCGACACCGCCTTCACCACCGGCCTCAACGGCGTCGTCGACTCCGTCGTCTATGCATCCAGCACGGTCATCCTGGCGGGCGGCAGCTTTACCAGCGCGGTCCTGGCCAACGGGAGCACAGTCCCGGCCATTCACCTCATCGAGTTCAACGATGATCCGGGCGAGGTTTCGGATGACTCGATCAATTCGGCGCTCCTGTCGCCCTTCCAGGCCAGCGTGCCGATCACTTCGGTGGCGGTTGAGCCAAACGCGCGCATCGACGTGGGCGGCAACTTCATCAGCATTGCCGGCGTCTACGCGACGAACATCGCCCGCTTCAGCCCGGACGCGATCCAGGATGTGAGCTTCTACGCCAATGCCAACGGGCCGGTGAACTCGTTTGTGTGCCAGACGGACGGAACGTACTTCGCGGGCGGGGCGTTCACCTCGATCGGCCATCACCAGGCGAATTATTTCGCGCACCTTAACCCGGACAGCACGCTCGATACGACCTACAGCAATTTCCCTGACGGCCCCGTGAATGCCATCGCGGCGCAGACGAATGTCCCCGCCGTCATCGGCGGGGCCTTCGCGAATGTCGGCACGGTGGCCGTGGCGAACCTTGCGCGAATCATGACAAACGGGACCGTTGACGCGACCTTCACCCCGAATCCCAACGGCGCGGTGACCGTGGTGGTCACCCAGCCAAACGGGCAGTACCTGGTCGCCGGAGCCTTCACGTCGATCGCCGGAGGTTCGAGGAACTTCCTGGCCCGGCTCAACGCCAACGGCACGCTCGATGCCTCGTTCAATCCCAACCCCAACGCCGCGGTCGCCGTGATCCAGGTCCAGCCCGACGGGAAGATCCTGGTTGGCGGAAGCTTCACGACCATCGGCGGGGCGGGACGGGCCTACATCGCCCGCCTGAACGCTGACGGCTCCGTCGACTCGAATTTCAACCCGTCGGCGAACGCCGCGGTGAGCACGATCGTCCTTCAGGCCCCGGGAATCGGGGCGGCCACATCGCAGGGAAGCAACAGCGTCGACCGGATCCTGGTCGGCGGGTCCTTCACCAGCATGGGGGGCACCGCGATCAACTATCTTGCCCGGCTGAACTACGACGGAACCCTCGACGCCACCTTCAATCCCAACCCGAACGGCGCCGTGACCGCCCTTGCGATCCAGGCCGACGGCAAGCCGCTTGTGGCCGGTTCGTTCTCAATCATCGGCGGACTGCCCCGCAACGGCTTCGCCCGGCTGTCGAACCCCGCGGCCTCGCAGCAATCCCTGACCGTCAGTTCCGACCTGTCGACCCTCACCTTCTCGATGCAGGGCGGACCCGAGCTGGCGAATGTGACCTTTGAGGTTTCAACCGACGACCTGACATGGTCGACGATCGGGTTTGGCACGCGCGTCGGCCTGGCGAACACTTGGCAACTCGGCAACGTCGGCGTCCTTCCGGCGAACACGAACTTCTACGTCATCGCCCTCGGGCAGTCGTTCACGTCCAACGGGTCCACGACGAGCATCTTCGGAGGCGTGCAGCAGTTCTACGTCAACCCGACGTCCGACATCGGCAGCGCGGCGACGGCGAGCGCCGTTGTCGGCCAGCCGTTCTCCTACCAGATAGCGGCGACGAATTCGCCCACGACCTACACCGCCGCCAACCTGCCGGCGGGATTGACCTTCAATGCGGCGACGGGGGTCATTTCCGGGGTGCCTGTCAGCCCGGGGAGCACCACGGTCACGCTGACCGCGACCACGGCCGCCGGCACGACGACCGGGAGCCTGACAATAACCGCGATATCGAGCGGGGCCGGGGGAAGCCCGGTGGCGCCGCTTTCCCGCCTGATCAACCTGTCAACGCAATCGTTGGTAACCCCGACGAGCCCGCTGGTCGCCGGATTTGCCGTGGCGGGCGCCGCGCCCAAGACCGTGCTCATCCGGGCGGTCGGCCCGGGCCTGACCACCTATTTTGGACAGGCCGGCTCCCTCTCCAATCCCAAGCTTGGCCTCTATAACAGTTCCCAGCAGCTGATCCTGAGCAACGGCGCGTGGAGCGGGGCTGCGGCGATGATGCAGATCTTTGCGAAATTCGGCGCCTTTCCGCTGGTCGTCGGAAGCGCGGATGGGGCGGCTGTCACCAGCCTTTCCCCGGGCAATTATACCGCCCAGGTCACCTCCCAGCTCACAAGCGGGACCGGCTCGAGCGGAAACGTCCTCGCGGAGATCTATGATGCGGATGAATTCACCGCCAACCTGCCGCAACGGATTGTGAACCTGTCGGGCCGCGGCTACGTGGACGCCACCCACATTGTCACCGGGGGATTCGCCATAACCGGCACCCAGACGATGACCGTGCTCTTGCGGGCGGTCGGGCCCGGGCTGAACAGCACGTTCGGCATTCCCGCGGCCAGCGTGGCCTCGCTTCCGACCCTCCAGCTGGTCAACGGTTCGAATGTCCTGCTTGAGGCGAACACGGGCTGGGGCAACCCTGTCACGAGCAACGGATCATACCCCGCGGCGAGCGCCGCCACGATTGCAGCGGACAGCGCGATTGTCGGAGCATTTCCGCTGGTTTCAGGCAGCGCCGATTCGGCAATTGTTGTTACGCTTCCCCCCGGCAACTACACCGCGCAGGTCAAGGGCAACGGCGGCGTGGGCACGGTCCTCTTCGAGATTTACGAAATCTCGTCGCCCTGACCCCGGGGAGCCGTCACCACGAGTCGCTCCGAAACGGCGAGGCTGGAAGCCCCGCCCCATTGTACAGGTTCGCATCGGGCGCGTTGCGCCAGGCGTAGCGGACGGCCACGGGTTCGGGCACCTCGGGCGCCTGGACGCGAAGGGTGTCCCCGGCAATCGCGGCGGAGGCCGGGTGAAATATCCGGTCTGCGCCGGCAATCTCAAAGGACTGCAGCGGCCGGTCGCCGGCCGTGAGACCGGTCCCAGCAAAGCGGAACCTCACCCGCAGGGCGCGCCCCTCCCGCGTGGCACTTGCGAAAACGGGGCCGGAGTAGTCGACAGGGGTCCCGTAGACCAGCGCCTTCGCTATCAGGGCGAGCCTGCGTCCGACTTCCTGCTTGTTGGTCGGATGGATGTCCTTGGGGTCGCCGACGTCGATGGTCACCGCCTGGCCGGTCGCCGGCAGGCTCAGGGCCTGCCCCTGCGCCTCGCGGAGGTACGCCCAGGTCTCCTGGGTAGGATCGTCGGGACGACCGTAGTTGGCGAGCTGGACCCAGAAGAATGGGAAGTCCCCCTGACCGAACTTCTCGCGCCACGACGTGATCATGGCCGCGAAGAGACGGTGGTATTCGTTCGCGCGCCGGGCGTTCGACTCGCCCTGGTACCAGATGGCTCCCCGGATCGAGTAGGGGATCAGCGGCTGGATCATCCCATTGTAGAGCCCGGAGGGCGTGTCGGGCGAGCCCGGGCCCACCGGCAGGTTGGGCCGCGGATTGGCAACGAGAAATGCCGCGAGCCGCGCGGGACCGGCGGCAGCCGCTGCGGCCCGGGCCTTGTCCCAGGCCGGGCGAGCCAGCTTGTAGGCGGCCAGCTTCTCCGGGTAGTCCGCGAGGGCCTGGCGCCAGCGCTGCCCGACGACTGCGAACGCCGGGTCGGACTGAAGCGTGTCGGCGCTCATCCATGACTCAATCTGCGTCCCTCCCCAGGAGCTGTTGATCAGGCCGACGGGAACCTGCAGCTTCCGGGAGATCTCGCGCCCAAAAAAGTACCCTACCGCGGTGAATTGGCCCACCGTAGCCGGCGAGCAGACGGCCCAGGAGCCGGACGCCGCGTCCATGGGAACTCCCGATACGTCGTGCGCGACCTTGAAGTGGCGAATCAGGGGATGTTTCGCCGCGGCCACCTCCTGGTCGGAGTTCATGAGGCGCAGGTTGGTCCCGTGGACGAGGAATTCCATGTTGGACTGCCCGGAGCAGATCCAGACCTCGCCAATCAGGATGTCGTGAAGCGCAATCGTGTTCCGGCCGGCAACGACCAGGTCGGCGCCCTGTGAAGCCGCCGGGAGCGGGGACAGCTGCACGGCCCACCGGCCGTCCCGGTCGGTCTTTGTCGAGACATCCTGCCCGTGGAACGAAACAGTCACATTCTCACCCGGGCTCGCATGCCCCCACACGGGGATTACCCTGTCGCGCTGGAGGACCGCGTGGTCGGTAAAGAGGGGGGCCAGGGTGACATCGGCCCTCAGGGCTCCGCCGAAAATGACGGCACAAAAAATTGCCAGGACGGAACGGGGGTGGTTCATCCGGCGACACTACGGGGCCGGTTTATGTCCAAACAACCGAAATTTTGCGTCACGCACCCACGAGGAACGCATGAACCTCCGCCGCCAGCTTCGGGCCGAAGCCCTCGACCTCGCGAATCGCCTCGACGGTGGCGGCCCGCAGCCGGTCGATCCCGCCGAAATGCGCCAGGAGCGCGGCCCGGCGCACCGGGCCCAGCCCGGGCACGTCATCGAGGACCGACTCCCGGATCTTTCTGGAGCGCAGGTCCGCGTTGTAGGTGTTGGCGAATCGGTGGGCCTCGTCGCGAATCCGCTGGATGAGCTGCAGCCCCGGGTGGCTGAGGGGCAGGTTCAGCGGCGGGCGCCCGTCGGTGAAGAGGATCGTCTCCTTCTTCTTCGCCAGCCCGATGAGCGGCGGTGGCGCAATATCGAGCCGCAGAAAGCCCTTCAACGCGGCGCCGATCTGGCCGGCCCCGCCGTCGATCACCACCAGGTCGGGCAGGGGGCGGCTCTCCCCGCGCAGCCGGCGATAGCGCCGGCCGACGACCTCCTCCATCGACCGGAAGTCGTCGTTGCCCACGAAGTCCCGGATCTGGAAGCGCCGGTATTGGTCCTTGTCCGGCCGTCCGTCGGCGAAGCGCACCATTGAGGCGACGACAAAGGTCCCGGAAATGTGGGAGATGTCGAAGCACTCGATGCTCCTCGGCGGGCCGGCCAGGGCGAGGGCCTCGCCGAGCATCCGGACCGCGACTTCGCTCGCGCTTACGGCCGTCGGGTCCGTGCGCTCAAAGTGCCTGGTCTTTGCGAGGGTCTTCTCGAGGGCGAAGACCAGGTCCCTCAGTTCCGCCGCCTTCTCGAACGCCTGCTCGGCGGCCGCCACCTGCATCTCCGCCCTCAGGGTGGTCAGCCATTCGCGCGACTTGCCATCGAGAAAGGCGCAGGCCTGCGCGAGTCGGAGGCGGTACTCCTCCCCGGTGACCGTGTTGGGAAAGGCGTAAAGGTCCCGCCTGACATCGTCGTACAGCTGCCAGGAGCCGTCGGGGAGCCTCTTTGGGTTCGCGTCTCCCAGGAGGATCCCAAACTGCCGGCGCATCTGCGCCAGGGTCTTTCTGAGCAGCCCGCTGTGCGCGAAGGGCCCGAAGTAGCGCGAGCGCTCGTCCTTTCGCACGCGCGTCAGCCGGAACCGGGGCAGGGCCTCCGCTTCGTCGACGCGGACGAGCAGGAAGCGCTTGTCGTCCGTAAAATCGGTGTTGTAGCGCGGGCGCCACTGCTTGATCAGCTTGCCCTCGAGCAGGATGGCCTCCGGCTCCGACTTGACCGAGTAGGTGTCGAAGTCGGCGATCATCCCGATCAGCGCCCGGATCTTCGGGTGGAGGGTCTGCATCCGCCCCCGCTGGAAATAGGACGACACCCGCTTTTTCAGGCTGCGCGCCTTGCCTACGTAGATGATCCGGCCCAGCTTGTCCTTCATCAGGTACACCCCCGGCTCGTTCGGAAGGTGCCTCACCTTTTCCTTTAGGCTCATTTGTTCGGAAGGATGAGGGATGAGACCTGAAACCTGAAGCCAATCCTCGACACATCAATTGGCGGGTGTAGGGCGGCGCCCTAAGTCAAGGACCGGTCATCGGCGCGATGACGCTTAAGGAAACTGTGCGAAGATTGTGACGAGAGAATGGCAATTTCCGAAATATCACCTACCATTGACTCAAAGCATGGCATCCCCCGAAAAGCCATCCGGCCAAGCATCGCCGAAGCCCGTCGCCCAGGTCCGCTACGAACTGCTGACCCTGGGCGACGAGTTGCTGCTCGGGCTCACGGCCAACAGCCACCTCACCTTTATCGGGGCTGAACTGGGCCGGCGCGGGGCCATGCTCCAGCGCAACGTCACGATCACCGACGAGGCTGAGGCAATCGCAGCGCAGTTTCGCGAGAGCTGGGCCCGATCCGATGTCGTCATCACCAGCGGCGGCCTCGGGCCGACCTGCGACGACCGCACCCGGGAGGCGATCGCCGCCGAGCTTGGCATGAAGCTCGTCTTCGACACGTCGATCGAGAAGGCGATCAACGACCGATTTGTCCTCTTTGGCCGCAAGCCGACCGCCAACAACCTGAAGCAGGCGTACCGCTTCGAGCACGGCGAGGTCATTGCCAACGCGAACGGCACTGCGCCGGGCCTCTGGGTGGAGCGCGACGGCAAGGTCCTCTGCATGCTGCCGGGGCCGCCGAACGAGCTTCAGCCGATGTTTGTCGATCAGGTGCTTCCCAGGCTCGCCCGCCTCGGGCTTCTGCTCGACCGCGAGGCGTATGTCCAGATCCGCACCGCCGGGGTGGGGGAATCCTCGCTTGAGACCAAGCTTCAGCCGATTTTCGACGCCCAGGGGGAGGCCCTGAGCGTGGCCTACTGCGCCCACGCGGGACACGTGGACTGCAGGATCAGCTCGCCGAGCGGCGCGCTTGCGATGCCGCAGCTTGAGTCGATCGCCGCGGAGTGCGCCCGGCTGCTCGGCGAGGATTTTGTCTGCTTCGGTTCCGATTCCCTTGCCAAGGTCTGCGCCGACGCGCTTCGCGCCGCCGAGCGGACGCTGGCGGTTGCGGAGACGGCGACCGGAGGCCTGCTGACCAACGCATTCGCCGACATCTGCGGCGCCGCGAAATTCTTTGCGGGCGGCTGCGTCTGCACGACCTACGACGCGAAGATGCAGTTGGTCGACGTGCCCGAGAGCATCCTCCAGCAGCACGGCGCCGCCAGCGCCGAGGGCGCGGTCGCGATGGCGACCGGCGCCGCCGAGAAGCTCAGCGCCGACTACGCGCTGGCGGTGACCGGCTTTTCCGGCCCCTGCGCCGGGCCGAACGAAAATCCGATTGGCACGATCTTCATTGCGCTTCATTCCCCGCACGGAGTCTGGTCTAAGAAGCTGAGCTACCCGGGTCCGCGGGCCACCGTGAGGCGTCGGGTGGTGAATGCAGCGCTCGACTGGCTGCGCCGTGAGCTTGTCCGCGAGCGGAGCGGTGCGACCGCCACCGACCAGTGCCAGAGCGTGATGCAGTAGGCGGCGGCGGGGCCGCCACCTTGCAGAAACCTGAGACCTGAATTTGGGTGGAGCGCGATCTCCGAGCGCGCTGAGCGACGATAGCCCAAGTCAGCGCGCTCGGAGATCGCCTCCACCCCAATCGACTACCCAACCAGGTTCCTGAACGCGCTGATGTACTTCGCCTGCGTCTGGCTGATGACATCGGCGGGCAGCCGCGGCGCCGGGGGCTTTTGGTCCCATTTCAGGGCCAGCAGGTGATCCCGGACAAACTGCTTGTCGTAGCTCGGCGGCGAGCGTCCCGGTGCGTAGCTGTCCGCGGGCCAGTAGCGCGATGAATCCGGCGTGAGGACCTCGTCGATGAGGAGGAGATTGCCGGCAGCGTCGGTTCCAAACTCGAACTTTGTGTCAGCGAGGATCATTCCGGCGGCCTTCGCCCGGTCGTGGCCCCGGCGATAGAGGGCGAGGCTCGTGGCCTTGACCTTCTCATAGAGGGCCGCCCCGACGGCGGCGGCACCCTGTGCGTCGTTGATCGGCTCATCGTGCTGGCCCTTCGGGGCCTTGGTGGTCGGCGTGAAGATCGCCTCGGGAAGCCGGTCCGCCTGGCGAAGTCCCGGCGGAAGCCGAAGCCCGCACACCGTCCCATCCTTCTGGTAGGAGCTCCAACCGCTTCCGACGAGGTAGCCGCGGACGACGCACTCGATAGTCAGCGGCTTGAGCTTGCGCACGATCATGCTCCGCAACTGGAGATCCCGGTCATTCAATCCGCGGCGCGTGAATTCGCCGGCCTGGTCGGGGAGAAGGTGATTGGCGATCACGTCCCCAGTGGCGGCGAACCACCAATTGCTCATCTGGGTGAGGATGATCCCCTTGCCCGGTATTCCGTCGGGCAGGACCACATCGAAAGCCGACAGCCGGTCGGTGGCGGATAGAAGCAGGGCGTCGCCCAGATCGAAAATCTCGCGGACCTTTCCAGAAGCGATCCGGGGGTAGGGAAGACCGTCAATCGAGGTGACGGCATTCTTTGGCAGGGAGGCGATTACGGAGGCAGTATCCATGCCCATTAGCCGACCCATCCCGCGCAAGGTCGTCAAGCGCCGAGCCACCATCCCCGAAAATCCTTGCTCGCAACCTCCCACGAGGTAGGTTGCCCGGCTCGGCATTCCGCCCGGAGATTTCACGAAGCACGGGCGAATCTCGGCCAAATTGCGGGCATAAAAGCCCTCATGCTCCCTCGATGGCCTAGTGAGGCCACCTTCGGTCGCCTTCGGCCTTTTCTGCTCCACAATTTGGCCGATCTTCATCCCGTTTTCGTGAAATCTCCGGGCTGGTCCCCATCGTCTAGCCTGGCCCAGGACACCACGCGTTTCTTCAGAGACCTGAAACTTGAGACCTGAAACCTGAAAAAGGATCAAGGCGATTGGGCACAGGATAGATTCAATATGGCGCAATTCCGAGGTGGAGCGCGATCTCCGAGCGCGCTGAGCGACGATAGTCCCAAACCAGCGTGCCCGGAGGTCCCGCTCCACCTCGGAGCCACAAGCCATCCTCGAAAATCCTTGCCCGCTACCTCCCACGAGGTAGGTTGCCGAGCTCGGCATTTGGGTCCCCATCGTCTAGCCTGGCCCAGGACACCACCCTTTCACGGTGAGAACCGGGGTTCGAATCCCCGTGGGGACGCCAGCTAAGTAGCTGGCATTCAATGACCGCCCTTAGCCTGACGAAAGATTTGCGAGTTGACGTGCCAAATCGGGCATGAATCTAAACCATTCGTTCGTCATTTCTCAGTTCACGAATCTGACGTTCTCCCGCCACCCGTCCCCGTAAAAGTCAGTGGCCAGGAATCGGGCAGCTACCGTTCTCATCGACGGCTGCAGGTCCTAGTTCCAGAGCGCCGAAATCGGTGCGGCAAAGAGGTTAAGGCCAAAGGGTACGACGGAGTCTCCGTCGTAGAGAACCAGCCCTAAGGTGAATCGTTTGCCCGCCGATTCCGCCAATTTCCGTAGTCCATTGAAATCTGCGGTGACAACGGTTGCGCTCGCCTTCACTTCGAGGCCGACGATCTTGCGCTCCTGATCCTCGATGACGATATCGACCTCGTTCTGTTCCTTGTCGCGATAATGCGACAACGAGAAGCGCTGTCCGGACCAACTGGAGAGTTTGAGTACCTCTGAGAGAACAAATGTCTCCAGCACCGCTCCGAAGGCGCTTCGGTCATCCGCAATCCGCTGCGGTGACAGGTCCCTCAACGCCGCCAAAAGCCCTGAATCCAGGAAGTGGATTTTCGGCGTCTTGATCAGTCGCTTGAGTTCGTTGTTCGACCACGGCGGCAACAGCCGGGTCAGGAAGAGTTGCTCAAATAGGCCAGCATACTTCTGGGTTGTGACATGGGTCAGTCCAAGCGGCGCCCCTAGACCGGAGTAGTTAACGAGTTGACCGGAATGATGGGCCAGCACGCGGAGTAAGCGCGGCAATTGCTGCGCCTTGTCGATTTGGGCGATGTCACGAACGTCGCGTTCCACAATCGCCCGCACATAATCGAGGCACCAGTCCCTTCGCCGGTTCCAAGTACTTCGCAGGAGCACCTCAGGATAGCCGCCGGTCAACACCGCCGTCACCAAGGCTTCACCGAGGACCAAATCCTTTGGTTTTGGAGCATGGCCACGAAAAGCCTCCTCCAGAAAGTGCGACGGATGTCGCCGGATTTCCGAAACGGACAGTGGCAATAGATCAACAATGGCCATGCGCCCTGCCAACGAGTCCGCCACGAGCGGGAGGGTCAGCAGGTTGGCGGACCCGGTCAGGAGGAAGCGCCCTGGGCGGGTGTCCTCGTCCACGGAGCGCTTGATCGCGAGGATCAAGTCCGGAGCGCGTTGGACTTCGTCGATGGTCGCCCGATCCAAGCCGCGGACAAAGCCAACCGGATCGTCCTTCGCGGCACTCAACACGGTGGGATCATCGAGCGTCAGGAAGGTGGCGTGCTCCTCCGCCACCTTCTTGGCCAAGGTCGTCTTCCCGGCTTGGCGCGGGCCGGCCAGCAGCACCACGCGGGTATCGGACAGTTCGGCCCGGACGCGTCGCTCAATCCAACGAGGATACATGGTCAGTTACTGGGTTCAGTTTCAATCTGGCCAATTGAAAGTTAGGTTCCGACCAATTGAAAGTCTAAAGACGTCCATTTGAAAGTATCGGGCCGTCCAAATGATCATCTACTGCCTCAGGACGGCGATGATGTCGGTGGCTGCGGAGCCCGCATTCGCGCTCTTCAACGATGGCGAGGCTCGACAATCGGTCGAGCCCGAGCCGACGACGCATGCCGGGTGGAAGCGTAAGCGTTCCGCGTTTACCGTTACGTTTTCCAATGAGTTTTTTATCAGGTAGAATTTCAGACGGCGGCGAGACGCGACACGTCGAAGGTCGGGGTCAATTTATCAGATGCCGTCTGAAAAATCTGTTCCGGCGGCCGAGTGAGCTAAAGCCGCTTCATCTGGCTCAGGTGAACCACTCCGAAGCCGCGGCCTGGTTTGGCCGTCAGGTCGCGGGTCAGCCGTGCGATCGGCTCCTCTCCATAGGCGGCCTGCCTTTCTGCCCCCTTACTCGAACTCCACAATCCGGCCGCGAAATTGCCGGCTAACGCATTGGAAATGTCCGGCCACCAGGGCAGCGACCGGCCAGCCGGCGGCTGAACCGCCATCGCGGGATGAATCCGCCCACAATTTGCCACGGATTTGCCAGTAAACCTGTTCTTAGCTGGCATTTGAAGCAGCTGGCCGCATCCAGTTGCCTTTTCTAACGTACTGCACTTTAAGTTAAAGCACGCTCAGCGAAGCACTTCAATTGTTTGGCGACAGGCGGTTCGAATCCCCGTGGGGACGCCAACGGCGCCGCGCAGCGGTTCGCCAGACCTCATTACTTCAGCAGCTTCAGGATCACCGCGATGGCGGCAAGCTGCGCAACCCAGAAAGCGAAATTCCAGCGGACGGTGCCCTTGATTTCAGCGATCAGCTCGGCCCGCTGAGCTTCAATTTTGAGCTCAAGCTTATGGAGGCCGCCGAGAATGTCGGCTTTATACGCGAGCAAATCGGCCTTGGTGGCGAGCGAGCTGTCATGGGCTGCGAGCTCAGATTCCATGACTTGGAGGATGGCTCGGGCCTGTGTCGGGGGCAACTCGGCATTTTCAAGGACTTCTAGGCTGGAGGTTTTCATCAACCGCATAATAGCAAGGCAGCGAACATGCGGCCAAACCAGGGTCATAACGATTCGCCTCCTTTAAGGGTCACTTTGGACCGGTTGGCTGATCGGCCCCTTCGCCGTCTGAGACCTCCGGTTGCCGGAGATCAATCTTCATCTTGCCGAGGCGGCGCTGCAACGCGCCGCGGCGCCAGAGAGGCCACCAATCATACAGATAGATCTCCATCGGACGCCACATCGCCACCCAGCCGCCGATCGTGAAACCTTCGCGGGCAATCGACCGTGCCGCACTGATTTCACCGGGGGCAATCAGGCGGCCGAGGAGGAGGCAACCCGCGAGAAACACAGTGCCAATCAGAAGGCTCATACGGCCCTGCTTTAGAAGCTGCCGGAGTTCGAGCTGGGTGATGGTCGCGCGGTAGGTGAA
Source organism: uncultured Opitutaceae bacterium (assembly GCA_903891325.1). Classification (GTDB taxonomy): domain Bacteria; phylum Verrucomicrobiota; class Verrucomicrobiia; order Opitutales; family Opitutaceae; genus Palsa-1447. Next base: position 37,242 of record CAITEC010000108.1, read on the forward strand.
ATAATGGTGAATGGCATCGGCGACAGTCGCGCCGCTTCTGCCTGGTGGAAGGGGCCTCCCCAGGTGCACGACAAGATGGAGAGGGCGATTGGCCGGCAGCTCCCGCGCCCACCCAACAATGAATTCCTCCGCGTCACTATCGAGGTCCTGTTCGTTAAAAGGGGAGGGATCGAGCGAATTGAAGAGCTGCGAGATATCGCGCAGCTTTAGCTCGATGGAACGAGTGGCTGAGGCTGACTCGACAGACGGGAGGCGGGGCTGCATCAGGTTTCCCGTCGAAACTGACACAGTATCCGCGCTGCATCAACTTGCGCCTGTCATTAAACGCCGTGTTGCAATTCGGCCGGGCATTCAGAATTTACAAGGAGCGCGACGCCTAACCCCCCATCGCCTATGCATCCCCTGCGCCACCCCGTGCTCCCCTGGATACTGCCGCTTTTCCTCGCCCTCGCCGCGTTCCCGGCACGGGCGGCGGACAGCTACGACATCGCCGTCGTCCCGATGGGAAGCACCCACGTCTTCTGGAAGGCCATCCACGCCGGGGCCCTGAAGGCGGAGCGCGAGCTCAACGCCTCGGGCGTGCGGGTGCGGGTCATCTGGAAGGGGCCGCTGCGCGAGGACGACCGCGACCAGCAGATCCAGGTGGTGGAGAATTTCGTGGGCCGGCAGATCAGCGGGATCGTGCTCGCCCCGATCGACAGCCGTGCGCTCGTGCGGCCGGTCGAGGAGGCGGTGGGCTCGGGGATCCCCGTGGTGATCATCAACTCACACCTTCGATCCTCCGCGCCGGCGAGCCTCGTGGCGACGGACAACCGCCAGGGCGGGCTCCTGGGGGCGCACCGGCTGGGCGTGCTGCTCGGCGGCAAGGGCCGGGCGATCATGCTGCGCTGCCAGGCCGGCGCCGACGCGGCGGAGGAGCGCGAGGCGGGATTCCTCGAGGGCATGCGCCGGGAGTTTCCCGCGATCGAGCTGATCTCGACGGACCAGTACGGCGGCCCCTCGCGCGACACGGCCCGCCGCGCCGCCGAGAACCTGCTCAACCGGTTCGGGGACAAGGTCGACGGCATCTTCGCCTCCAACGAGTCGTCGGCGACCGGCATGCTGCTCGCGCTGCGCGACGCCGGGCTCGCCGGCGGCCGGGTCAAGTTCGTTGGATTCGACTCCGACGCCACGCTCCTCGCCGCGCTCCGGGCAGGAGACATCCAGGGGCTGGTCGTCCAGGATCCCTTCGGCATGGGCTACACGGGCGTGGAGACCCTGGTCACCGTCCTGCGCGGCGGCCGCGTTGCCGCCGTCGTCAAAACCCCCGTCGCCATGGTGACCGCCGGGAACCTGAACGACCCGGTCATCGCGGCCCTTCTGAACCCGAGGTAGGCGGCGCGACCCCACTATTTCACCTGGAGGCACGGGTTGCCTCCGCCCGTCTTGACCCCTATTCAACGGACCATGGAAGAAGAAGCCCTCTCCACTCCCCATGCGACCGGCTACAGGATGCGATGGGAACCCGTCCTCGCATTTCTCGTTGCCGGCGGCATCTCTTACGCTTTGCCGGAGTCGCTCAGCGTGGGGCCACGGTGGCTGCTCCTTGCCACCGTTTTGATTTTGCTCGTTCCAACTATCCTCGCCCATCGAAGCGGCCGCCACTCGTTGAATCACCTGTTTGGTATTTTAGCCAACGCCGTGATTACGGTTTCACTGTGTGGATCTCTTGCTTTATTGGTCGCTGCGCTACCCGCTCATAAAGAGGCCCCAACAACGCTTTTGATCTCAGCATTTCTTCTGTGGTGGGCGAACATCCTGATCTTTTCGCTGTGGTACTGGAGACTTGATGGGGGAGGTCCGATAATTCGGCAAAAAAACGCTCCCTATGGGAGCCGAGGCTTCCTTTTTCCGCAGTTGCAGATTGAGAGCGGGGAACGGAAGGCGATGGGCGCGGATAAATGGACCCCGGGCTTTGTCGATTACCTGTTCGTCGCTTTCAACACCAGCACCGCATTTTCTCCCACGGACACGCTGGTTTTGGCTCGATGGGCGAAGCTTCTCATGATGGCCCAAGCCATGATCTCCCTGCTTGTCCTTGTTCTGCTCGTCGCCCGAGGGATCAATATCCTTTAAAATGATTCCCCTTCGGGGAGATCAGCCCGCTTTCTGGCTTCCGTGGGCGGAAGATAGCCACTTCGCTATTTCCGCACATTCAGGAGAGTTGGCAACCCCGTGATTATCCACTCTAGTTAGGGAATTCCCTCCTTTATCCGATCTTTGTCGCTCGGCCAAAATAGGAGTGGAAAGAAATAGACGCTGTCTCACGGGAGGATAGCTTTGAACTCCAATAGGTCTCGAATGCCATCCGGACTTGGACGATTTTTATTTGCCTGGGCGCTGATCGCGTTCCCTAGCGAGGCACTGTGGGCTAAGAGGTCCGGTCCGGTCCCAGTGGTGCCAATCGTCTATCTTGGTGTCAGGTACGAGGCCCCTCCGTGGGGCAGCGATGTTGGTATTCCTCAGAATGGAGGGATTGTTGAGGCGTACGATGTAAGGACGAACGCCCCTTTATGGCGCAAGATCGTGTATCATATTCATTATGATCCGGATATGGAGGACGATGTGCAGGATGTCTTTATCACTTCGTTGCGGATTCGAGGGAACGACCTGATTGTCTCGAACGAACGGGGGAGGGAGTTTGCCGTGGACCTTTCCAGCCACGAGGTACGGGAGTTGGCTTTCACCCCGCCCGCATCTCGCGGTGCCAAATCAACAATCGACTATTCCAAAGACCAGGACGTACAGGCTCTTTCCCAAACGGAGTGGTTTGCGTTTGGTCCAGTTGGGCTGTCTGGAAAGAGAGTTGACGGTGAAGCCACGCTGGCCCGCATTCTGAAACGGGATAATGTGATCAGGCCTCTGATTTATGTTTACAATAAGGGGACGCCGGGGGCCAGGGTTTACGCGTTGGCGGCGTTCCACTTTCTCGCGCCGCAGCTCTTCGCACAGTGCAGAAGGGACTTGGTTGGCGGGTATAATCCAATCGTGAAATCAATGGCCGGATGCGTGTCCCGCGAGGGAAATCTCCTGGAATTCCTGATTCGCATTCAAGATGGTGAATACGACTCCTACGTTCGGAAATACTCCGAAGAAATAAAGGAGCCGAATTAACCCCCACGAATTGCTTGCAAATGGAGAGTTCAAATCAACAGGCCGGGCTGGAACGGAAGGGTGAGTGGAGGAAGCGATCCGACGCGGAATTGGCCGCAGATAGAAGCAGAGAAAAGAGCCGCAGTTCACGGATACGGGCAGTCTTGGCCGTCCTGGCATTTTGGGCGTTCCTTCTTCTTCCCCACCGCAGTCGCAGAACGGGAATTAATTATCCGCCAATCGTCCGGCTGGACAACGTGCCAGATGTATCGTTGTTCGTAGGTTACTCCTGCATTGTCGCGGTGATAGCCATGCTTCCGATCTGGAGCAGTTTGTATCGATTATTTTATCCTTCCCAGGTGGTTTGCCCAAGATGCGGAATCATTAAGCGCGATGACGGAAATGGAGCATGCGCTTGTGGAGGCAATTTTATGCCTAGGGATGCGGTCGAATGGGTTGAGTAGTGGCCGCCTTAACGGCGCAACCCTGTTATTTACGCTTCTGCAGCTCGAGCCGCCTTACTTCTGTTGCCAACCAGGTGCCGCCGCCGATCCGGCCGAGATGAGCCTTGAGGATTGCGATGGTTGCGGGGGAGCGGTCGACAGCAAGGACATCGTCGGCGAGCGCCCGCGCTTCTCGGCCATCCCTGACTCCACCCAAGGCCTCCGCCATGGCCGCCCCTACTTCGATCTCATAGGATTTCTCCTCCGGAGTGACGGACTTTGGATTTGCGGCAATGCGCTTGAGCGTTTCGTGAACGAACCTCGGAGGTTGGGCGGCGATGGCGCCTGCGTAACGCCGGTTATTGACAAGTTTTTGGAACAGCTCCTTGCCCACGAACAGACGCGTCAGTCCAGGCGGGAGGTTGTCGTATACTTTCAATGTGGCGGCATCTGCACCAAGGGCTGAATTTATCCCCACTAGC
>CAITEC010000109.1 GCA_903891325.1 uncultured Opitutaceae bacterium
GTTCACGTCGATAGCGATCAGGGCCTCGGTCTCGTCGATGACGATCTCGCCGCCGCTGGGAAGCGGGACCTTCCGCTGGCCGGTCTGCTCGATCTGGCGCTCGATGTTGAAGCGCTCGAAGATCGGGATGCTGTCGTTGTAGAAGGCGATCTTCGACTTCGAGCGGGAGGAAATCTGGCCGACGAGGGCCTGCGTCCGCTCGAAATCCTCCTGGCTGTCGATCAGGACCCGGTCCACCTCCTCGGTGAGGAAGTCGCGCACGGTGCGCTCGACCAGGTCGGGCTCCATGTAAAGGCAGGTGGGCACCTTGTCCTGCTGGATCTTCTGGGTGATCTCCTCCCACTTCTTGAGCAGGATGTGGAGGTCGCGCACGAAATACCGCGACTTCTTGCCCTCGCCGGCGGTGCGCACGATGACGCCGATCCCCTCGGGGATCGTGAGCTCGTTGATCAGGGTCTTGAGGCGGCGCCGCTCGCTGGCGTCCTCGATCTTCCGCGAGATGCCGCAGCCGTCGCTGTAGGGCGTGAGGATGAGGTAGCGTCCCGGGATCGACAGGTTGGTCGTCGTGCGCGGGCCCTTCGTGCCGATCGGGCCCTTCGTGACCTGGATCACGATGTCGGTGCCCGGGGGATAGCGGCCGGGGATGTCCTTGACCGTGACCTCGCCCTTGGGCTGGGCGTCCTTCTTCCGGTTCACCCGCACGACCTCCACCGACGAGTCGGCGGCCGCCGGGATCATGTCCCAGTAGTGCAGGAATGCGTTCTTCGTGTAGCCGATGTCGACAAAGGCCGCCTTCAGGCCCGGGTCCAGGTTCTTGATCCGGCCCTTGAAGATGCCGCCGACCATCCGGTTGTCGGACTCGCGCTCGATCTCGAACTTCTCGAGCCGGCCGTCGACGAGGAGGGCGACCCGCTTCTCCAGCGGCTCGCAGTTGATGATGAGCTCCCGGTAGGAGCCCTTTTCCTTCCTGAATACGGAGAGTATCTTCTGGAGCAGGGGGCGGTTCTGGGATCGTTCCTGCGCGCCGGCCTTGAGCTCGGTGGCGCTGGGGACGGTCACCTCGCGCGGTGCGGGGGGTGTGGCCAATTCGGCGTCATAACGTTGGGCGACGTCCTGGGGGGCGTCGGGATTGGAGGGAGACTGTTCGCTCATGTTCCTTGCTGGGGGGGTTGTCCACGGGGCGCGACCGGGCGTCGGCTGCAGCGCAGGAAATTCCGGCCAGGCGTTCGTTGTCGCGGGATGGAAGGGTGTTCATAAGAACTCCTTCCGGAAGCGATGGACGCTTTGGACCAGTCCTTGCAGCAGGCAGCAGCTAAGCACGAAGGAGCCGCCGTAGCTGATAAAGGGAAGCGGTATGCCCGTAATGGGCACAAGGCCTATTGTCATGGCGATGTTCACGAACACATGCATGGCGAACAGCACGGTGACGCCGATGGCGAGCAGCGTGCCGAAGCGGTCCCGCGAGAGACCGGCTATGCGTATGCCGTTGAACATCAGCACTCCAAATAGGCTGAGAACCGTAAGACTTCCCAAAAAACCTTTTTCTTCGGCGATGACCGAAAAGATGAAATCGTCGGGCGCGACGGAGCGGGGCAGGTAGCCGAGACGCGCCTGGGTCCCCTGGGTCCAGCCCTTGCCCGTGAGCCCGCCGGAACCCACCGAGATAAGCGACTGGCGCTGGTTCCAGCCCACGCCCATCGGGTCGATCTTGTCCGGGTCGACGAAGGAGAGTATCCGGTTGCGCTCGTAGTCCTTCAGCGGGAGCCAGGAGGAGCGCTCGTACTTCCCCATGTCGTTGAGGAAGGAATACCCGTGGGACTCCATGAAACGGTAGTAGCGGGCGGTGTCCCAGCCCACGAGGCCCACCACCAGGATGGACACGCCGAGCGCCCCGGCAAAGAACCGGAGGGGGAGCCTCGAGACGTAGAGCATGGAAAAGACCATGGGGGGCAGGACGATCGCCGACTTCAAGTCAGGCTGTTTGAGGATTAGCAACACGGGCACACCCACCGCAAGGGCCAATTCCCCCAGGACGCCCAGCGACTGCCGCACGGTGGCGATCGGGCTGCGGATCAGGATGCTGGCGGTGATCAGCAGCACCGCGGCGTTTGCCGTCTCCGAGGGCTGGAAGGAGAAGAAGATCAGCTTGAGCCAGCGGTGCGACCCGTGGGCGGTGGTGCCGACCCCCGGGATCAACACCAGGAAGAGGGGAATGAGGCAGGCCGCGTAAAACCAGTGCGCCACGCTCAGCCAGAACCGGTAGTCGACGAGCGCGACGACGAGGTACACGCCGGCCCCGGCCCCGAGGAAACCGGCCTGCCTCATCCAGTAGCCCCCGTTGACCGCCCGCTGGGTGGAGTAGATGAAGGCGATCCCGATGAGCGCGAGCCCGAGCATGGCGATCGGCGAGAGGAAATCCCAGCGCTCGCGCGTGGACGTCCTGAAGACGGCGTGGGTGCTGGTTGCGTAGGGTTGCGGCACGGGAAACGCTGTTGCCTATCCTGAAAAGCGGGAGTCGGAAAGAGGAAAGCGAATTTTCGCTTTCCGGCCCGGGCTTTTTCGCCATCCTCCTGCCCACTTGACGTCCGCAATCGCAGCCGTTTTCACGTTCCCGACAGCCGAGAGCGACGCCTTCAACTGGTCGCTGTCGGCCGCCGTCCTCGTCGGGGTCGGGATCGGGATTGTCGTGGTGGGGATCCTCGCCCGCCAGACGCGGCGGACGGCCCTCCGGCAGGCCGCGGACCTCGTCGCGGTCGCCCGCCGGGAGGCCGCCGTCGCCGCCGAGGAGATGAAGCAGAGGGCGGAGGCGGAAATCCAGGAGCGCCGGGCCGAGCTGACCCGGGAGTTTGACCGGCGCGAGATCGAGGAGAACCTGAGGCTCAGGGAGATACGGGCGCACGAGGAGTCGCTCGCGCTCCTCGACTTCCAGCTCGAGCAGCGCCAGGACCGGCTGAATCGGGAGGGGGCGGCGATCAAGCAGGCGCGCGACGCCATCCGGACCCTCTCGCGCAGCGTGCGCGAGAGGCTGGAGGGGGTGTCCCAGATGGACGCCGGCGAGATCCGGCGCCAGCTCCGGGAGGAGGTCCTCCTCGAGTGCCAGGACGAGCTCCGCGCGCTTCGCCAGGAGACGCTGGAGAAGTCCGAGCAGGAGATGCAGACCGAGGCGCAGCGGATCCTGATGGCTTCCATGCAGCGGCTGGCCGGCAAGCCGAGCAACGACCTCACCGCCACCCTGGTCCACCTGCCCAGCGAGGACATGAAGGGCCGGATCATCGGGCGCGAGGGGCGCAACATCAAGGCCTTCGAGTCGGCCACTTCCGTGACGCTGCTGATCGACGAGTCGCCGCAGCTCGTCCTCCTGTCGTCGTTCGACCCGGTGCGCCGGGAGGTCGCCCGGGCCGCGCTCGAGGCGCTGGTGAAGGACGGCCGGATCCACCCGGCGAGCATCGAGGAGTTCGTCAAGCGCGCGCAGGAGGATATCGAGGGGGTGACCACGCGGGCCGGCGAGGAAGCGGTGACCCGGCTCGCCATCAACGGGCTTCACCCGGAGATCATCCGGGTCCTCGGCCGGCTCAAGTTCCGGTTCTCCTACAACCAGAACGTCCTGGACCACTCGATCGAGACGGCCTTTCTCGCCTCGATGATCGCCAGCGAGGCGGGGTTGGACCCAAACATCGCCAAGCGCGCGGCCCTGCTGCACGACATCGGCAAGGCCGTGTCCTCGGAGCTGGAGGGCAGCCACGCGAGCATCGGGGCGGATTTCATCAAGCGGCACGGGGAGACCCCCATCGTCGTCAACGCGGTTGCCGCCCACCACGAGGAGGTCAGGCCGGAGACCGTCTATGCCGGGCTGGTCATACTGGCCGACACGGTGTCGGCGACCCGGCCGGGCGCGCGGGCCGACTCGATGACCAATTACGTCGAGCGGCTGGACAGGCTCGAGAAGCTCGCCCTGTCGCTCGAGGGCGTGCAGCAGGCCTACGCCATCCAGGCGGGCCGCGAGATCCGCGTGGTCGTCTCCCCGCAGCACGTGAACGACGACAGCGCCCGCGAACTCGCGCGTGAGCTGCGGCGGCGGATCGAGGCCGAGCTCCAGTACCCGAGCACGATCAAGATCACCGTGATCCGGGAGAGCCGCTTCACGGAAACCGCGACCTGACCCCCCCCTTACCCATGGCCGACCCGAAAATCCTGCAGGTCTTTCCCAACCCGGCGCCGCGGCGCCCCTACGTGATCGAGCACACGCACCACGAGTTCACCTCGATGTGCCCGATCACCGGCCACCCCGATTTTGCCTCGATCACGGTCCGCTACGTCGCCGCCCGGACCTGCGTGGAGCTCAAGTCGCTCAAGCTCTATTTCCACTCCTTCCGCAACGACGGCATCTTCTTCGAGGCGGTGACAAACCGGATCTGCGACGACCTCGGCGCCCTGCTCAAGCCCCGCAGCCTCACCGTGGTCGCCGACTGGAAGGGGCGCGGCGGGATCACCTCCGTCATAACGGCCGAGTGGGGGGGCGGGCGCTGACCGCGATGGACTCCTACTGGATCGAGTACGCCGGCCTCCTGCTCCGCTGGCTCCACGTCATCGCCGGGATCGCCTGGATCGGGTCGTCCTTCTACTTCATCTGGCTGGACAACAGCCTGGACCCGCCGCCGCCCGGGTCCGAGGAGCAGCGCAAGGGCGTGGCGGGCGAGCTCTGGGCGGTGCATGGCGGCGGTTTCTACAATCCCCAGAAATACGCGGTCGCCCCGGCCGCGCTCCCGGAGAAGCTCCACTGGTTCAAGTGGGAGGCCTACACGACCTGGCTCTCGGGAACGGCGCTGCTGGTGGTCGTCTACTGGCTCCACGCGCAGGTGATGATGGTCGACCCGTCCGTGGCCGCCCTCACCGCGCTTCAGGCCGTGGGAATCGGGGCGGCCGGCATGCTCGGCTCGTGGATCGTCTACGACCTGCTCTGCAAGTCGCCGCTCGGCCGGAACAACGCGCTGCTCGGCGCCGTGGTCTTCGCGCTGCTGACCGCGCTTGCCTGGGGCATGGGGCGCCTCCTGGGCGGGCGGGCGGCCTTCATCCAGGTGGGGGTGTCGATCGGCACGATCATGGCGGCGAACGTCTTCTTCGTGATCATCCCCGGGCAGCGGCGCATGGTCGAGGCGATGCGGGCCGGCCGGGCCCCAAACCCGGCCGACGGCCGAAAGGGCAAGCAGCGCAGCGTCCACAACAACTACTTCACGCTGCCGGTCGTGTTCATCATGATCAGCAACCACGCGCCGGCGGCCTACTCCCATCCCCATGCATGGGGGGTGCTTGCGGCAATCGGCGCCGCCGGGGTCCTGATCCGGCACTTCTTCAACCGCCGGCACAAGGGGGCCTTCGCGTGGCCCTGCCTGGCGGGCGGGGCGCTCCTGCTCCTCCTTGCCGGCTGGTGGACGATGCCGCGGATTGAGCCCCTGCCTCCGGTGACCGGGCCGGTCACCTTCGACCGGGTGCGCTCGATCGTCGGGCAGCGCTGCGTCACCTGCCACTCGCCCTCGCCGACCTTCGCGGGGATCGCGCAGGCCCCCGCCGGCGTCGTGCTGAACAGCGCGGCGGGCATTTCGCAGAACGCGCAGCGGATCTACCAGCAGGTGGTCGTCACCCGGATCATGCCCCTGGGGAACGCCACGCACATCACCGACGAGGAGCGCGCCGTCATCGCCGCCTGGATGCGCGCCGGGGCCCCGGCCCAGTAGATTCTAGGGGTTGAGTGCCGCCAGCGCCAGCGGGTGCAGGTCCGGGCCGGCGGCAAGGAGGGAGTCCCCCTTGAGCGGATCTCCGCCGTGCCAGTCGGTGACCACGCCGCCGGCGCCCCGGACGACGGGAATCAGCGCGGCGATGTCCCAGAGGTTCATGATCGGGTCGCACATGATGTCGGCGTTCCCCGTCGCCAGCTGGAAGTAGCCGAAGCAGTCGCCCCAGGTCCGCACGAGCCTCGCGCGGCCGGCCAGGGCCTCGAAGGCCGGGCCATTCCGGTAGCGGGCGGGATTGAGCGGGTCGCTGGTCAGCAGGGTCGCATCCTCGATCCGCGCGCAGGGGCGCACGCGGACCGGCCGGCCGTTTTCGCCCGACTTGTCCGGGTTGAGCCGGGTCTGCGTCCCGTCGCCCAGGAGAAGCTGCCGCGACACCGGAAGGTGGATCGAGCCGAGGACGGGGATCCCCTCGTGGAGCAGGGCGATGAGGGTGCCGAAAAGGGGGCAGGCCGAGGCGAAGGATTTCGTCCCGTCGATCGGGTCGAGGATCCACACAAGCGGGGCGTCCGGGTTTTCCCGGCCGAGCTCCTCGCCGAGGATCCCGTGCCCGGGGAAGCGGGCCCGGATCATCCCGCGCATCAGCTCCTCCGCGCCCCGGTCCGCGACGGTGACCGGGCTCTGGTCGGCCTTGAGCTCGACCACCAGGCCGGGGTCCGCGAAATAGGGGCGGATCAAGTCGCCGCTCTTTTCGGCGAGCTCCACCATGAAGGCGCGGTACGGGGCGAGGTCCACGGGCGCATTCAAGCCGGGTATATGCGGAAAATACAAAGAAATAACAGCCGTCAATGGGGGCATGGACCCAAAGGGATGCATTTTGAACAGGAAGGCCGGGAAGATCGGAAAGGCCCGAACGAAAACAACCTGGTCGCGCCCGAAGTCCATGGGATCGAAACTTCCCGGCTCTTCCCGATCTTCCTGTTCAAATCCGAAAGGGGATTCGAAAATTGTTGGGCAAACTGCGCCATTACCCGGGTGTCTCAGGGGTTGCCGCCGGGCGGCCGTTGGGATTGCGTGGTCCCCCATGTCCTGGCTGACGCAGCCCATCCACGTCATCGATTTCGAGGGCAGCCGTGCCTCGGGGATCCTCGAGTACGGTGTCGCCACCGTTCTCGGCGGCGAGGTGGCCTCGACCCGGACCCGGCTCTGCCGCGCCACGGGGCCCGTGCGCGACGACGACACGGCGGTGCACGGGCTGCGGGTGGAGACGGTAGCCGCGTTCGCGCCGATCGCCGAGGACTGGGAATACTTCGCGGGCCTGCGCGAGGGCGGGCCGCTTGCGGCGCACTACGCGGGCGTGGAAAACGGCCTCCTCAAGTCCGTGTGGCCCTATCCGCGCCCGTCACCGGATTTTGCCCGCCCCGGCCGGGCGGTCCTCGACTGGGGACCGTGGGTCGACTCGGCGCGGCTGGCCGCGCAGTTCCGCCCGGCCGCGGGGTCCGGGCGGCTCGAGTCGCTGGTCGGCGCCTTCGGCCTGCAGGACGAGCTTGCCGCCCTGGCGCGGGCCCACTGCCCCCCGTCCCGCCGGGGATATCACGCGGCCCTTTACGACGCCCTGGCCGGGGCGCTGCTCCTCGCGGCCGTGGCGCGCGATCCGCAATGGTCGCGGCTGACGACGGCCCAGCTGCTCGCCCTCAGCACGCTCGACGCCGGAAAGCGGGAGGGGCTCCAGCAGGGGAGCCTCTGGTGAGGACTCAGGGGGCCGCGAAGCGGGCCAGCAGGGCCGGGAGGGTCGCCTCGGCCAGCGAGCCGACCCGCCAGTCGACGTGGGAGAAGTCGTGGCGCGCGGTGACGGGGTTGGGCACGGCGACGACCCGCAGGCCCGCGCGCTTGGCGGCCAGGGAGCCGGAATGGGAGTCCTCGAATGCGATCGCCTCGGGCGGCGTCACGCCGAGCCGGCTGAGGGCGAGGATGTAGAGGTCGGGGTCGGGCTTGGGCCGCGGCGCGTCGTCGCGGCAGCAGACAAAGTCGAATCGGTCGGCCAGCCCCAGCCGCGCCAGGTGCCCGTCGACATGGGGGTGGTGGGAATTTGACGCGACCGCCAGCCGCAGCCCCGCCGCGCGCGCCGCATCGACAAGCGCGACGACGCCGGGCAGCGGTTGAAGCTCCCCGCAGCGCGCCCGGTTGACGCGGGTGCGGGCCGCCTCGAGGGCGGCCCGGTCGGCCGTCCGGCCAAACGGGTGCCAGGGATCGAACCCGTACTCCGCCCCGCCGACGTCGCGGATGAACTCCCCGCGGTCGAAGGGGACGCCGTGCGAGCGGTAGACCTCGGCATAGGAGTCGACCAGGACCCCCTCCGTGTCGATGATCAGCCCGTCGAAATCCAGGACGAGCGCCCGGACCGGCGCGGCGGCCTTCAGGTTGCCTCCTCCTCCGTCTCGACGATCCGCGCGATGCTCAGGATCTTGTCGCCGGGCTCGAGCGTGACGAGGCGGACCCCCTTTGCGCCGCGGTTGGTCTCCCGGATGTCCTTGACGGGGCAGCGGATGCTCTGGCCCTTCGCGGTGAGCAGCATCATCTCGTCGGCGTCGCGCACGCTCAGGGCGCCCGCGAGCCTGACGGAGCCGTCGCCGGGCAGGTCCATCGCCCAGACGCCGCTGCCGCCGCGGTTGATGAGCCGGTAGTCCTCGAACCGGGTCCGGACGCCGAGCCCGGCCTCGCTGGCGACCAGGAACTTTGCCTGGTGGTCGACCACCTCGATCACCTGGAGGAAGTCGCTGGCCAGCTTGAAGCGCATCCCCGTCACCCCGCCGGTCGCCCGGCCGGTCGCGCGGAACAGCTCCTCGTTTGTCTCCGGGTCCCGCTCGCGGAACCGGACGGCCAGCCCCTGGTTGGAGACGAGGATCAGCTCGTCGGCGCCGGTCGTAAGCACCGTGCCGATCACCTGGTCGTCCTCCCCGAGGTTGATGCCGATCAGCCCGCCCTCGCGGGTCGCGTTCGCGTAGTCGGAGAGCGGGCTCTTCTTGATGACACCGGTCCGCGTGGCGGTCACGAGGAACCGGTCGGGCGTGAAGTCCTTCACGCAGATCATCGAGGCGATCTTCTCGCCCTCGGCCAGCCGAAGGAAGCTGGAGACCGACTTGCCCTTCGAGGCCCGGGTGCCCTCCGGCACGTCGTAGACCTTCTTCGCGTGGCACTGCCCGGTGCTGGTGAAGAACAGGATGAAGTCGTGCGTGCTCGCCGTGAAGAGGTGCTCGGCGAAGTCCTCCTCGTAGGTTTCCGCGCCGATGATGCCCTTGCCGCCCCGCTTCTGCGAGCGGTAGTCGGCCACGCGCGTGCGCTTGATGAAGCCCAGGTGCGAGACGGTGATGACACAGCCCTCGTTGGGCACGACGTCCTCCATCCTGAACTCCCCGGCCGCCGCGACAATCTCCGTGCGCCGCGGGGTGGCGTACTTGGCCCTCATCTCGAGGAGCTCCTGCCTGATCAGGGCCAGGAGGCGCTGCTCCGAGGCGAGGATGCCGGCCAGGTCCTCGATGATCTTCATCAGCTCGAGGTACTCGGCCTCTATCTTGCCGCGCTCAAGCCCGGTCAGCTGGTAAAGCCGCAGCTCGAGGATCGCGTCGGTCTGGCGCTCGCTCAGCGGGTACTTGCCCATCAGGCGGACCTTCGCCTCCTCGCGGTTCGAGGAGGCGCGGATGATCTTCACGAAGTCGTCGAGGTTATCCAGGGCGATGATGTAGCCCTCGAGGATGTGGGCGCGGTCCTTGGCGCGGTCGAGGCGGAACTGGGTGCGGCGGGTCACGACCTCGCGCCGGTGCTCGATGTAGCACTCGATCAGCTCCTTCACGTTCATCTGCTTGGGCCGCTTCTTGTCCAGGGCGAGGAGGGTCACACCGAAGGACGACTCGAGCGCCGTCTTCTGGAAGAGCTGGTTGATGACCACCTTCGCCTGCTCGCCGCGCTTGATCTCGATGACGATGCGGGTGTTCTCGTCGGACTCATCGCGGAGGTCGCGGATCCCGTCGATCTCCTTGTCGCCGACCAGGTCGGCGATCCGGGTGACCAGCGTGTTCCGGTTCACATTGTAGGGGATCTCCGTGATCACGATCTGCTCCATGCCGCCCTTGAGCTCCTCGGTGTGCGCCTTGCCGCGCGTGCGCACGATGCCCTTCCCGGTCCTAAGGTAGCTGAGGATGCCCTCGCGCCCCGAGATGACGCCGCCGGTCGGGTAGTCGGGCCCCTGGACGATGCCGCAGATCTCGTCCACGGTGATCGACGGCCGGTCGATGATCGCGCAGGCCGCGTCGATGATCTCGCCGAGATTGTGGGGCGGTATGTTCGTCGCCATGCCGACCGCGATCCCGGTCGAGCCGTTCATCAGGAGGTTGGGCAGGGCGGAGGGGAGCACCGTGGGCTCGACCGTGGACTCCTTGTAGTTGGGGATGAAGTCGACCGTGTCCTCGTCGATGTCGCGCAGGAGATCCCCGGCCATCTCGGCCAGGCGGCACTCGGTGTACCGGTAGGCCGCCGGCGGGTCCCCGTCGATCGAGCCGAAGTTGCCCTGGGGGTCGATCAGCGGGTAGCGCATGACCCAGTGCTGGGCCAGCCGCACCAGCGTGTCGTACACCGAGGCGTCCCCGTGGGGATGGTAGTTCTTCAGGACCTCCCCGACCACGCCCGCGCACTTGTCGTAGGCCTTGTTGTGCACCAGCCCCTCGCGGAGCATCGCATAGAGGATCCGCCGCTGGACCGGCTTCAGCCCGTCGCGCGCATCCGGCAGCGCGCGCGAGATGATGACGGACATCGAGTAGTCGATGTACGCCGTCTGCATGATGTCGGTGATGTTCGCGGAGGAGAGCTTCTCAGAGGCGGTATACATGCAAAAAGAGGTATAGGTCTTGTAGGGCCTATAGGTCCCATAGGACCTATATTATTTTAGACGTCTAAATACTGAACGTTAAGCGCATTGTCCTCGATGAACTGCCGCCGCGGCGGCACATCGTCGCCCATCAGCAGAGTGAAGAGCGCGTCGGCCTTCGCCGCGTCGTTGACGGATACCTTCAGCAGCCGGCGCTTCTCCGGGTCCATCGTCGTCTCGAAGAGCTGCTTGGGGTTCATCTCGCCCAGGCCCTTGTAGCGCTGGATGCTCAGGCCCTTGCGGCCGTTGGCCCGGATCTGCGTCACGATCTCCAGGGGGGCGAAGAGCTCGGTCTTCACCTCGCTCTTCTGGCCGGCGTTCTCGGTGATGACGTAGCGGGGCTTCTCGGTGGCGCTGAACGGGGAGATGTCCAGCTCGGTCCGCGCGACCAGCCTCAGCAGCTTGGTCATCTCGGAGCTCTCGAAGATCTCGTGGAGGGTGATCCGCTTGGACACGGCGGGGGGCTTCCGTTCCGCGGGGGCGGAACCGCCGGGCGACCCGTTGGCCGCCGCGTTGTCGGGCTGCTCGAAAAGGTCGGCGTCCAGCCCGTGCGCCTGGACGAAGCGGCTCCGGGCCGTCTCGTCGCGGAGGAACTCGTGCCGCTCCTTGTTGCCCTCGCGGACCCGGGCGACATAGCGGGGGAGGTCCTGGGTCTCCGGGTCGCGCTGGTCGAGGTACTCCGGCAGGCTCGCGCCAAAGCGGGTGACGCCGCCGCCGAGCTTCTCGATCGCGGCGAGCGTCTCGACGATCTTGTCAACCTGCGCGGGCGCGAACAGGTGGGCGCCCTGCAGGCGCGTGAGGACGACGTCCTCGGACCCCAGCTCCAGGAGGATGCGGTTGAGCTGCTCGTCGTTGTCGATGTACTGCTCCCGCTTCTTGCGCTTGATCTTGTAGAGGGGGGGCTGGGCGATGTAGACGAACCCGCGGTCGAAGAGGCCGCGCATCTTCCGATAGAGGAAGGTGAGGAGCAGGGTGCGGATGTGCGACCCGTCCACGTCGGCGTCCGTCATGATGATGACGCGGTGGTAGCGCGCGCGGTCCACGTTGAACGCGGCCTCGTCCTCGCCCGTGCCGATGCCGGTGCCGATGGCGGTGATGAGGGTGCGGATCTCCTCGTTGTTGAGGACCTTGTCGAGCTGGGCCTTCTCGCTGTTGATCAGCTTGCCGCGGAGGGGGAGGATCGCCTGGTAGCGCCGGTCGCGGCCCTGCTTGGCCGAGCCGCCGGCGGAGTCCCCCTCGACGATGTACAGCTCCGTGAGCGCCGGATCCCGCTCGGAGCAGTCGGCCAGCTTGCCCGGGAGCCCGCCGCCGGAAAGGGCGCCCTTGCGGATCGTCTCGCGGGCCTTGCGGGCGGCCTCGCGGGCGCGGGCGGAGAGGAGGGTCTTCTCGATGATCCGCTTGGCGATGGCGGTGTTCGATTCCAGGAAGAACTTCAGCTTCTCCCCGACGGTCTTCTGGACGATGCCGTCGATCTCGGAGTTGGAGAGCTTGGTCTTGGTCTGGCCCTCGAAGCGCGGCTCGGGGACCTTCACCGAGATGACCGCCACCAGGCCCTCGCGGACGTCGTCGCCGGTGATGGAAGGGTCCTTCTCCTTCAGCAGGTTGTTCGCCTTCGCGAAATTGTTGATGACCCGGGTGAGCGCCGTGCGGAAGCCCGAGAGGTGGGTTCCCCCCTCGAGGTTGTAGATCGAGTTCGCGTAGGCGAAGACCTGGTCGTTGAAGGAGTCGTTGTACTGCAGGGACACGTCCACGGCGACCGGCGGCTTCGAGGGGTCGGCCTCGTCGGGGACCGTGTCGGAGAAGGTGATCGGCTTGTCGTGCAGGACGTTCTTGTTCTGGTTGAGAAAGCGGACGAACTCGGTGATCCCGTCCTTGAAGAAGAACATGTCGCTCTTCTGCGAGCGCTCGTCCTCGAGCTCGATGCGGATGCCGGGGTTGAGGAACGCCAGCTCGCGCAGGCGCTTGGCCAGGATCTCGTACTGGAACTCCCGGGTGGTGAGGAAGATCTCGGGGTCGGGCTTGAATGTGATCTTGGTGCCGGTCTTCTTTGTGTCCCCGATCACCGCCATCTTCTGGACGGTCTTTCCCTGGGCGAAGCGCATCTGGTACACCTTGCCGTTGCGCCGCACCTCGGCCTCAAACCACTCCGAGACCGCGTTGACGCACTTGGCGCCGACCCCGTGCAGCCCCCCGGAAACCTGGTAGGCGCCCTTCCCGAACTTGCCGCCGGCGTGGAGGTTCGTGAGGACCAGTTCCAACGCCGGAATCTTGTAGATCGGGTGCTCGTCCACGGGAATGCCGCGGCCGTCGTCCTCGACCGAGCAGGAGCCGTCGAGATGAATCGTGACGCGGATGATCCGCGCAAAGCCGGCGAGCGCCTCGTCCACGGCGTTGTCGACGACCTCGAAGACGCAGTGGTGCAGGCCGCGCTCATTGGTGTCGCCGATGTACATGTCCGGCCGCTTGCGGACACCCTCCAGGCCCTCGAGCTTTTGGATCTTGGATGCATCATAGGCATCCGCACCGGCTTGATGTTTTAAGGCGTGCGAGGCGTCGTTTTGGTCGGGCATGAAGAGGGGGAAAAGGCCGGAAAAATCAAAGGACAAATCTTTCGGAAAACGACCGGGCACGCGAGGGTTTTTTTCGAAAAAAATAGTGCGTAAAGTGCCTTTATTTGCGATTTTAGGTGGGTCGGGCCGTGGGGGGGCTACCCGGGTGCCGGGAAACGCACCGAAGGCCGGAAATATCATCCTCCTGCGGACCCCTCCCGGGCCCCTTTTTGGCTGGTTTCCTCTTAGGTTTGACCCTTCACACCCAAGGCCCCTTAGTGCCCAGTCATGCCGAGCCCATTGATCGAAGCGCTTCTCATCCTTCAGGATCGCGATTCCCGGCGGCTGGGCCTGGAGGCCCAGCTCAAGGCGATCCCCGGGGAGGTGGGGCGGGTCGAGCAGACGATCGCCGCGGAAAAGGCGGCGTATGAGGAGTCAAAGACCGAGCTTCGCAGCCTTGAGTCCAAGAAGAAGGTCATTGAGACGGAGATCGGCTCCGCCGAGACCCAGTTGGGAAAGTACCGCACCCAGCAGCTCGCCGTGCGCAAGAACGACGAGTACCAGGCCCTCGGCCACGAGATCGAGACGACCCAGCAGCAGATCGGCCAGCTCGAGGGCACGGAGCTGGAGGTCATGTACTCGATCGACGACGCGAAGAAGAAGGCGGCCGCGACCGATGCCCACATGAAGCAGAATATCGCCGGCCACGAGGCGCGGATCCGGGCCCTTCGGGAGCGCGAAGCCAGCCTGGCCGCCGAGCTGAAGACGGCGCAGGACGACGTCGCCGGCGCCCGGCCCCAGGTCCCGGCCCCGGCCCTCCGTGTCTACGACCAGATGGCGGCGCGCGGGATGCCCGTCGTCGTGCGGATCGTCGACGCGAAGTGCGGCGGCTGCCATCTGAAGGTTTCAAGCGAGGCCGAGTCGGCCGCCCGCGGCAAGGGCACGCCCGGCGAGCTTGCGCGCTGCGACCAGTGCGCCCGGATACTCTATTGGGACAATTGAGGCGGGTCGGCGAAGCCCACCGGCCGGATAATGGACGCCCCGAAGAACCAGCCCGGCCGATGGAGCGCGGCGCGGGGATACGCCCTGGTCTGCGCCGCCGCGCTGGCGGCCTATTTCCCCGCGCTTCGCGCCGGGTTCATCTGGGACGACGACGGGCATGTGACCAAGCCCGGGCTCCGGGGCCTCCACGGGCTCTGGCGGATCTGGTCGGAGGTCGGGGCGACCCAGCAGTTCTATCCGGTCCTGCACAGCGCATTCTGGGTTGAGCACCGCCTGTGGGGGGACGCGGCCCTCGGCTACCACCTGCTGAACGTCCTCCTGCACGCCACCGCCGCCTGCCTGCTCGTTGCGGCGCTCCGCCGGCTTCGGGACGGCGCGGCCGACCGCGGTCCCTGGGATGCGCCTTTGATCGCGGGGCTGCTTTTTGCCCTGCACCCGGTCTGCGCCGAGTCGGTGGCATGGATTTCCGAGCAGAAAAACACGCTGTCGGCCGTGTTCTACCTCCTGGCCGGCATCGCCTACCTGGATTGGGAGGGGCGCCGTCCCGCTCCCCGGTGCTACGCGGCGTCGCTGCTGCTGTTCGCCGCGGCGCTTCTGAGCAAGAGCGTGACCGCCACGCTTCCCGCCGCGCTCCTGGTCGTGCTGTGGTGGAGGCGCGGGAGCCTGTCGTGGCGGGACGCGCGGCCCCTGGTCCCGTTCTTTGCAATCGGCATTTTCTCCGGCCTGTTCACGGCCTGGGTCGAGCGCACCTACATCATCGGCGCGGAGGCGGCCTCCTTTGACCTTTCCCTTGTCCAGCGCTGCCTCCTGGCCGGCCGGGTGATCTCATTTTACGCCGGCAAGCTGCTGTGGCCCGCGAACCTGCTCTTCATGTACCCGCGCTGGCGCATCGATGCGGGCGAGGGGTGGCAGTATCTTTTCCCGATCGGCGTCCTTGGGCTCCTCCTCGCCCTTTGGGCGATTCGCGGGCGCTCGCGCGGTCCGCTCGCCGCGGCGCTCTTCTTTGGGGGGACGCTCTTCCCGGCGCTCGGTTTCTTCAATGCGTACCCCTTCGTGTTTTCCTACGTGGCCGATCACTTCCAATACCTCGCCTGCATGGGCGCGATGGCGGCGGCCGCGTTCGGCTGGGAACAGATCGCGCAGTTCAGCGCCAGAAAATCGGTGGCGTTTCAGGGGGGCGCGAAGCGCTCTCGGCATTTCTCCTTACTAATTACTAATTTCTACTTTCCGATATTGGTGCTCTGCGCCCTTGGGGCGCTCACCTGGCGCCAGTGCGGCATCTATCGCGACAGCGAGACCCTCTACCGCGCGACCCTCGCCGGAAACCCGGATGCGACGATGGCGCGCAACAACCTCGGAAAACTCCTCAGGGAGTCGGGTCGGGTGAGGGAGTCGATAGCGCAGTATCTTGCGCTGATCAGGCTCAGGCCCGACGCCGAGGCGCACTACAACCTCGGGGTTGCGCTGCTCTCCGCCGGAAGCCCGTCGGATGCGATCCTCGAGTTCAGCGAGTCCCTGCGCAAGCGCCCGGACTACCCGGAGGCCCACATCAACCTCGCGCTCGCGCTTTCGAGGGTGGGGAGGCTGGACGAGGCGGCGGCGCAGGACCGCCAGGCCCTTTTGCTGCGGCCCGACCCTTCGGAGGCGCGCCGGCCCGACGAGGCGACGCTGCGGTTGAACGCCTCGGAGGCCCACGACGGCCTTGGGAACATCTATCTCGCCCAGGGGAGGGTGCCCGAGGCGATCGGGGAATTCACGGCGGCGCTCGGGGCGCGGGCGAATTTTCCCGCCGCGGAAAACGGGCTGGGCGCGGCCCTCTCGAAGTCTGGCCGGAACGCTGATGCGATCCTCCACTTTGGGCGGGCGCTCGCAATCGATCCCGATTACATCGGCGCGAGGGTGAACCTGGCCATCGCGCTCGCCGGCGAGGGTCGGCTCGATGAGGCGATCGCCAGTTTCCGCGCTGCGCTGCGCGCGCAGCCCGCCCTGCCCGCCGTCCACTTCGACCTTGGCAACGCGCTCCTTCAGGCCGGGCGGCCCTCCGAGGCGGCCGCGGAATTTAACGAAGCGCTCCGCCTCAAGCCCGACTTCTCGCAGGCCCGCGCGCGGCTCGAACAGGTCGAACGCGCCTCCTCGCATTGATTGATGGTCGCTGGTTCGAACGTAGCCGGCCTCCCAGAGGCCGGACCGGGGTCTGGGACCCCGGCTACATCCCGATCCGCTTTGCACGACGCAATCGTCTGAACTTGAAACTGGGCCCGCGATGGCCAAGCATTGTCCCCCTTAGCTTTGGGGCCTGGCTGTCGCTCCACGTTCTTTGATCCCAAGGTGCGGTTAACTGCCGCACCCGCTGTAACTTGGAGAGGAAAGTCCGGACACCGTAGGGCATGATGCTGCACGAGCCGAAAGGCAAGTGCAGGCGTTGCAGTTCAAGCTGCAGCGACGGACAGTGTCACAGAGAACAAACCGCCTGCCGGCTCTTCGAAAGGAGGGCCGATGGGTAAGGGTGAAAAGGTGGGGTAAGAGCCCACCGCGTCCCGCCGCGAGGCGGACGGCACGAAAAACCCCTTCTGGTGCAAGACAAAATAAGAGGCTGGGCTGCCCGTCCTATAGCCTCGGGTATGTCGCATTGTGGTTAATTGCGCGAAGGCGCGAAGCGCCGCAGCCCGCCGAAGCTCCGCAAGGAGCGTAGGCGGGAGATAAATGACAGCCGAACCCGCGTCCCTCGGGACAAGGGGGAACAGAATCCGGCTTACCGGCCCCAAAGCTAAAATTATCCTTTGTAGCGGTTTTGTCGCGAGTCCTTCGCGGAAAATACACCGACGGCGCGTAGGCTTGCCCGGTGACCAAGCAAACGCTCCATCGGATCAGGATCATTCAACTCACCGGCATGCTCGCCCTTGCAGGCATCCCGGCCCTCGCCGCCGCCGCAGGCGACCCAAGCCCCGCCGTGACGGCCGGGCCGCCTCAGGGTGCGCCCGCCGCCGGCTCCGACGGGGACGCCGCGGCGTCCCGCGACCGGATTGTCCGGCTGGACGAGGTCGAAGTCTACTCCGGGAAGGTTTCCGCGGTGACGCAGGCCCCCGTCGACAGCAGCCTCGAGGCCCTCGAGCCCCAGTCGATCATCAGCGCCCAGACGCTGAACAACACGATCGCGCCGACCGCGGACTACGCGACGATCGCCAATATCGCGCCAAGCGTCGTCAATGTTGAGACCGGGGGCCCGGGCCTGAGCGAGTCCAAGAATCTCTCGATGCGGGGATTCCAGGACGCCCAGTACAACGTGACCTACGACGGCATTCCCTTCGGCGATGCCAACGGCCAGAGCCACCACTCGACCAGCTACTTCCCCGCCAAGGTCCTCGGCGGCGAGGACATCGAGCGCGGCCCGGGCACGGCCGCGGATATCGGGGAAAACACCTTTGGCGGCACGATAGGGCTTCTCTCCAAGGATCCGCGTCCGGACCAGGCGACGGTGATCACGGTCTCGGATGGAAGCTGGAACAGCTTTCTTGGGAACATCGAATTCAACTCCGGCCTGCTCCCGAAGCAAAACGACGCCTCCCTCATTGCGACCTACCAGTACATGAGTTCCGACACCTACCGGACATTCTCCTACCTGCAGCGCAACACCTACTATCTCAAGTATGTCCAGCCGATCGGCAGGAACACGACCCTGACGATCGACGGCAACTACAACAACATCAAGTTCAACAACCCGGGCACCGTCACGCAGGCGCAGATCAACCTCTACGGCCGGAACTATGGTCTGGACGCCAATCCCTTCGACACGAACAACAACTTTTACCCGTACAACTACCAGCAAAAGCAGGCCGATTTCGAATACATCGGGCTGAAGTCGCTGCTCGGCTCGGACATCAGCCTCAACGACAAGGCCTACACCTACGCCTACAACAACGACAGCCACGAGAAGTCCGTCGACCCGATTGTCGGGGGGACGACGAGCTTCCCTGGCACGACGACGCTCTACACCGGCCCGGCCTACACCAATAATTCCTATAACACGCTGCCCAACACGGGCGAGAGCAACCCCGCCGGATCGGGAATTGCGAGCAACGACGACCCGGGCGGCCAGATCAAGGTCAACTCCTACCGGGCGACCGGCGACTACCTCGCCCTGATCTACGGCGAGGACAAGCCGCTCAAGGTGCAGGCGGGGGTCTGGGCCGAGTATGAGGTGGCTGACCGCTACGACTATGCGCTGGACTACAGCCCGGCCTACCTTGCGGCCAATCCCCAGTATGCGTTCACCTTCGGGGCCTTCGACCCGGCCACCGGTGTGAAGAAGAATACGGTCAAGCCCGGCTACCAGTGGTTCATGCACGTCTACAACAAGACCTTCCAGCCCTACCTCGACCTGACCTGGAAGCCCGTCCCGAGGCTGACGATCGAGGCGGGAATCAAGGACTCGAACTTCACGATCGATCTTGAGGCACCGCTGAACCAGATCACCGAACAGCGGGATTTCACCAACTACACCTACACCAACCTCGAGCCTCACTTCTCCGCGAACTTTGCGATCACGCAGGACTGGTCTGCCTACGTGCAGTTCGCCAAGGGCATCGCCTATCCGCTCGTGACCGACGAGGAGACCGTCCCCAGCGACCCGCATGACCCGAGCACGTTCTTTTACAACCCGGCGAACCTGAAGGAGGAGACGACGATCAACTACCAGGTTGGCACGGTCTACAAGACGGACCGGTTGAACGTCGACGCCGACGCCTACCTGATCAACATCAACAATCTGACCTCGTCGGTTACCGACCCGAACGATTCGACCAACGTCCTCTTCTTCCAGTCGAAGGGCGCCTGGGTGAGCGGCCTCGAGTCCGAAGCCACGCTCTACCTCGGCCGCGGCGTGAGCGTCTATGCCAACGGTTCCCTGAACCGGGCGACCTACAAGACCAACCCCGGGGTGCCCCAGTTCAACGTGGCATCCCTGGGCGCCGGCCAGGTGGGAAACTCCGGCGGGGTGCCGAACTCCACCGCCTCCTACGGATTGATCTACAACAGTTCGGGATGGTTCGCGTCGATGGAAAACAAATACGTCGGTCCCTACGTCGTCTATTCCAGCGCCCTCTCCAACCCTGATCTCGGTCTTTACGGGCAGACGTCGACCGGCCAGCCCGGCGGCGCGGTCGTGCCCGTGCTCTCCGCGGTCAACCCGGGCTACTGGATGATGGACCTTGCCCTCGGTTACGCGTGGAAGCTCCCGCAGGGTTCCAAGATCCATTCGCTGAAACTCAAGTTCCAGCTCGACAACGCCCTCAACCGGAAGGTGCAGGACCTGAGCTCGGTCGCCGCGAGCGGCAACGGGTACAACGTGCTTCCGACCGTCAACTACTTCGTCACGCTCTCCACGGAGTTTTAATTGGAAATCCCGCGCGACCCCGTACCCTTTCCCCCATGAAGTTCCGGCCCACCATCCTCCTGCTCCCGCTGCTCCTCGCCCTGGCCGCGCCGCTGCGCGCCGCGGGCCCCTACCTGCGCGGCTTCGATCCGATGCCCGTGCTTCCTCCGCCCCCTGCGCCGCACGACGCGGAGGATGTCGCGGACCGGGACAGCGCGTTTCAGGTCTACAGCGCCCGAACCCCCGCGGAGGTGGCGGAGGCGAAGCGGGAGCACAAGGTCACGATCGGCCTGTTTGCCGCCGCAATCGGCCCGGACTTTCAACCCGGCCGGTGGCCCCTGCTCGAGGCCCTCTTCAAGGACGTCGAGGCCGAGTCGAAGAAGATGGCCGACTCGGACAAGAATGTCTGGAGACGCCTGCGGCCCAATGTGGCGGAGCCGGCCCGGTTCGTTCACCCGAGCGATCCGGAGACAAGCTTCAGCTATCCGAGCGCCCATGCCACCCGGGCGACTGCGCTGGCGCTGGTCCTCGCGGAGCTGTTCCCCGCCCGCCGCGCCCAGATCCTGCAGGAGGGCCGCGACATCGGCTGGATTCGCGTCAAGGCCGGCGGCCACACCCCGCTGGACATCTACGCCGGCCGCACCCTGGGCCTGGCCATCGCCCGATCCCTCCTGGCAAACCCCGCCTTCCAATCCGACCTGGCCGCCGTAAAAGCGGAGGTTTCCGCCCAGAAAACAGCCCTGCCCACCGGCAGTTAACCCGGTTCGGAACGATCGAACCAGGTTTCAGGTCTCAGGTTTCAGGTTTCAGCTTTCTGAAGTTGCTCCTTGACTCGGCAGCCCCGGTTTGAGTCCCTGACCGCTCGCTCGAAACGCAAGACCCATGGCAAACACGAAATCCGCTATCAAGGCCGCCCGCAAGGCGATCCGCCTCACGAACCGCAATCGGGGCGTGAAGACACTTCTGAAGACGCTGCGCAAGAAGCTCGACGCCGCAATCGCGGCCAAGGATTCCGCGGCTGCCAAGACCGCCGGCATCGCCTATGTCAGCGCGATGGACAGGGCCGTCAAGTCGGGCGTGGTCCACCGGAATGCCGCGAGCCGCGGCAAGTCCCACGCCGCCGCCGCCATCGGCGCGAAGTAACCCGCCAAGGGCGGGCCTTTTGTTTTTGCCGCCGGGCCGCCGCGCCCGTAGGGGTTGACCATTCGTGGTTCCCGCCCCCGCAAACGTCACACGGCATTTTCTAGGCTGGGAGCGTCCGCTCCTGCCCCAGGCCGTCGCCTTCCTGTCGGAGGGATGGACCGGCGACGGGCCGCTGGACCTCTCGCGCCTGCTCGTCGTCGTTCCCACGGGCCAGTCCGGGCGCCGGCTCCGCGCGGCGATCGCCGACCACGCGGCCGCCCGCGGAAGGGCGGCCTTTCCCCCGCGGATCGCGACTCCGGGCGCGCTGCTGACGCCCCCGGCGGGTTCCGGGGCGGCCTCCCCGATGCACGCGCTCCTCGCCTGGGTGGCCGTCCTCCGGGAAATTGAGCCCGGAAATTTTCGCGAGGTATTCCCCCTCGATCCGCCGGTCCGCGGCTTTGCCTGGGCCCTGCGGCTTGCGGAGAAGTTCACCGCGCTCCAGGCGGAGCTTGCGGAGGTGGGCCTGGGATTTGCCGAGGTTCCGGCCGCGCTGGCCCGCGACGGCGCGCCGGGGGGAGAGTTTCCAGAGGCCGGCCGGTGGACCCAACTCGGGGAGCTTGAGCGGCTCCAGGCGGCCCACCTCGCGGCGCGTGGGCTGAGGGATCCCCAGGCGGCCCGGATTGCGGCGGCCGGACAACCCGGGCGCCTCCTGGAAATCGAGCGCATCGTCGTGCTGGCGACCCCGGACCCGATACCCCTTTCGCTGAAGGTGCTCGCCGCCCACGCCGGCTCGCTCCCGCTCCAGGTGGTCGTCTTTGCACCTCGCGGGGAGGCTGCCGCGTTTGATGACTGGGGCCGGCCGCTCACCGCCGCCTGGGATCGCCGGCCGCTCCTGCGGGAGGATTTCGAGGGGCGCGTCCACTTGTGCGCGGACCCTGCCGCCCAGGCGGACCGCATTGCCGCCCTGGCGCGCGATTATGGATCTCCCGACGGGCTCCTCGGCGCGGGCGTCGGCGACCCCGAGGTCCTGCCGCTCCTGGA
This sequence comes from uncultured Opitutaceae bacterium, assembly GCA_903891325.1. GTDB lineage: Bacteria > Verrucomicrobiota > Verrucomicrobiia > Opitutales > Opitutaceae > Palsa-1447. The sequence goes on from CAITEC010000109.1 coordinate 21,733, forward strand.
GGGCGCCCTGGCCCGCGCGGGGATGGAGTCGTTCAACCCCGAGGGTTCACCGCGGCGCAGCGACCGGCTCCACCATCTGCTCTCCGCCCTCGCGGCCCTCGCCGCCGACCCGTCCTTCGACGCGGTCGGCGCGCTGGCGCGCTGTCCGGACTTCATCGCGCATCTCCAGTTCCGCATTGGCGCCGGATTTTCGCCGGCGGGCTGGCTGAGGGGGATCGACGAGCTGCGGTCCCGGCACCTTCCCCCCACGCTGGCGTCCGCCCGCGCCCACGCACCGGCGCTCGTTCAATTTCCGGATCTGGACCGGGCCCTCGCCGTGGTCGACGAGTTCAGGGAAACCCTCGCCGCCCGCCCCTTTGCCGAGGGTGCCGCCGGGGTTCCCGCGCTGATTTTCGGTTCGCGGGGCGCGCCCCTCGCCCGGGAGGAGGAACCGGTGCTGGCGGATTGCGCTGCGGCGTGGATGGACGTGCTGCGCGAGTGTTCATCGACCGGCGCCGACCTCTCGAATGCGGAGTGGTGGGAACTGGCCCTGCGGATCTTTGGCGAGGGCCGGAGGACGGGCGACAAGCCGCCCGGCGCGCTCGAGCTCCAGGGATGGCTCGAGTTGGCCTATGAGGACGCGCCGCGCCTGGTCGTGGCGGGAATGAACGACGGTTCGGTTCCCGACGCGGTGATCGGCGATCCCTTTCTCCCGGAGTCCCTGCGCGAGGCCCTTGGCTTGAAATCAAACGCCGTCCGCCTGGCGCGCGATGCCTACCTGCTTGCGGCGATCTCCGCCTGCCGGGAAAAGGCCGGACGGCTCGACCTCCTCGTGGGAAAGGTTTCCGCCGCCGGCGACCCGCTTCGCCCGTCCCGCCTGCTCCTGCGCTGCGACGACGCGGACCTGCCGGCCCGCGTGCAGTTCCTCTTTCGCGAGACCCACGCGAGCCGCGCCGGGCTGCCATGGAGGCGGGCCTGGACGCTGCTGCCCCGGGCGTCCCCGAGGCTCGACCGGATCAAGGTTACCGCGTTTCGCGACTACCTGCGCTGTCCCTTCCGCTTCTACCTGGCGCACGCGCTCAACATGGGAGGATTCGATCCCCAGAAGGCGGAGCTCGACCCGATGGATTTCGGGACGCTTTGCCATGCGGCCCTCGAGGCGATGGGACGGGAGCCGTCCATGAGGGACTGCACGGATCCCGGCGTGCTCAGGGAATACCTGAGGGCCGAGCTCGATCGACGGGCGGGCGCCCGTTACGGTGAGGAACTCTCGCTCCCGGTCATCATCCAGCTCGAGTCCGCCCGCCAGCGGCTGTCGCGGGCGGCCGAGATCCAGGCCGAGCAACGCCGGGCGGGGTGGGTGATCGAGCGGGTGGAAAGCGGATTTTCGCTCAGCGTCGCGGGGATTCTCGTCCAGGGAAAGATCGACCGGATTGAGCGCCACGAGAAATCCGGCCGCTGGAGGGTCATCGACTACAAGACCTCGGACACCCCGGTCTCGGCCTTTGACGCCCATTCGGCCGCCGCCGGAAGGAGCGCGGCTGACGCGCCCGCGATCGCGCGCTTTGAGATCGCGGGAAGCGGCCGGATATGGAGGGACCTGCAGCTGCCTCTCTACCTTGCGGCCCTTGAGGGGGAGATCGGCGCGGATGCGCTCGGGGGATACTTCAATCTACCGAAGGCGATCGGGGAGACGGGAGTCGATATCTGGGAGGGCTACGACGACGCATGGCGGGTCCGGGCTCGCCGCTGCTTCCAGGATGTGGCGGCCGCGATCGCCGGGGGTGTGTTCTGGCCGCCTGCGGAGATTGACCCGGACGTCGACAATTTTCCCGGGCTTTTCCACCAGGGGACCCGTGAAAGCATCAACCCCGCCTTTGGGCGGATGGGGGGCGGATCGTGAAGGCCATGGGCAACAAGATGATCCTCGCCTCGGCCGGTTCGGGGAAAACCTACGCGCTGACCAGCCGGTACGTGGCCCTGCTCGCGGAGGGCGCCCGGCCGGAGCGGATAGCGGCGCTCACCTTTACCCGCAAGGCGGCCGGCGAGTTCTTCGACGAGATCCTCAAGAAGCTTGCGGGGGCGGCGGGCGACCGGGAGAAGGCGAGCAAGATTGCCGGCGATATCGGCCGGCCCGAGCTGGTCCAGTCCGACTTCGCCGGGATGCTCCGGGCGGTCGTGGACGGGATGCACCGCCTCAGCCTGGGAACCTTGGACAGCTTCTTTGCCCGGGTCGTCCGCGCCTTCCCGCTCGAGCTCGGGCTCGGCGGTGACTTTGAGATCATGCAGGAGCACACGGCCCGGATTGAGCGGCTGAGGGTCCTGCGCCGGATGTTCGCGCATGCCGGAGGCCCCCCGGACCAGTCCCAGAGGGACTTCATCGAGGCATTCAAGCGGGCCACCTTCGGGCACGAGGAAAAGCGGCTCGGGACCCGGCTCGACCGGTTCCTCGATGAGAATGCCGAGGCGTACCTGGCGGCCCCGGATCGCGCGGCCTGGGGAAACCCGGGCCGGATCTGGCCGGGAGGCTGCCCCTGGCCCGTTCCCGCCCCGGCTGTGGCGGGGGCAATCGAAAAACTTCGCTCGGCCCTGGCCTGGGCGTCGATGACCGAGGGACAGCGAAAACGCTGGGAGGATTTCTTTGAGGCGCTGCCGGACTGGGCCCCCGGGGCGGGCCTACCTGGGCCAATTAAGTACATAATGGGCAACACCTTTAATAAGTGGCCGGCGCTCGATGAGATCGTGATCGATCGCCGGCGCCTTCCGCTGTCCCCGGACGCTTCGCGCGCGCTCAAGGCCCTGGCCAGCGCGGTGGCCGGGGCCGAGTTGACCCGGCGGCTCGAAGTTACCCGGGGCATCTTCGATGTCGTCCGGAAATACGACGAAGTCTACGACCGGACGGTCCGGCGGGCGGGCAAGCTGACATTTTCTGACCTGCAAAGGCTGCTCCGTCCCGATGTGCCCGGCGGATCGCCGCCGCTTTCCCGCGATTCCGGGGACGATGCCCGGCTATTCATCGACTGGCGGCTCGATGCGCAGATCGACCACTGGCTCCTCGACGAATTCCAGGATACCAGTTTCGGGCAGTGGAGCGTGCTGCGAAACCTGATTGACGAGGCCGTCCAGGATCCGTCCGGCGCGCGCAGCTTCTTCTATGTCGGGGACGTAAAGCAGGCGATCTTTGCCTGGCGGGGGGGCGACTCACGCCTCTTCCGGGAGATATTCAACCACTACAATGCCGCGGGCCCGGGGGTGATCCTCGAAGAGCACCTGGACGTGTCATACCGTTCGGGAAGTTCTGTTATAGCATTGGTTAACAATGTGATGGGAAATAGACCTGTGCTGGCGAGGCTTTTCCCGGAGGCGGCCGCCCGTTGGTCCGCCGAATGGCGGGACCACCGCTGCAACCCCGTGCTGCCCGAGGGCTACGCGGAGCTGCGCACCGTCCCCGACCGGGCGGCGCGACTCAGGGAGACGCTTGAAATCCTCAGGCAGGTCCGGCCGCTGGAGCGCGGTCTTGAGGTCGCCGTGCTGGTCAAGAAGAACGAATTTGCCACCGATGTCGCCGACTTCCTGAGGCGGGAGGGGGGGCTGCCAGCCGTGGCCGAGTCCGACCTCAATGTCGGGACGGACAATCCGTTCACCTGCGCGCTGCTAGCGCTCTTCCGGGCGGCCGCGCATCCCGGGGACGAGATGGCGCTGGAGCACCTTCGGATGACCCCGATTTATCCGGTGATCTTGGAGGCGGGGCTCGGGTCGCCCGACGCCCTCACGCTGCGGATCCTGGGCGAGATCCATTCCCGGGGATTTGAGCGGACGATCGAGTCGTGGATGCGGCTCATCGAGCCGCGCCTTGATCCCGGCGACGCCTTCAGCAGGGAGCGCGGGCGTCAGTTTTCCGCCGCGGGGCGGATCTTTGACCAGGGTGGCAGCCGCGATGTCGCCGAGTTCATGCAGTTCATCGAGCGGTACACGGCGAGGGACACGGACACCGCGTCGGTCGTCCGCGTGATGACGGTGCACAAGGCAAAGGGGCTTGGCTTCGACCTTGTCATCCTGCCCGACCTGGAGGGCAACTCGCTCGACGGGCGCCGCGGCGGTCTCGCCGTCCACAAGGCCTCCGACCGGTCGGTGGAGTGGGTGATGCAGCTTCCCGGCGGGGACCTCGCCCTGCCCGATCCGGTGCTCGACGCGCACGTGCGGACGGCGGAGGCCGACGCCTGCTACGAGAATTTCTGCCTGCTCTACGTCGCGATGACGCGGGCGAAGACGGCGATGTACCTGCTGACCGACGACCCCGAAAAATCGTCGTCCAGGAATTTTCCGCGGCTGCTCCGCGAGACGCTGGGCGGTCGCCCGGCGGAGGGGGACCCGCGCTGGTTCGAGGGCTTCCCCGAGAATCCCCCCCGGGCGCCCGCGACAACCGGGCTGTCGGCGGCCGACACCGGGCCCATGGATCGCGCGGTCCGCAGGACGGCCCGCCGCCCGTCCGACGCGGGGACTCCGCGTATCCAGGCGGGTGCCCTCTTCGGGACGGCGGGGCGCGACGCGGCGGACTTCGGGACCGCCGTGCACCGGCTGTTCGCGCAGGTCGACTGGGCCGGGCCCGGAACCCCGGGCGCCCTCGCCGCGTGGGCGGATTTCGGCGCGGCGGGCGTCGAGGCGCTCGGGTGCGTCGGTGCGCCGGAACTGGCGGGCGTCTGGGAGCGGCCGGAAGAATCAGGCCGCGCGCCCGAGTCCTGGAGGGAGCGCGGCTTCGAGGTCGTGCTCGACGGGGAGTGGGTGACGGGCGTGTTCGACCGCGTTGTCGTCTCCCGCGATTCCAGCGGCCGGGTGCTGCGGGCCGCCGTCTTCGATTTCAAGACCGACCGCGTCACCGGCGAGGCGGAGATCGCCGCAGCGGTGGTCCGCTACGCCGGCCAATTGAAACTTTACCGCGCCGCCGTCGGCCGTCTCACCGGGCTGGATACCGCGGATGTCTCCTGCGAGCTGGTGTTTACGCACCCCCGCCGCCGGATCCCGCTTCCCGCCGGCTAGGCCGGGAAAACTTCTTCCTTTACAGGCAGCCGCGCAAATCGCACGTTTGCCGGACGTATGGGGAATCTGAAAAAGAAGCGCCGTCTCAAGATGAACAAGCACAAGCGTCGCAAGCGCTTGAAGGCTCATCGCCACAAGAAGCGCACGTGGCAGAAGTAGAAACTTAAAAAAAGTTCTTGAGTCGCGGCGAATGAGGCGCATGTTCCGCCTCCCTCCTCGTACCAGTGATCGGAAAGTTCCGGGCAGTGGAACGGGGGGCAGGCAAAAGAGTCGCGGTCTCCGGTCGACAAATCTTCGAATCTTTCGAATTTGTGTTGACGTAGAAAATGCGAAGTTCTTGCTGATTCTCTTCCCTAAACGGAAGGCTCTTTGAAATTTACTTTGTGCGATTGATTGGGACCCCCAATCAAAATTCAAAAAGTCCTTCCATGGCACCGTAAGGTGTCGCGGGAGGCAAATAGTTCAGTAGTCATAAGAATCACTAGGTTCTTACTTCTCTGATTTTTTCGGAGAGTTTGATCCTGGCTCAGAATGAACGCTGGCGGCGTGGTTAAGACATGCAAGTCGAACGGGA
>CAITEC010000110.1 GCA_903891325.1 uncultured Opitutaceae bacterium
CGCATCCAAGCCATCAAGGCCGACGCCCGCGGCTTCCGCCGCTTCGCCAACTATCGAACCCGGATCCTCTTTCATTGCGGAAAACTCAGCATGCTCCCTGTCCTTCCGGAATCAGCCACCCACTAAGAAACCGGAAGAACCGGTAAAAGGGCGCCTTGGCTATCTTGCCAGAGGCACATTGGGACTAGTAGTTGTTAGAGCTGGACAAGAACAGCGTGTGTTCTTTGCCGGTAGAATGATTCGCGATGTGAGGAAAAGTCCGGATCAAGAGGAGAAATCCACACCATGAAGTTGCTGAACCACGCACTTAAGCAAATGCCTGCAATGCACTGTGGCGTAGTGCTGTGAGTGATGGCAGTGCAGCTTGCCGCTTTTGGGGCTGCACGGTGTCATAACTAGACTCTGGACGAAATAGCCCGCCTGCCGGGCGATAGCGTCCTCTTAGAGCCGCCGATAAGTGAGTCCTGCTTGCCTGCTATTATCGCACCCTAAATCAGCCCCAGCTTCATTTTGCCTTCCTCGCTGATCATCGACTGGTTCCACGGGGGATCCCAGGTGATGCGGACGTCGGCGGTGGTGACGCCGGGAGTGAGGAGAATCTTGTTCTTGGCGTCCTCGGCGATCGCCGGGCCCATCCCGCAGCCGGGGGCGGTCAGCGTCATCGCGACGTTCACCCGGTGACCCGCGTTTTCGGGGAGGGGATCGATGTCCATCGAGTAGACAAGGCCCAGGTCCACGATGTTCACCGGGATCTCCGGGTCGTACACCTGCTTGAGCTGGGACCAGATCGCCTGGGGATCGGGCGCACCGCTTTCGGAGGCGGGTGTGGCGGGCGCGGCGGCCGCGCTCGTCTCGCCGATCGCATCGGCGTCCTTGCCGTCGAGGCGGAAGAGCCCGAAGTCGGCCTGCACGGTGTAGTTTCCGCCGAGCATCTGGTGAATCATGACCCTCGTTCCGGCCGGAAGCGGGTGCTTCTCGCCGGACGGGATCTGGGTGGCGACCACCTCGCGGGAGAGGATGCGGTCCCGGTTCATGCCAATGCGGCCCCGTCCAGCTTGGTGCGGATCAGGCCGAGGATGGCGTCGTGCAACGCGGCGTCCTCCAGCCGGGCGAGGACCTCCTCGAAGAAGGCGGTGACGAGCAGCTTGTGCGCGGCCGCGCGCGGAATTCCCCGCGAGAGGAGGTAGAACTCCTGCTCGGGATCTATCCTCGTTGTGGTCGCGCCATGCGTGCAGCGCACGTCGTTGGCCTGGATCTCCAGGCCGGGAAGCGAGTTGGCCTCGGCATTTTCGCTGAGCACGAGGTTCCGGTTGCTCTGGTAGGCGTCGGTCTTCTGGGCGTCGGGATCGACGACGATCAGGCCGGAGAAGATCGTGCGGGAGGAGTCGAGCAGGGCGTTCTTGTAAAGCAGGTCCGACTTGGTGTTCGGCGCCTGGTGCATCTGGTGCGTGCGCTGGTCGAACTCCTGCGTGCCGGAGGCGACGGTGAGGGCGAGCATCTCCGAATAGGCGCCGGGAGCCTGGAGCTCGCTCAGCGACTCGTGCCGCGACTGGCGGCCGCCAAGGTGGATGTTCAGCGACTGGATCCGGGCGTCGCGCCGCGCAATCGAGGCATTGAGCTGGAGCGAGAGGGTCTCCCGCGACCAGTCCTGGACCGCCGCGTAAGCCAGGCGCGAGCCGTGGCCGGCGTAAAGATCGTTCGCGCCGACGGCGAGCTGCCGGGAGTCCGCGCCAGTGCCCGGGATCGACACGAAGCTGTCGACCACCGCCGCCCGCGAGTTCTCATCGGCGACCACCAGCGTGTGGGGGAAGATCGCCGCATCCGCGCCGCTGACCGCGTGCGTGACCAGGATCGGCTCCGAAAGCTCCACGCCGCGGGGAATGTGGATGAAGGCCCCGTCGGCAAGAAATGCGATGTGCAGGCTGGCGAACTTCTCCGAGCCGAGCCGCTGGGCCTGGGCCATGAAATGGGCCTTCAGGAGCGGCTCGTGGCGCCGGAGCGCCTCGGAAATCGTCGTCACGACGACCCCGCGCGACTCGAGCTCGGCCGAGGGGGCCGAGCGGGAGACCAGCCGGTTGTTCACGAAGACGAGCGAGGCGGCGGCCTTGACGGGAAGCACGGCGGGCAGCGGGGCCGCGCCGGTCGCCGGGACGCAGGACCCCAGGTCGATTCCCTGGACGGTCGAAAAGCGCCAGCGCTCGTCGGTGCGGGCGGGCAGGGGAAGCGCGGCGAAGGTCGCGTACGCGGCGCGCTTGCGCTCCAGCCACCAGGCCGGCGCGCCGGCCTGGGATTCGAGGTGGGCGGCGAAGGCCTCGGCGGTGAAGCCGCCGATCGCGCGCGCGGGAAGGGTCGGGGAGGGCGCGGGCATGGCGTTCAGCCCACGCTCCCTTCCATCTCCAGGTCGATCAGGCGCTTGAGCTCGACGGAGTACTCCATCGGGAACTGGCGGGTGAGGTCGTTGATGAAGCCGTTCACCGACAGGCTCATCGCCTGCGCCTCGGTGAGGCCGCGCTGGCGCATGTAGAAGATCTGCTCGTCGCTCACCTTGGAGACGCTCGCCTCGTGCTGGACGCTGTTGGCCGATCCCCGGACGGTGATCGCCGGGTAGGTGTCGGTCCGGCTGTTGGTGTTGATCAGGAGCGCGTCGCACTCGGTGTTGTTCCTGCAGCCCTTGAGGTGGCGCGGGATGTGGACGACGCCGCGGTAGGTGCTGCGGCCCTGGCCGACGGAGATGGACTTGGCGATGATGTTCGAGGTGGTCTCGTCGGCCGCGTGGATCATCTTCGCCCCGGTGTCCTGGTGCTGGCCGTCATTGGCCAGCGCGATCGAGACGACCTCGCCGCGGGCCTTCCGGCCCTTGAGGACGACCCCCGGGTACTTCATGGTGAGCCGGCTGCCGATGTTGCAGTCGATCCACTTGATCTCGGCCTCCTCGTGGGCGAGCCCGCGCTTGGTGACCAGGTTGAAGACGTTCGACGACCAGTTCTGGACGGTGATGTACTGGATCTTGGCGCCCTTGAGGGCGACCAGCTCGACGACCGCGCTGTGCAGGGTGGTCGTGGAGAACTTCGGCGCGGTGCATCCCTCCATGTAGGTGACCTCGGACCCCTCGTCGGCGATGATCAGGGTGCGCTCAAACTGGCCGAAATTCTCGGCGTTGATCCGGAAATAGGCCTGGAGCGGATGGGAGACCTTCACGCCCGGGGGCACGTAGATGAAGGAGCCGCCGGAGAAAACGGCGCTGTTGAGCGCGGAGAACTTGTTGTCGCCGGTCGGGATCACCTTCCCGAACCACTTGCGGAAGATCTCCGGATGCTCGCGCAGGCCCTCGGTCGAGTTGACGAAGATGACGCCCTGCTTCGAGACGGCCTCCTTGATGTTCGAATAGGCGGCCTCGCTGTCGAACTGCGCCTCCACCCCGGCGAGGAACTTGCGCTCCTGCTCCGGGATCCCCAGCCGCTCGAAGGTGCGCTTGATGTCGTCGGGGACCTCGTCCCAGGTGCGCTTCGGCTTCTGGCCGTTGGAAAGGTAGTAGCGGATCTTGTCGAAATTGATGTTCTCGAGGTCGCGGGTCGCCCAGTGGGTGGGGAGCGGCCGCGCCAGGAAGGTCTTGAGGGCGGCGAGCCGGAAATCCTTGATCCACGGCGCCTCCTTCTTGACCGCGCTGATGTAGTCGACGGTGCGCTCCGTGAGACCGGTGCCCGCGTCGAAATCGTGCTTCTCCTCGTACCTGAAGTTGCCGGCGGACTGGTCGATCCCGGACACGGCGCTGCCGGGAGCCGGCTCGTTTGCGATCGTTTCGATGTTTGCCATGGTGGTTTCTCCGATCAGGCGGTTGCGAACTCCTTCTTGACCCAGTCGTAGCCCTTGGCCTCGAGCTCAAGGGCGAGGGACTTGTCCCCCTCCCTGACGATCCGGCCGTCCCACATCACGTGGACCTTGTCGGGCACGATGTAGTCCAGGAGCCGCTGGTAGTGGGTGATCAGGAGGATGCCAAGGCCGGGCCCGCGGAGCTGGTTGACGCCCTCGGAGACGATCCGCAGCGCGTCGATGTCCAGGCCCGAGTCCGTCTCGTCCATCAGGGCGAATTTCGGCGCGAGCATCGCCATCTGCAGGATCTCGCAGCGCTTCTTCTCGCCGCCGGAAAAGCCGTCGTTGACCGCGCGGGACGTGAATTTCCGGTCGATCTTCAGCAGGTCCATCTTCTCATACAGCCGCTTGTAGTAACCGCTCGCGTCGAGCTCCTCGCCCTCCCCGAGCTTCGCCTGGACGGCGGAGCGGATGAAGTTGGCGATGCTCACGCCGGGAATCTCGCTGGGGTACTGGAAGGCGAGGAAAATCCCGGCCCGGGCGCGCTCGTCGGGCTCCATCTTGAGGATGGACTTGCCGTCGAGCAGGACGTCGCCCTGGGTCACCGTGTAGTCGGGATGGCCGGCGATCGCCTTCGAGAGGGTCGACTTGCCCGTGCCGTTGGGCCCCATGAGGGCGTGGACCTCGCCTGCGCCGATGGTCAGCGTGAGGCCCTTAATGATTTCCTTGGCGCCGATCGAGACGTGCAGGTTCTTGATTTCGAGGGAAGACATGGCTGAAAGGGGGAAGGAGTAATTAGTAAGGAGAAATTGCGCAGGAAATGGCGGGTCAGGAGGCGGGCTTGGCCTTGCCGCGGAAGGTGATCTCGACGGACTTGGCGTCGTAGCCGGGGGGCAGGATGGCGCTCACATGCTCGAGCAGCGCGGAGGGCAGCTCGATGTCGTGGGTGGAGCCGGTCTGCTCGTCGTGAAAATGCGCGTGGGGACGCAGATTTGGGCAGTAGCGCGTCGGACCCCGCTCAAAATTGACCTGGCGGACGAGGCTGCACTGAACCAGCCGATCCAGGCAGTTATAGACCGTCGCAAGCGAGATGGTGGGCATTTCCGCCTTAACCCGGGCGTAGACCTCGTCGGCAGTCGGGTGGTCCCGTTTCTTTAATAGCACATCATAAACGACTTCCCTCTGCGGAGTGGAGCGCAGTCCGCTGTCGCAGAGCTTTTGCGCCGGGAGGCAGTCGGTTGTGTCGGTAGCGGCCATATAAGGACTGGGTCTCAAAAGCGTATTGGAATGGTTCTAAGTTTCAAGTGGTATTGAAACTTTTCCAAAGGAAAACGGAATTGAACAGGAGGCCGGGAAGGTCGGGGAAGACCGGATAAAAGAGCTCAAAATCAAAATTTAGCCCTAACCCGATGCTGGGCATCCGGTTGTGCCTCCGGAAGTCATTGGATTATGACGGATCGAACTTCCCGATCTTCCCGACCTGTTCAAATCATGACTTTTAGCCGCCGTGCTCCGCCAGCCAGCGCTCGGCCTCGATCGCCGCCTGGCAGCCCATCCCGGCGGCGGTGATGGCTTGGCGGAAAATGTGATCGGCGCAGTCGCCGGCGACGTAGACCCCGGGAACCCGTGTCTTTACCTGGGACCCGGCGGCCGGCTTGAAGTAGCCGTTGTCGTCCACGTCGAGCGCGGCCGCAAAGGGGCCCGTGTTGGGTTGGTGCCCGATCGCCACAAAGACGCCCTTTACGGGAAGCACGGTCTCGACGCCGCTCTGGGCATTCCTGACCTTCAGGCCGCTCACCGCGCCCTGTGCCGCGCCCATGACCTCGACGGGCACGGAGTTCCAGACCGGCTGGATCTTCGCGTGCCCGGTGGCCCGCTCGGCCATGATCCGCGAGGCGCGCAACGCGTCGCGCCGGTGGACCAGATAGATCCGGCTCGCGAATCGCGTGAGAAACAACGCCTCCTCGGCGGCGCTGTCGCCGCCGCCGATCACAGCGACTTCCTGCCCGCGGTAGAATGCGCCGTCGCAGGTGGCGCAGGTGGTCACGCCCTTGCCCCCGAAGAGCTCCCTCTCGCCGGGGACACCGGTCATCCGGGGCGAGGCGCCCGTGGCGATGATGACGGTCTTCGCGAGCACGGTCCGCTCGGCGCAGACCAGCCGGCGGGGGTTCGCGGCAAAGTCGACCGACTGGACGAGCGTCTGCTCAAAGCGGGTGCCGAACTTGGTCGCCTGCTTGCGCAGGTTGTCCATGAGCTGGTAGCCGTCGATGCCCTCCGGGAAGCCCGGGAAATTTTCCACCTCGCTGGTAGTCGTGAGCTGTCCGCCGGGCTGCTGGCCCTCGAGCACGAGGGGGCTGAGGTTCGCCCGGGCGGCGTAGATGGCCGCGGTCAGCCCCGCGCAGCCGGTTCCGACGATGACGACATTTTCAACAGGGGTGTTGGACATGTGGGTAGTTGGGAAAGGGAAGCCGGGTGCGGTGCAGGACGCAAGTCGCGGGTGGAGGGAGGTCGGATGTCCGATGTAGCCGGGGTCCTAGACCCCGGCCCGGCCTCAGCGAGGCCGGGGATCAGAAATAAGACCCCAAGCTCCGGGGTCTCGGACCCCGGCTACATCGATCCCCTAAGATCCATCGGGCGCTACCACCCGTAGCTGCGCTTGAGCCGCAGCTCCTGGTAGAGGTCGTCGGAGAGCTCCTGGAGGAAGCGGCTGGGCTCCAGGAGCATCGTCGGTCCCCCCTTGGAATTGACCTTCGGGAAGCAGAGGTAGAGCTGGTCGCGGGCGCGGGTCACCGCCACGTAGAAGAGCCGGCGCTCCTCCTCGACCGTCCCGCTCTCGATGGCCCGGCGGAGCGGGAACAGCCCCTCGCCCAGCCCGATGATGAACACGGCGGCGTACTCCAGGCCCTTGGCCTGGTGCACGGTCGTCAACCGGATCGCGTCCGCGTTGGGATCGGCGGAGCGGTCGCCGGTCTCGCTGTTCAGGAGCATGATCTGCGCAAGCATGTCCTGCATGTCGTCGAAGCGGCTGGCAAAGCCGACCAGCGACTTCAGGTCGTCCAGGCGGGAGGTGTAGTTCGCGTACGCCCCCTTCAGGTAGTCCCCGTACCAGCCCTCGATCGCCAGGTCGATCGTCTCGGAGGGCTTCCGCGTGCCCATCGCCTCGCCGACCTCCTGTACGGAGGCGATAAACTTGGGCCACTCCTCGCGGGCGTCCTTGGGGACGGTCGTCCGGATGTCGTCGCTGCCGAGGATCTCCAGGAAGTCCTTCTGCTCGAGCTGCGCCCGCGCCCGCGCGGCGGCATGGATCTTCTGCGCGCTCTTGTCCCCAACCTTCGGGAGGAGGGCCGCGAAGCGCTGCCAGGCCATCCCGTCGCCCGGGTTGTAGGCAAAGCGAAGGAGCGCGACCAGGTCGCGCACGTGCGCCTGCTCGAAGAACCGGACGCCGCTGGTGATCTGGTAGGGGATCTGCAGCCGCGAGAGTTCAAGCTGCATGTCCAGGGACTGGTAGTGGGCGCGGTAGAGGACGGCCACGTCGCTCAGCCGGACACCCTCGTCGACCAGGCCGCGCAGGCGCTGGACCACGAACTGGGCCTGCTCGCGGGTGTCCATCGTCTGGACGAGGTAGGGCTTCTCGCCGGCGCCGCGCCAGGCCTTGAGGTCCTTGTCGAAGTGCCGGCCCTTCGGCTGCGCCAGGAGGACTCCGTTGGCCAGGGCGAGGATCTCGGGGGTGGACCGGTAGTTTGTCTCAATCCGATGAATCTCGGTGCCGGGGTGGCGCTCGGGGAAGGTCAGGATGTTCTCGAAGTCCGCGCCGCGCCAGGAGTAGATGCACTGCGCGTCGTCGCCCACCGCCATCACCCGGTGGTGGTTGCCGATCAGGTCGACGATGTCCGCCTGCAGGCGGTTGGTGTCCTGGTACTCGTCGACCAGCACGTGGCGGAAGCGCTGCTGGAAATAGGCGGCGGCTTCGGGCGACTTTCGAAGGAGGTCGAGCCAGAACTCCAGGAGGTCGTCGTAGTCGACGACGCTCGACTTGAGCTTTTTCTCCGCGTACTTGGCGGCGAAATGGACCACCCGGTCGGTGATCTCCTGGTGCTGCGGAAACTGGCGGGAGATCGTGTCGGCGATCGACGTGCGCGTGTTGCGCGCCAGCGAGATCATCTCGTGAAGCGGCCCCGGGCGGGGATGGGTTTTGTCCTTGAAGAAGCCCTTCTCGGATTCCTCGACGGCGTCCCGGAGGAGCGACTCGGACTCGTCCGCGTCGAGGATCGTGAACGAGCGCGACAGCCCGACGGACTCGCCGTGGAGCCGCAGCGCGCGGTGGCCGATGCTGTGGAAGGTCCCGCCCCAGAAGCGGCGCGGCTCGACCCCGGTCAGGTCCTGGACGCGGTGGAGCATCTCCTTCGCGGCCTTGTTCGTGAAGGTGAGCAGGAGGATCTCGCCGGGGCGGACCCCCTGCGAGAGGAGCCACGCCACGCGGTAGGTGAGCGTCCGGGTCTTGCCGGAACCGGCGCCGGCCAGGACGAGCATCGGTCCGGGCGGGGATGTCACCGCCTTGTACTGCTCCGCGTTGAGCTGGGCCGCGAAATCGATCGGGGGGAAGTCAGGCGGCGCGTGCGGCTGTTCGAGCTCGAAATTCATGGGAAGCGGTGGGCCACCCACGTTACAGGAGCACCAGGTCGTTCCGATGGATGACTTCGAGCCGCTTGCGGCGGGGATGCAGGGCCCGGACTTCGCCGCCCTTCCGGCCGGCGATTCCCGGGATCTCGCTGCTCGCGAAGGCGGACTCGCCCCGCGCAAAGACGGCCCCGTCCGGACCGGCGATGTTCACGACATCGCCGGCCGCGAAGATCCCGTCGGCGCCGGTGACCCCGACGGCGAGCAGGCTGCGGCCCTCGGCGCGAAGGGCGTTGGCTGCCCGGGCGTCCACGCGAATCGAGGCGATCGGCCGCTGGAAATAGGCGAGCCAGAGCTTCTTTGCGCCGAGTCGGGAGCCGCTCGGGACGAAGAATGTCCCCGGGCCGGTCCCGTCGAGGAGGCGGGGCACGATGTCCGGCTCGGCGCCGCTGGCGATGAAGACCCCGCAGCCGGACTTCACGGCGAGCTTGGCGGCGGATATCTTGCTGATCATCCCGCCGACCGCCGTCTCGCTGGAGGTTCCCTCGGCCATCGCCTCGATTTCCGGCGTGATCCGCTCGACGACCGGCACGATCCTGCCCGTGCCCTTCCGGTCGATCAGGCCCGGCGCCGTTGAGAGGATGATGAGGCAGTCGGCCTCGACCAGGCTCGCGACCAGGGCCGAAAGGGTGTCGTTCTCGCCGAACTTGATCTCGGCGGCGCTCACGGTGTCGTTCTCGTTGATGATGGGCACCGCCCGGTACGCGGCGATCTGGGCCAGGGTCTCCTTGACCCCCAGGTAGCGCGAGCGCAGGCGCAGGTCGTCGTGGGTCAGGAGCGCCTGTGCGACCACGACGCCGTGGGGGGCGAAGCCGGCCTGCCAGGTCTGCATCAGGAGACCCTGCCCGATTGCCGCGCAGGCCTGCTTGCGGGGCAGTTCGCGGGGGCGCTTGGCCAGGCCGAGGACGCCCATGCCCAGGCCGATCGCCCCGGACGAGACGACGATCACCTCGGAGCCCCGCGAGCGAAGCGCCGCCAGCTGCGTGCAGATCGCCGCGATCCGCGCGGTATCGAGCTTCCCGGCCGACGTGAACACGCCGGTCCCGAGCTTGACGACGACCCGCCGCGGGCGGGCCCTCGAAAGGCCGGAGGGGGAAGCCGGGAGGTTGGAGGGCGGGAGCAAGGCCTCGTTAGACCGCGAGCAGTTCCTTCTCCTTGCTCGCAAGATGCTCGTTGATCTCCTTGATGGACTTGTCGGTAAGCGCCTGGATTTCCTTCTCGCTGCGGTTGACCTGGTCCTCGGGGAGCTTGGCGCGCTTCACCGCCTCCATGGCGTCCCGCCGGACGGTGCGGACCTGGACGCGGCCCTCCTCGGCAAGCCGGTTGGCCGTCTTGGCGAATTCCTGCCGCCGCTCGCGGCTCATGTCCGGGAGGGGGATGCGCACGATCTTGCCGTCCATGAGGGGATTGAAGCCCAGGTTGGCGACCTGGATGGCCTTCTCGATGGCCTTGGCCAGCCCGGTGTCCCAGGGCTGGATCTGGATCAGCCGGGCATCGGGGGTTGTAATCGCGGCGCAGTCGCGCAGGCGCATTTGGGAGCCGTAGGCCTCGACCATGATGCCCTCGACCATGGCCGGCGTGGCCTTGCCGGTGTGGATGGAGCTGAACTCGTGAAGCGTGTGCTCCACGGCCTTCTTCATCTTGGACGCGGTTTCGTTGACGATGGCGGAACTCATGGGTTGGGGTGGTGTTGGATGGGAATCAGCCCTTGACGATGGTCCCGATCTTCTTGCCGAGGACGGCGCTGAGGATTTCGTTCTCTTCGTTCAGCTTGAAGACAAGGATTGGGACGTTGTTGTCGAGGCAGAGGGAAAAGGCGGTGGAGTCCATCACATTGAGCCGCTGCTTGAGCGCGTCAACGTAGGTCAACTCGTCGTACTTGACGGCATCCGGGTACTTCTTCGGGTCCTTGTCGTAGATTCCGTCGACCTTGGTCGCCTTCAGGAGGATGTCCGCGTGCATCTCGGAGGCGCGGAGGGCGGCGGTCGTGTCGGTCGAGAAATAGGGGTTGCCGGTGCCCGCGACGAAGATGACGACCCGGCCCTTCTCGAGGTGGCGGATCGCCCGTCGAAGGATGAAGGGCTCGGCGATCTGGTTCATCGGGATGGCGCTCTGGACCCGGGTGGTCACGTTCATCTTCTCCAGGCAGTCCATGAGGGCCAAGCCGTTGATGACGGTGGCGAGCATCCCCATGTAATCGCCGGTCGTGCGGTCGAACCCGCGCTTCTCGCCGCTGAGCCCGCGAAAGATGTTCCCGCCCCCGATCACGACGCAGACTTGGACCCCGAGCTCGTGAATTTCCTTAATCTGGAGGCCGATGCGATCGAGGGTCGGCCCGTCGATCGGATCGCCCGACTTGCTGCCCCGGAGCACCTCGCCGGAGAGCTTCAGAATGATCCGCTTGTATTTGACCTGAGGATCGACAGCCAGGGGTGCATGCATGGCGTACAGGAAACGCCTTGGCAAAATCGGCGTCAATTCGGTAATGCCGAATCCGGTGGCTGCCCGGCCTGGATTCGAACCAGG
Organism: uncultured Opitutaceae bacterium; assembly: GCA_903891325.1. Taxonomy (GTDB): domain Bacteria; phylum Verrucomicrobiota; class Verrucomicrobiia; order Opitutales; family Opitutaceae; genus Palsa-1447. The sequence continues at coordinate 11,014 of CAITEC010000110.1, forward strand.
ACTAGGTGAGTCAAAGTCACCTGTGCTACCTTTACACCACCAGGCAATATCCAGGCTCGCAGCGTGCGCCAGTGCGCGCTCTGCGGTCAAGCTGATCCATTGCCGGGTGGTGGTCCGATCTGAATAAACAGAAAGGCCGGGAAGATCGGAAACACCTGAATGGAAGAGCGAGCCGAAAAGGGGTCACAGCCGAAAAGGGGTCATGCCCCAACTCCTTAATTTTTGCCCCTCGCACTTGCCATAATCCGTGGCAATGCCGCGCGCTCCCCGCCTTGAATATTCGAACGCCCTGTACCACGTCATCAACCGGGGTAACTACCGGCAGGACGTCTTTGAGGAGGACTCAACGCGATACGCCTTTGAAAAATGCCTCTTTGAGGCCTGTGAAATGTCCGATTGGCTGTTACATGGCTACTCCATCATGCGCAACCACTTCCACATTGCGCTGCGGACTCCAAGGGCGAACCTTGTGAAGGGAATGCATTGGCTGGAGAGCACCTTTGCAACGCGCTTCAATCGGTATCGCCGGGAACAGGGGCACCTCTTCCAAGGACGCTACACTGCAATACTGGTCCAGCCGGGTTTCTCGTTGGCGAGGGTCGTGAATTACATCCATCTAAATCCAGTGAAGGCCAAGTTGTTGCCTGCGGCGCAGCTGGGCGAGTTTCGATGGAGCAGCTTCCATCGGTTTCAGCAGCGAAATCGGCCCAAGTTCATGCAGTGTGCGGATTGGATGTTTGAATTGGGCGGACTGCAGGACTCAAAGGAGGGATGGCGCAGATATCACGACTATCTGATCTGGCTGGCCACAATGGACGCGGAGCAGAAACGGCAGGCCTTCGAAACCATCTGCCGTGGCTGGGCAATCGGGGATGATGAGTGGAGGAAGCAGGTTAGCAGGGATCACAAACAGCTGATGAAGGAAGGTGCGCTGCGCGGGGGAGGAGAGGCCGCGGAACTGAAGGAGCTGGCATGGGAACGGGCCCTTCACAAACTGCTGGGCAGCTCTGGAAAGAGTCGCGATGACGTTCGCGGCGGAAAGAAGAGCGCGGCATGGAAGATAGACCTGGCGGAGACGCTTCGAAGGACGACGACGGCGACCAATGGCTGGATAGCACGGCAGCTGAGGATGGGAACCAGTGAATCGGTGAGTGTTTACTTGAGCCGGAGGAGGGGAAATAGACGAAAAATTAAGGAGTTGGGGCATGACCCCTTTCAGGTTGACCTTTCCGGCGGGCTTTAGGGCTAATCGACCGTGGCTTTCCCCCCTCCCGCGGTCTCCGAACCCGTCCGCCTCCTGGTGCCGTCCCACTGCAACCTCGGCGAGGGGCCGCTCTGGGACGAGGGGCGGCAGATGCTTTTCTGGACGGATATCGACGCGGGCGAGCTCCACTCCTGGACCCACGCGACCGGCGAGGTCCGCCGGGTCAGGCTGGGCGACCCGATCGGCGGCTTCACGCTCGAAGCCGACGGGGCGCTCGCGCTCTTCCGGGTGAGCGACCTCGCACGCCTGGATCCCGAGTCGGGACGCGTCACGACGACCCGCCCCTTCGCCGATCCGGGCATGAAGCGGTTCAACGATGTGACCGCCGATTTCCGCGGCCGGGTCTTCGCGGGTACCATCGGAATGGACGACCAGAGTGGCGGCCTGCATCGCATCGATCCGGACGGCCGCAGCCGGCTTCTCTTTCGCGGCACCGGCGTCGCCAACGGCATGGGCTTTTCCCCGGATCGCGGGACGTTCTACTGGACCTGCTCCACCACCGCGAAGATCTTCGCCTTCGCCTACGACGAGGCCACCGGCGAACTTTCCGGCCGACGGGTGCTCCACGCCGCCGCCGCCGTCCCGGGTGTGGCTCCCGATGGCCTGGCCGTGGATCGCGAAGGCTGCCTTTGGTCGGCCCGCTGGGGCGCCTCCTGCGTCGTGCGCCTGGCGCCGGATGGCAACACGGTCATCGAGACGGTTCCCGTGCCCGCGCCCTTTGCGACCTCCTGCACCTTCGGCGGCCCCGGGCTGGACACCCTCTTCATAACGACGGCCCGACAGGGCGAAACATCGGCCGCCAGCGCCGCCGGCGGCGTCTTCGCGGTGCAGACGGCGACCTCGGGCGGACCGACCCGCCGCTCGCGAATCTTCTGCTGAACGCTCAGCGTCCCGCCCGCGACGCGGCGTGGGCGGGTTCGGCCGGCACCCGCTTGAAAATGTAGATCGCCTCGAAGCTCGGGTCGAAATGCTTGCGGTCGGAAAACTTGTGCATGATGAGGGAGGGCAGGTGCTCGGAGACCCAGTACTCGTCGATCGTCGCGACCTTTTGGTAGGCATAGCCAAGGTTCCTCCCGCTCTCGATCACGCGCTCCACTCCGCCGATGTAGGGCCCGAACGCTATCATGTAGTCGGGCGGCTCCAGGCCGAGGAAGTGGATCGCCAGCAGGCCCTTGAACTGCGGCTCGGGGGGATAACGCAACTGCCATGCGTAGATCGCCTTGGGCGCGTGGTACATGAGGGGGAAAGTGGCGTAGCCGGGCAGCACCCAGATCGACTCACCGGGCTGGACGTGGTCGTCGATCCAGCGGACCGTGGCTTCGTAGGGCCCGGGCACCGGGTTCCTCAGCTCCGAGAGGTAGGAGGCGATGGTCGATCGGAGGCCCTGCGATAGGAGCGGGCCGCCGTTGAGCAGGTTCGTCCCAAAAGCCGCGAGCCCGAGCGCCAATGCGAGCTGGGGCGTCTTTCCGGCGAGGGTCCGCAGCGTCAGGGCGGCCAGGACGATGCACAGCGGTACGAGGGGCAGCAGGTAGCGCACGTCCGCGAAGGGCGGGGCGATGGCGACGACCTTTGGGGACACGATCGCGACGGCGGCGCAGTAGGTGACAATCGCGACCGGCCCGCGAAGGAAGACCGCGCGGTCCGCGCGCCGGCGCCAGAGGAAGGGAGCAGCCAGGAGGAGCAGGCCGCAGCCCAGCTCGGCGTTGTTCAGGTCGCGGAGGTTCCACCAGAACATCCTCAGCCGGTCGCGCACCGTATCGGCGAACAGGTCCCCGCCGCGGACCGTTTCAAACGGATTCCAAACAAGGAGAAGGGCCCCGCCCAGGACCATCTGCGGCGCCAGCACGACGGCCCATTCCCGGGCCGTCAGCCGCCGTTTCCTTTGGCCCCAGAATGCGTAGTCGATAAGGAGGGTGGCCGCGACGGCCGCATAGATGATCGTGTGCGTGGCAAACAGGGCGGCCATCAGCAGCGATAGGGCCAGGAGCGCCCGGCGCGATCCCCTCCACCGGAGATAGAGGAAGGCCAGCGCGAGGGAGAAGAGCAGGGTTATCCCGTAGTAGCGGGCCTGGCGGAAAAAGAGGAAGAGCGACACGTTGCCGAGCAGGCCCATGCACAGCAGGGCCGCCGTGGGTCCGTCGACGCCCGAGCTGTCCACCCAAAGGAGGAAGAGGGCGCAGAACGCGACCCCGCACAGCGCAAGGGGAAGCCGCGGCCTCAGCGTGCTGATCGTGCTGGCGCCGACAAAGGGCGCCATCAGGTACGAGGTCAGCGGCGGGGTCGCACGGTCGTGCAGGTTCTTCAGCTCCGCCCCGTAGTCGTAGGCCACGATGTTCCGGCCGATCATCGCCGAGGTGTCGCCGGTCTGCCACGTGGACTCGGCGAACATCGCCTGGGCGGCCTCGTCGTCCCAGAGGGAATACTTCCCCAGCCCGAGGAAAAGCAGGATTGCCGCGATCCAAAGGACGAGGGCGAATGCGATCCGGCGCATTGTGTTGGGTGTGGCCGGCTCCATGGGCGGGTAATCTGCACGATTGCGGGTTCTCCGCAAATTGTCACTGTCGGCGGGATGGCCATCGAAAAGAAGGACATCAGCAGCGACACGACGGAGTCCGGACCGGAGCGGGCCTTCCTCGTGGGCGTGCAGACTGTCGACATGGCTGAGGGGGAGGGTGCGGAGCTTCTCGCCGAGCTGGCGGAGCTGGTCCAGAACCTGCGGCTCACCATCACGCAGTCCACGCTCGTCAAGCTGCGGATGCGGTCCCCGGCGCTTTTTGTCGGGAGCGGAAAGGCCGAGGAAATTATCGCGCTTGCCAAGGCGGGGGACGCCCAGGTCCTGGTCTTTGACGCGGCCCTCTCGCCCGCGCAGCAGCGCAACTGGGAAAAACTCTCGGACCTGGCCGTCATCGACCGGCAGGAGGTGATCCTGGAGGTCTTCGCGGACCGGGCCCAGACGCGGGAGGCGCGGCTCCAGGTTTCGCTCGCCCGCCTGGAATACTCCCTTCCGCGGCTGACCCGGGCGTGGAGCCACCTTTCGCGCCAACGGGGCAAGGGCGCCCTGGGCGGCGAGGGCGAGACCCAGCTCGAGCAGGATCGCCGGACGGTGCGGGCGCGGATCGCCCACCTCAAGGAGGAGCTGGTCGAGGTCGTGCGGCAGCGCGATGTCCAGCGGCGCCGCAGGCTGCGCGTGCCGCTGCCGACCGCCGCGATCGTGGGCTACACCAACGCGGGGAAGTCGTCCCTCCTGAACGCGCTGACCGGCGCCCACCTGCTCGTCGAGGACAAGCTCTTTGCCACGCTCGACCCGACGACCCGGCAGATGACGCTGCCCGGGAACCAGAAGCTCCTGGTGACCGACACGGTCGGGTTCATCCGCAGGCTTCCGCACAACCTGGTCGAGGCCTTCAAGGCGACCCTCGAGGAGGTGATTGTCTCCGACTTCCTGATCCATGTCCTCGACGTCTCAAACCCCGACTTTGAGAAGCACAGCGCCACCACCCTCGATGTCCTCGGGGAGCTGGGCGCGGGGGGCAAGCCGACGCTGACCGTATTCAACAAGGTCGACACGGCTTCCGCCGCGCGGATCCGCGCCGCGCGCCACCTGGCGCCCGACGCGGTCTTCGTGAGCGCGCTGACGGGAGCCGGGCTGGACGGGCTCCTCGACCGCTGCCGCGAGCTGGTCGCCAGCGGCCAAAACATCGTGGAGTTGCTGGTGCCGCACGACCGGTACGACGCGATCGCCCGGCTTCACGCCTTCGGGCACATCCGCGACCAGGAGCACCGGGACGACGGCGTGCTCATCCACGCGCACTTTCCGGCAACGCAGGCGGGGTTTTTCGCGCCGTTTGTGGTCAAATTGTAGCCGGGGTCCCAGACCCCGGATCCGAAATAAGACCCCAAGCTCCGGGGTCTGGGACCCCGGCTACAATTTCAATC
>CAITEC010000111.1 GCA_903891325.1 uncultured Opitutaceae bacterium
ACTCGCTTCTGCTCGGGGCCCAGACCCCCTTCGAGCACAGCACCCACGCCGACAAGTTCATCTACGAGGCCGAGCTGCGCACGGGGATGGGGGCCCATTTTCGCTACGCCGAGCACCTGAGCGCCGCCCTGCGCGAGTTCTTCAAGCAGGTGCCCGACGCGAAGAGGTGGGTCGTCGAGGGAACCGCGGAGCCGGAGTAAAGATGGATTGAACAGGAAGGTCGGGAAGGCCGGAAAGGATTCGGAATGGACCGGCCCCTGGCTGGTATCCCGATAATTTCGTCTAACTAAAATTTCAGGAATTGTGGTTCGAACCCCGACTTTCCGGACCCTCACCGCTCTTCCCGACCTTCCTGTTCAAATTCAGGATTTTCTTACCGCGTCCTTGGCGGACTCGCGCTCCTCCTCGATCCGGGTCTTTTCCGCGGCCATCTGGCGCTGGATCTTCCCAAGCTCATCGGCGTCCCCGGCGGCGAGCGCCTTGTCGAGCTGCTGCTTGAGGAAAATTTCGCGCTCGGCCAGCTTCCCCTTGTAGAGGCGGTCGATCTCCGCGAGCCGGCCCTTTTTCTCGGCGCTGAGGGGCCGGTCCGCTCCCGTGTCGGATTTTGACAGGCGTTCCATCGCGAGCTCGTAGGCGCTTTTCACACCCGGAAGATCACCCATACTTGACCCCGAACGCAAGCGCCGCCGCCACCACAAGGAAGGGCGGAAGCCATCCGCCGCGCGCGCGGCTCCACCCGGAGGCGTAGCCGGCGATGAGGGCCGCAACCAGCGTCGCAAGGGCGGCCGGCCCAATCCAGCCGGCGCGAAACCGGGCGGCCATCCAGGCGCCGGGCATGCGGCTTCCGGCGTTCATGATCGCCTGGATTCCCAGGAGCACGACCGCGGCGGCGCGGTTGAAGATCGGCGAGGCGCTGAAGCCCCAATGGGGTATCGCCAGCGACAGGCATCCGCCGACGATCGCGAGCGAGGCGAGGGGGACGAGGAGGATGTTGAGCACGACACCAACCGGGGCGAAAAGCCCGAAGAACTGTATCCCGGTGATGGCGCCCACGAGCCCGGCGGCCAGCCCGATCCCGGCAGCCTGCAGCAGGTGCCTCCGGGCGAGGGCGCTTGCGCGCTGAAGGGGGCTCCAACTCGCCTCGGGGATGTCGGGGAAGGGGGGGAAGCGCCGCTCCAGCCGGCCGGCCAGCGGCAATCCCAGGGTCAGGATCGCGCAGACAACCGCGTACGACATCTGGAAACTGGCGCTGAAGAAATCCATGGGATCGATGAGGACGGAAAGGAGGGCGGAGCCGGCGAGCGCGGCCACGGGATTGCAGGGGCGGCGCATCGCAAAGGCAGCCTCGAGGATCGCCACCATGACAAAGGCACGGACAGCCGAGGGGCTCCCGCCGGTCGTGTCGACGTCCAGCCAGAGGACGGCGAGGACGGCCAGGCTCGCCGGGGCCCTTGGGCAGCGCAGGAGGGCGAGCATCGCGTGGAGGGCGGCGGCCACCATTCCGATGTGCACGCCGTTGATCGCAAAAAGGTGCATCGCGCCGCTGTGGATGAAGAGCAGCTTTTGCCCGGGCTGGAGGTCGCCCTTTCGACCCAGCATCATCGCCCGGTACATCGCGGCCAGTTCCGGGTGGCTCCCCAGCCCCTCGCCGAGAAGGGCGTCCATTCGCCGGGCGAGCCGGTTGCAGAACCGGTAATAGGCGCCCGCCGGCTCCTCATCGCGCAGAATGCGGGCCCGGACCAGCATGAAGCCGACTCCCTGGCCGGCCAGGCTGCCATAGAACGTGCTGGCCGGCCTGCCGCGGGGAACGGCGACCAGCAGGCCGGATGCGGCAACCTTTGCAGTGCGCTCGGGTGGCGGCTGGCCGGGGCGGAGCCTGGCGGAGTAGTAGATGCGCCGCCCGGCGAGCCCGGAAGGGAGTCCCCGCGCGTCCGCGATCAGGGCGATACCGCCGGCCTTCAAGGGCGACCCCTGGGGAAAGACGCGCCGAATCCTGAGTGAGAGATGGATCGCCCGCGGCGGCCTTTCGCCCCCGGATGCCGCGGTGCCGCGATGGCTGACGCCGCTGGCGACCCCGGCTAAAAGCATCGATCCGGCCAGCGCCGCCAGGGAGGGTGCGGGGCGCTCCAAGGCGAGGGCCGCCGCGGACAGGGCGAGGGAAATCACCAGGGTGGCGGCGACGGGAGCGGATGCCCCGGCGCCGACCGCCGCCAGCCCGCCCATGAAGGGCAGCGCCAGCCATAGCAGGGGGGCGCGGTGGCCCAGGGTCCGGTCGAGGGGGTGCCCGTCGGCGTGGTTGTCGTCGTTCACCGTTGGATGCCGGCGCGGCGCCGGATTGGGGATTGTAGCAAGGGATTAACAATGTGATTTTGCCGGTGACAATAGGCCGATGACCCATGACACCTGACCAAGGCGACCTCTTTGGCGGCCCCGCCGCCTCCGCTGCTGCCGGGAGCCCGCCGCGGACCGACGCGGCCCGGAAGGCCGCGCAGCCGCTGGCGGCGCGAATGCGGCCGCGCCGGCTGTCGGAGGTCGTGGGGCAGGACCACATTCTCCAGAAGGGAAGCCTGCTGCCCCGGCTCATCGCGCAGAACCGCTTCGGCTCCCTGCTCTTCTACGGCCCGCCCGGCTGCGGCAAGACGAGCATCGCCGAGGCGATCGCCAACGAGACCGGGAGCCGCTTCGTCCGGATCAACGCGGTCATGTCCAATGTCGCCGAGCTGCGGGAGGTCCTCGCGCTGGCGCGCCGCAGTCCCGAGGGCGGCACGATCCTGTTCATCGACGAACTCCACCGCTTCAACAAGTCGCAGCAGGACCTCCTCCTGCCCGACGTGGAGGAGGGAACGGTCAGGCTGATCGGCGCGACCACGCACAATCCGGGCTTTTATGTGGTTCCCCCGCTGCTCTCGCGCAGCCACCTGTTCCGGCTCGAGCCCCTCGACGTGGCGGTGATCGCCGCCGTCCTGGGGCGGGCGCTTGCGGACAATGAACGGGGCCTGGGCGCCCGGGGGGTGACGGCGGCCGACCCGATCCTCGTGGACCTCGCGCGGCTTTGCGACGGCGACCTGCGCCGGGCGCTGAATGCGCTGGAGGTGATTGTCCTCGGCCTTCCGGAGAAGGGGGTCGTGACCGCGGCGGAGCTGGAGCTCTTCGCCCGGGAGCGCCGGATCCGCTACGACGCCGACGAGGATGAGCACTACGACACGATCTCCGCCTTCATCAAGAGCTGCCGGGGCGGGGATCCGGACGCCGCGCTTTACTGGCTGGCGAAGATGCTCGCGGGGGGGGAGGACCCCCGGTTCATCGCCCGCAGGCTGGTCATACTTGCGAGCGAGGACGTCGGGCTCGCGGACGCGCAGGCGCTGCCCCTGGCCGTGGCCGCCCACCACGCCGTCGACTTCATCGGGCTGCCGGAGGCCGAGCTGACGCTCGCCCATGCGACCCTCTACATCGCCACGGCCCCGAAGAGCAACACGGCGACCCTCGGGCTTGGGGCCGCCCACCAGGCGCTGCGCGATGCCCCGGTCCAGCCGGTGCCGCTCCACCTGCGGGACAAGGGGGGCCAGGCCAACAAGAGGCTCGGTCACGGGAAAGGCTACGCCTACTCCCACGACTATTCCGAGGGGGTGTCCGGGCAGAATTACTTGTCCTCACCCCTGACCCTGTACACCCCCAAGCCCGTCGGGGACGAGGCGGCGATCGCCGAGCGGCTGGCCCGGTGGCGGGACCTGCGGCAGCAGGCGAAAAAACATTAGGCGTTACAGCCGGCGCAAGAGGCTCTATGAGTCGCTTTGAATGTCCTCCCCAGCTCCAACTCCCTTTGACGACCTCGAATCCGCGATAGCGGACGTCGCGGCGGGCAAACTGGTGATCGTGACCGACGACGAAAGCCGGGAGAATGAGGGGGATCTCATCATGGCGGCCTCCCGGGCGACGCCCGAGACGGTGAACATGATGATCCGCTACTGCAGCGGAATCGTCTGCGTGCCCACCGTCGAGCACCAGTTGCGCCGCCTGGGCCTGGGGCCGATGGTCGCCAGCAACCGCGAGACCTATCGGACCGATTTCACGGTGAGCGTGGATGCCGCGGAGGGAATCACGACGGGCATCAGCGCCTACGACCGGACCCAGACGATCCGGATCCTCGCGGATCCGGCGGCCCGGCCCGAGCAGCTCGTCCAGCCCGGGCATGTCTTCCCCCTGCGGGCGCGGCGGGGCGGCGTCCTCGAGAGGGCCGGGCACACCGAGGCGGCCGTCGACCTCGCCATCCTCGCGGGGCAGCACCCCAGCGGCGTCCTCTGCGAGCTGGTCAACGACGACGGCACCGTGCAGCGGCTGCCGCAGATGATCGAATTCCGGAAGCGTTTCGGGCTGAAGATGATATCGATCGCCCAGATCATCGAGTACCGCGCGCGCCGGGAGCACCTGGTCGAGGAGGTCGGAGTGCGGCCCTTCCCGTCGGAATTCGGTGATTTCACGCTGCATGTGTTTCGCAACACCCTGGACAACCGCCATCACATCGCGCTCACGATGGGTGCCCTCGGGCCCGACCCGACGCTCGTCCGGGTCCATGGGGGGAACCTCCTGGGCGACGTCCTGCGCATGCGCGGGCTGGACACCCACCGCACCCTGGGCGCCTCGCTTGAGGCCGTGGCGCGGGCCGGCCGCGGGGCCGTGCTCTACATGGAGCATCCCAGCGACGGGCAGGAGCTGATCCGCCGGCTCGACGCGAAGCCGGGCGAACTGCCGCCGATGAGTTTCCGCGACTACGGGACCGGGGCGCAGATCCTCGTCGCGCTGGGCCTGTGCAAGATCCGCCTCCTCTCCAACAGCACCCGAAAGGTCGTCGGCCTGGACGGCTACGGCATCGAGATCGTCGAGCAGATCCCCGTCTGAAGCGGCACGCCCCCCATTCATGAGCCGACAGAAACCGGTACTCCCAGAAATTTCAGGCGCCCCCTTCTCGGTGGGCATCGTCGCCGCGCGCTACAACGGGCGGCTCGTCGAGGCCCTCCTCGAGCGGGTGCTCGGCGGGCTCCTGGCCGCCGGCGTGCGCCGGAAGAACATCACGATCGCCCGGGTGCCGGGCTCCAATGAGCTTCCGGTGGCCGCCCAGCTCGTGGCCGCGCGGCGCAAGCCGTCGGTTGTCATCGCCCTGGGCGTCCTGATCCGCGGCGACACGATTCACTATGAGCTGATCGCCACCTCGGTCGCCCACGCGCTGCAGCGGGTCGCCCTCGACGCGCGGACCCCGGTCATCAACGGGGTGATCGTGGCGGAGAACGCGGCCCAGGCGGCCGCCCGCTGCGCGGGCAAAGTCGACCGCGGCGCGGAATTCGCCCAGGCGGCGGTTGCAATGGCCGCCCTTTCGGGAACCGTGTGACCAATCATTCATGAGCAACCCCCAATTCGCCGGTCGCCGGGACGGACGCGTGGCCGCCGTGCAATACCTCTACTCCTGGAGCCTGAACACGCCTGCGTCGATTTCCGACGACCTGGGCCTGTTCTTCGAGAACCAGGAGCAGCCGCGGGAGCATTTTGCCTTCGGCGAGGAGCTGATTCACGGGGCGATCGCCCACGTGGCGGAAATCGACGGGCACATCCGCGAGCTGGCCAAGAATTGGGAGTTCGACCGGATCGCGAAGATCGACCTGGCGATCCTCAGGGTGGCCGTCTACGAGATGATCTTCCGGACCGACATCCCGCCGGTGGTCTCGATCAACGAGGCGATCGACCTTTCCAAGCAGTTTTCGAACGCCGACGCGAAGCGCTTCATCAACGGGATCCTCGATCGCCTCAAGGAGCAGCTTGGCCGCGACGCGCGCAAGGCGGTCCCGTGACCGTTTTCCGCCGGCCGACGCGCAGCGACCGATGATCTCGATCCTGAGGAAGTTCAAGGAGGGGCTGGCGAAGACGGTTGCCGTCATCGCCACCCGGACCCACGGGCTTTTCGGCGGCCGGCGGATCGACGCGGCCTCCGTGGGCGAGCTCGAGGATGCGCTCTACGCGGCGGACTTCGGGGTCGCAACGACCCGGGAGATCATCGCGGAAATCAAGGAGGCCTACCGCAAGGACCCGGAGCTCAAGGGGCGCCAGGCAGCGGAAATCGGGGCCACCGTCCTGCGGCGGATCCTCGAGGGCAGCGAGGGGAGGCTGGACCCGAAGGCGAAGCTCCCGTCGGGCCTGCCGCTGGTGATCGCGCTGATCGGGGTCAACGGTTCGGGCAAGACGACGACCTGCGCCAAGCTCGGAGCCCGGATCAAGGAGGAAGGGGGCTCCGTCATCCTCGCGGCGGCCGACACTTTCCGCGCCGCGGCGGTCGAGCAGCTGCGGACCTGGGCCCAGCGCCTGGGCCTGGAGGTGGTGGCAAGCCACACGGGGGCGGACGCGGCCGCGGTCGCGTTCGACGCCTGGCAGGCGGCCCGGTCGCGGGGCTGCGATGTGCTCATCGTGGACACCGCGGGGAGGCTCCACACCAAGGATAACCTGATGGCCGAGCTGGCGAAGATCCGGCGGGTCCTCCAGAAGAACGACCCGGATGCCCCGCATCACCGCTGGCTGGTGGTCGACGGCTCCCTGGGGGCCAACTCGATCGAGCAGGCGAGGGTCTTTCACAAGAGTTTCGGGCTGACGGGCCTGGTGGTGACCAAGCTGGACGGGACGAGCCGGGGCGGGGCCCTGGTGGGGATCTACCGTGAGCTGAAGATTCCGATCTTTTTCCTGGGGCTGGGCGAGAAGGCCGAGGATCTGCAGGCGTTCAGCGCGGAGAACTACGCAAACGCGGTGTTCGGAATCGACGACGGGAAATAGCGGACCGAAGCGCCCGGAAGGGTCCCGCTTCGCGACAAGAGCTGCGCGAGGCCCGATCTGGCCGCCATACCGGCGTCCCGCCTCATGGGGGGACGCCAAGAGGCGGCCAATGAGCTCCGCTGTTGTCGCTTCGGGGACCCTTCCGGGCGCTTCGGAGCAGTGACGATGCGCTTCGCGCTGGGGTCGATTCCTTCTGGTAAAAAAAGGGGGGGGAGGGGGGAGCTATGGAGTCCGATGTAGCCGGCCTCCTAGAGGCCGGTCCGGATTCGGCATCCCCCGGCTACATTCCTAAGATGCGGGTCGCTTCCTTTGGAGAAGCGTTACGGCAAGCAAGAGGACGAAAGAGACAACCAACAGCAGCGCGGCGAAGGTGCGGGCTTCGCCGTAGTCCAGGGACTGGACGTCGTCGTAGAGGGCGATGCTGGCCACCCGGGTCACGCCGGGGATCGAGCCGCCGATCATCAGGACCACGCCGAACTCCCCGAGGGTGTGCGCGAAGGCCAGGGTGAGGCCCGCGGCGATGCCGCGGCCGGCGAGGGGCAGGTGGAGGCGGCGCCAGACCCGCCAGGAGCCCGCCCCCAGGGCCGTGCCGGCGTCGAGAAGCTCGCGGGGTACGGCGCGCAGCGCGGCCTGGAAGGGCTGGATCGCGAAGGGGAGCGAGTAGATCACCGAGGCCACCACCAGGCCGGGGAAGGAGAAGGCCAGGGTTGAGCCCGTTGCCTCGAGCCACCAGCGGCCCGGCGCGTGATTCGGGGAAAAGGCGAGGAGCAGGTAGAAACCGATGACCGTCGGCGGAAGGACGACGGGCAGCGTGACCAGGGTCTCAATTGCCGGGGCCAGCCGCCAGCGCGAGGTGTTCAGCCAGTTCGCCAGGGGAAGGCCCGCGATCCCAAGGATCGCGGTGGTGATGGCCGCGAGCCGGAGCGTGAGCCAAAGCGACTGCCAGAGGGGCCAGGGAATCGATGGAAGGAAGGTCGCGGCGCCCATTGTCGCGCCTCACTCCACCGTCACGGACTTGGCCAGGTTGCGGGGCTTGTCGACGTCGCAGCCGCGCTCGACGGCAATGTAATAGCTCAGGAGCTGGACGGGGATGGTCGCGAGGATCGGGAGCACGGCCTCGTGGCACTCGGGAATGGTGATGATCTCGTCGGCGAGCCCGGGCGGCAGCTCGCAT
>CAITEC010000112.1 GCA_903891325.1 uncultured Opitutaceae bacterium
CGCCCGGCGCGGGCGCGGGGGCCGCCGCGCCGCGGCCCTCGCGCAGGAGCGCGGCCGCGTCGGCGATGTCGCTGATCACGGCGCTGGCCGTGGCGTCCCTGCCGGCCCCGCGGCCGATGTAAAGGGTGGTGCCGGCCACGTCGCCGGTGACGGAAATCCCGTTGAACACCCCGCCGACGCTCGCGATGACGCTGCGGGACGGCAGGAGCGTCGGGTGGACCCGGACGCTCAGCTCGCCGGTCGCAAAGTCGCGCGAGATGATGGCCAGCAGCTTGATCCCGTAGCCCAGGACGGAGGCGTTGTGAAAGTCGGCGGGAGTGATCCGGTCGATCCCCTCGACGATCATCCGCCCGGGAGGCACCCACACCCCGTGCGCCAGCCACGCGAGGATGCACGCCTTGTGGGCCGTGTCCCAGCCCTGCACGTCGAGCGACTCGTCGGCCTCCGCATAGCCCAGGCGCTTGGCCTCGGCCAGGACTTCCGGGTAGGGCCTCTGGTGCGAGGCCATCTCGGTGAGGATGTAGTTGCAGGTGCCGTTGAGGACCCCGTAGATCAGCGGAAAGCGGTTGGCGACCAGGCCCTCGCGGAGCGCCTTGATGATGGGAATGCCGCCGGCCACACTCGCCTCGAAATAGAAGCGCCCGCCGTGCCTGGCCGCGGCGGCGATGATCTCGGCCCCGTGCGCGCAGATGAGGGCCTTGTTGGCGGAGACGACCGTCTTGCCACGCTCGAGGGCCGCGAGGGTCACCTTGCGGGCGATCCCCGTGCCGCCCATCAGCTCGCAGACAATGTCGATGCGCGGGTCGGTGGCGACCGCCATTGGGTCGTCGCAGAGCCGGGAACGGGGAATGGCGACGTCGCGCCGCTTCCGGGGGTCGCGCACGGCTGCGCGCGCAAGCACGATGCGCACGCCGAGCCGGGAGGCGAAGTCGGCCCGGGAGCGCGCCAGGTGCTGCCAGACGCCCTGGCCCACGGTTCCCAGCCCGCAGAGCCCGACGGTCACTGTGGGAAGACGGCTCACAGGAGCCCTCCCGTCCTGCCCTTCGCCTTGTTCTCCGTGCCGTTGCACAGGCGCAGGATGTTCGCGCGGTGACGGACGACGACAAACACCGCAACCACGGCCGCCACCAGGATGATGAACACCTGCTCGCCGGCGATCAGCGCGGCGACCGGCAGGGTGAGGGCGGCGAGGATGGAGGCGAGCGATACGTAGCCGCTGGTGAAGAATATCAGGGTCCAGACGACCCCCGCGACGATCGCCACGGGGGGCATCAGGACCATGAAGGCCCCCGCCCCGGTCGCGACGCCCTTGCCGCCCTTGAAGTGGGTGAAGCAGGAGAAGGAGTGGCCGATCACGGCGGCGACCAGCCCGATTGTCCCCAGGGCCTTGGTGTTGAGCTCGGCCTGGGCGAAGGCGCTGTCGCCGGCCGCCGTCCGCCAGGCATGCCAGAGGAACCACAGGGGCCACCCGGCCGCAACCGCGCCCTTGAGGGCGTCGAGCGCGAACACGGTGTTCCCTGCCCATGCGCCGAGCGTGCGGCGGACGTTGGTGGCGCCCGGGCTCTTGCTTCCCACCTCGAAAATGTTCACGCCCCGCGCGCGGGCGACCAGGTAACCGAAGGGCAGCGACCCGAGGAGGTAGCCGGCCGCCAGCGCGATCAGGAGCGCCGCAAGGTCGATGTTGCCGCCGGCGGTGTTCGGCCAGGAGAATATCGCCGGGACCTTCATAGCTGGACGAACTTCGCGGACTTGATCGACGGGTTCTCCTTGATCTCGCGGCGGGCCGCCTCGCTCGGTTCCGTGTCCACGCGGACGACCATGTAGGCGGTTCCCCCGGGGGTGAGGCGGCTCAGGGACATGTCGGCGATGTTGACCCCGTCGCGGCCCAGGAGCGAGCCCACGGTTCCGACCATGCCGGGCCGGTCCAGGTTCTCAAGGACCAGCAGCTTTCCCTCCGCGGCGACCTCGACCTCGCGGCCGTTGATCCCGACGATGCGCGGCTGGTTGCCCTTGCCGATCAGGGTCCCGCTGCCCTTGAAGACGGTCCCCTCGGGCGAGGCGGCCTCGACCTCGATCAGCTCGGTGTAGTCGCTGTCGCCGGTGGACTTCACCACCTCGAGCTGGATCCCGAGCCGCTGCAGGAGCAGCGGGGCGTTGACGAAGTTTGCGGTCTCCCCGCTGATCCGGCGCAGGTAGCCGCGCTGGACCGAACGGGTGATCGAATTGGTGTCCAGGTCGACGATCTTGCCCCAGTAGCGGATCCGCAGGTTCGCGACCTGGCGCGGCGCGATCTGCTGGACGAGGGTGCCAAGCTTCGAGCCGAGGTCCAGGTAGGGCCCGAGAACCTTCAGTCCCGTGGCGTCGATTGAGGGCATGTTGACGGCGTTGCGCACGATCCCGCCATGGAGGACGTCGGCGATCTGCTCGGCGATCTCCACGCCGACCGCATCCTGGGCCTCGGCCGTCGATGCGCCCAGGTGGGGGGTGAGGACGACATTGGGGAGGGAGCGCAGCTCGCTGTCCGCGGCGAGCGGCTCGTCCTCGAAGACATCGAGCCCGGCGCCCCCCACCCGCCCGGACTTCAGGGCGGCCAGGAGCGCGGTCTCGTCGATGATGCCGCCCCGGGCGCAGTTGAATATCCTGACCCCCGGCTTCATCTTCGCGAAGGCCGCGTCCCCGATCATGTGGCGGGTGTCGTCGGTCAGCGGCATGTGCACGGTGATCGTGTCCGACTGGGCGAGGAGTTCGTCGAAGGCAACCGCCTCCACCTGCATCGCCTTGGCGCGGCTGGGCGCCAGGTAGGGGTCGTACGCCAGGACGCGCATGCCGAAGGCCTGGGCGCGCTTGGCCACCTCGCCGCCGATCCGGCCCAGGCCGACGATGCCCAGGGTCTTCCGGAAGAGCTCAAAGCCGGCAAAGCTCTTGCGGTCCCACTTGCCGGCGCGCATCGAGGCGGCGGCCTGCGGAAGGGGCCGGGCGCTGCACAGGATGTGCGCGAAGGTGAGCTCCGCCGTCGCCACGGTGTTCCCCGACGGGGTGTTCATGACGATGATTCCCCGCTCGGTCGCCGCGTCGACGTCGACATTGTCGACCCCCACCCCGGCGCGGCCGACGACCTTCAGGAGGGGCGCGGCCGCCATGATCTCCGCGGTGATGCGCGTCTCGGACCGGACGGCGATCGCGTGGACGTCCTTCACGAGCTCGAGCATCCGCTCCGGGGAGGACCCATAGGCCTCGACCACGTCGAACCCCGGCTGCTGACGCAGCCAGGCGACTCCCTTGGGCGAAATCTTATCGGCAACCAGGACTTTCATGGGGAAAAATGGATAAAAGACAAAAGTCAGGCGCCCCGCCTAGCAAGGCTAGATTGAGCGTCCGGGTCTGCGCTTGCGCCCCCGTCCGCCTCCGATAGGCCTGAGGCGCCGCATGTCATCCCGTCTTGAACAGCAAATCCGGTTCATAGTCGAGGTCGACAAGCTGAAGGAGATATTCCGGCAGACGCTTTGCTCCCAGAGCCGGAGGCCGGAGAACGACGCGGAACACTCCTGGCACCTCTGCCTGGCGGTCATCGTCCTGGCCGGGCACGCCGATCATCCCGGCCTGGACGTCCTGCGGGTCCTCAAGATGGTCATCATCCACGACCTGGTGGAGATCGACGCGGGCGACACCTACGCCTACGACAGCGCCCGGGCCGCCGACCAGCACGCGCGGGAGGCGGTCGCCGCGGCGCGGATTTTCGGCCTGCTGCCGGCCGACCAGGCGGAGGAATTCACGGGGCTTTGGAACGAGTTCGAGGAGGGCGTCACGCCCGAGGCGCGCTTTGCCGCGGCGATGGACCGCTTCCAGCCCATGCTCCTGAATTGCCTCACGGAGGGTGTCACCTGGCGCAGCCACGGGGTCACCCAAGACCGGGTGCTCAAGCGGGCCGCGAGGATCGCGGAGGGAAGCACGGCCCTCTGGGACCGCACCGTCCGGATGATCCAGGAGGCCGTGGACGCCGGGCATCTCCCGCCCCCGCCGGCCGGGGCCTGACGAGCCCCTCTCAGCTCAGGTCGCGCAGGGAGCCGAATTCCGGGTCGAAAAGGCGGCGGTAGGTCCGAACGATCATGCCGTCGGTAAGCCCCGCGAGCCAGTCGCAGATCCGTCGGGCCTTGCCGGCCTCGGTCGCCTCGCCGTCGATGAGCTGCCCGACCCGCGGCGGCAGGATCCGGATCACCCGGGGCCCCGGGTGGACGTAGTTGCGCCAGCAGGACTCCCAGAGGTCGAAGACGACCTTCCTCGCCTTGTGCTCGATCTGCTGGAGCTGCGGGCTCTCGAAGATGATGTCGTTGGCCATCTTCTTGAAGAACAGAACCTCGCGTACGGCGACCGGGGAGACGGCCAGCTCGTGCCGGTAGCGGTTGGTGCGGGCCGCCAGGAAATTGTCCCGCTCGCGCAGGCGGCACGCGCCGATGTAGGCGCCAATCTTTCCGGAGATCATCGACTCGAGCCGGTCGCCGCGGATCCCGTCGAAGAGCAGGTCGAGCAGGTGCTGCTGCGCCGCGTCGATCGCCTCGCCGGCCGCCCAGGCCTCGATCCGCTCCAGGGTCAGGAAGCCGGCCTTCACGCCGTCCATGATGTCGTTGAGCGAATAGGCGACGTCGTCGGCCCAGTCCATGATCTGGCACTCGACGCTCTTGAACGCGTTCAGGCGCTCGCCCCCGCGCAGCGCCGGGGGGACTGCGGCGCCCCCGAACACGAAGGCCCGGGCGGCCTCCTGGGGATCGTAAAGAAAGTGGTTGGAGGGCGGGCGCTCGAACTCGCTGTAGCGGAGCTTGTACTTGAGCACCCCGTCGAGCAGGGCGCGCGTGGGCTGCATGCCCCGGACCCCGGACTCGTTCTGGTACATCGTCTCGGTCAGCAGGTGAAGGGTCTGGGCATTGCCCTCAAACCCGCCCCAGGGCGCCATCAGCTCCTGCAGCGTCCTTTCCCCGGAGTGGCCGAAGGGGGGATGCCCGAGGTCGTGGGCGAGGCAGACAGCCTCGACCAGGTCCCCGTCGATGCAGAAATCCTCCGAGAGGAGCCCCTTGCGGGACTTGAGGAAGTGGCAGATGGAGCGGCCGATCTGGGCCACCTCCATGGAATGGGTGAGCCGCGTGCGGTAGAAGTCGTACTCCCCGGAGAGGAAAACCTGGGTCTTGGACTGGAGCTTGCGAAAAGCGTGGGCGTGGATGATCCGGTCGCGGTCGATCTGGTAGGCATTCCGGTAGTCCGTCTTCCGCCTTCCCCCGTAGGTCTCGCTGTCAAATTCGTTGTAGAAGGTGTTCGGCATGGGCGTCGGCCCCGCGGGGGCGCCAACGACTGAAATCGGATGGCGTCGCGGTTGTAAACCCTACACTGTGGACCCGATGCCAACCTCGACCATGCGTGCGATCGCAAAGCTGAGTCCCGGGCCCGGGCTCAGCCTGACGGAAGTCCCCGTCCCCGTGCCCGGAAAGAACGATGTCCTGATCAAGGTGCGCAGGACGTCGATCTGCGGCACGGACGTCCATATCTACAATTGGGACGCCTGGGCGGCGAAGACGATCAAGGCGCCGCTGGTGATCGGGCACGAGTTTGTGGGGGAGATCGCCGCGGTCGGGGCGAACGTGCAGGGTTTCAAGCCGGGCGACCTGGTCGACGGCGAGGGGCACATCGTGTGCGGGGTCTGCCGCAATTGCATGGCAGGCCGCCGGCACCTCTGCCGCGACACGCGCGGGGTCGGGGTCAACCGGGACGGGGCCTTCGCGGAATTCCTCTGCATCCCGGCGAGCAACGCGGTCCTGGTCGACCCCGCCATTTCCCTGGACGTGCTGGCCTGCTTTGATCCCCTGGGCAACGCGACCCACACCGCCCTCCAGTACGACCTGGTCGGCGAGGACGTGCTGATCACCGGCGCCGGGCCCATCGGCTGCATGGCCGCGGCGATTGCGCGCCAGGCGGGCGCGCGGAAGGTCGTCGTGACCGACGTGAACCCCGACCGGCTCGCGCTCGCCGTGAAGATGGGCGCCACGCGGGCCGTCGACGTCTCGCGCGAGAACCTCGCGGATGTCCAGCGCGAGCTCGGCATGAAGGAGGGCTTCGACGTGGGCTTCGAGATGTCCGGGAACCCGCGCGCCCTCGACGACATGATCGGCAACATGTCGCACGGGGGCCGAATCGCCCTGCTCGGGATCATGCCGGCGGCCGCCGCGATCGACTGGAACAAGGTTGTCTTCAACATGCTCACGATCCGGGGCATCTACGGCCGGGAGATGTACGAGACCTGGTACAAGATGACGGCCCTGATCCAGGCCGGCCTGGACATCACCCCGGTGATCACCCACCGGATGCCCTTCCTGGATTTCGAGCGGGGCTTTGAGCTCATGCGCTCCGGCAAGAGCGGCAAGATCATCCTCAACTGGGAATGACGGAGGCCCGCCCATGAACACCTCGTGCAAGGCCCGGCTCCAGGGCGCCCTCGATGCCATCCAGGCCGCCGGTCTCCTGAAGACCGAGCGGGTGATCAGCACGCCCCAGGGTTCGCGCGTCGCCGTGGCCGGCGGCCCGCCCGTCCTGAACTTCTGCGCGAACAACTACCTGGGGCTCGCGGATAACCCCGATGTGATCGCGGCGGCGAAGGCGGCGCTCGACCGCTGGGGCTACGGGCTCGCCTCCGTCCGCTTCATCTGCGGGACGCAGGGGATTCACCGAGAGCTCGAGGAGCGCCTGAGCGCCTTCCTGGGCGCCGAGGACACGATCCTCTACTCCTCCTGCTTCGACGCGAACGCCGGGGTATTCGAGGCGCTCCTGGGCGAGGGCGACGCGGTGATCAGCGACGCGCTCAACCACGCCTCGATCATCGACGGGATCCGGCTCTGCAAGGCGCAGCGGTACCGCTACCGGAACTGCGACATGGCGGATCTTGAGGCGCGGCTGGCGGAGGCCGACGCCGCCGGGGCGGGCATCAAGCTGATCGTGACCGACGGGATCTTCTCAATGGACGGGTCGGCCGCCCCCCTGGCGCGGATCTGCGACCTGGCGGAGCGCACCGGCGCGCTGGTCATGATCGACGACAGCCATGCGGTCGGGTTCGTCGGGCGGACCGGTCGGGGAACCCCGGAGGCGACCGGGACGGCCGGGCGGATCGACATCATCTCCGGGACCCTGGGAAAGGCGCTCGGCGGGGCCAGCGGCGGGTTCATCGCCGCCCGCAGGGAGATTGTCGCGATCCTCCGCCAGAAATCGCGGCCCTACCTCTTCTCAAATTCCCTGGCCCCGAGCATCGCCGCCGCCTCGATCACGGCCCTGGACCTGGTCGGGAAGTCCACCGCCCTGCGCGACCGGCTCGAGGAAAATACCGCGCGCGTCCGGGCCGGACTCGCGCGCGCGGGCCTGGCCATCAAGCCCGGCACTCACCCGATCGTGCCAATCATGCTCGGCGACGCCGTCCTTGCGCAGCGCTTCGCCGCGCGGATGCTCGAGAAGGGCGTGTATGTGGTCGGGTTCTTCTTCCCGGTTGTTCCCCGCGGCGAGGCAAGGATTCGCGCGCAGGTGAGCGCGGCCCACACCGCGGCGGACATCGACTTTGCGATCGCGGCGTTCGCCGAGGTCAAACAGGAGCTATGCCCATGAAAAAAGGTTCCGCCGCCCCGAGCACCGCCGTCGGCCTCCGCCTTGAGAAGGCCGCGCGGGCGGCGTACGCCCGCGCCTATGCGCCCTACTCCGGATTCAGCGTGGGAGCGGCCGTCCTCGCCGGCTCGGGAAAGATCTACGCGGGGTGCAATGTGGAGAACGCCTCCTACGGCCTGTGCACCTGCGCGGAGCGAACGGCGATTGCCGGGGCGGTGAGCGCCGGGGAGCGGAAGATACGGGCCGTCGCCGTTTACACGCCGACCGCGAAGCCGACGGCGCCGTGCGGAGCCTGCCGGCAGATTATTTTCGAGTTCGGGCCGGATGCGGCCGTGACGAGTGTGTGCGATTCAGCGGAGCGGATCGACACGAGGATCGCCGCGCTATTGCCGAGCGCATTCAGCGGAAAAAGCCTGAAGCGGAAATAGGGCAGTCATTGAGATTGAGGGTGGAGCGCGATCTCCGAGCGCGCTTGCTTGACTCAG
>CAITEC010000113.1 GCA_903891325.1 uncultured Opitutaceae bacterium
CCCGCCGCCAGCGCCGCCCGGATCCGCCAGACCGCCCGCCCCGCCTCGCGGACAAAGAGGTCGCGGCCGGCGAGGTAGGCCCGGAAGCGCAGGCTCGCCGCCAGCCCCGGGGGCAGCCCCTCCGCCGCGCCGAGGCGCCCGCAGGCCCGCGCCCCGGACCGCCACGGCGCGAGCGGCTCGTCGGTGGGCGCCCCGTCCCAGCGGTCGTTGATCCGCCACCTTATGTATCCATTAAATGGATTCAAATCGGCGGCCGCCATGGCCCGGGCGGCCCGGGCCCCCGACCCGCCGAACATCCGCCGCGCCCCGGAGCGCAGGAGCCGCGCGGGATCCTCCTCGCCGTCGAGCCACAGCCCGGCGGCGGCCGCGTCGACGGCCATCGCCGCCTCCGCGGCGATCCTCCCGCCCTCCCACGAGGTCACGAGCATTCCCCCCGCCCCGGTCGCCCGGCAGCGCCGCCACCAGGCGACGATGTTGGCCATCCGCTCCCCGAAAAGCGGAATGGGCTCGTGCCGGAACGGGCCGTTCATCGGGCACCCCCAGTGCTCGATTCCCCGGGCGCGCAGCGGCGCCGCCAGGTCGCAGGGGGCGAAATTGCGCAGCTCGATCCGCGGGCGGCCGCGAAACGGGTAGTAGTACCAGTCGTAGGCGATCACCCCGTCGGGCAGGAGCGGGATCGCCTCCGGCAGGAGGGCGAGCATGTCGGCCCAGAGGCCGAGGCGAAGGCCGAGGCTCCCGGTGATCCCCTGCAGGCGGGACACATGCCGGGCGAAGTGCCCGGCCTTCCCCACCTCGGCGATCTCCGCCCGGCTGAGGGGGTGGCGGCCCAGATGGTAGGACTCGTCGAGCCCGACGTGGACCTTGCCGGTCGTGCAGAAGGGCGCCATGTCGCCGAGCAGCTTGGCGGCGATTTCCAAGGTGCGCGGATGCAGGGGACATATCTGGCCGCGCTCGAGCGGCGAGCCGTCCGGGGCGCGGACCTCGTTGAGGTCGCGCAGTCCGGGCGCGTCGAGAATATACTGGGTGTGCCCCATCAGGTTGACGATCGGAACGACCCCGATTCCCGCCCGCTCCGCCGCGCGGACCAGCCGGCCGAGCTGCCGGTGGGTGTACGCCCCCCGCCGGGCCACGCCGGGGAGGCTCGGGTACTCGACAGCGTTCTCAAGGTGAAGGTAGAGCTCCTGGTAGCCCCAGGCGGCATAGCGGGGAATCTGGGCGAGGAGCCAGTCCAGCCGCTCCGCCTGCCGGGCGAGGTCCCATTGGAATGCGCGCCGCGGCGGGGTCGCGGCGGGACGGGAGAAAGGGGGCCGCACCATGGCGTTAAACGGGTCTCAGGCAGTTTCCAGGTGGCTCTTCAGCCACGCCCGGGCGCCATCCTCGTCGGCAAAGGCCCCGTCGAGCTGGGCCTCGAAGGCCGCGGCCAGGATCGGCGTGTACCCGGGCCCGGGCTTGCAGCCCAGTTCCAGGAGGTGCCGCCCCATGAGGATGGGACGCGGCGCCGCATCCTCCAATGCGAGCTCGACCGCGCGTCCGCGGAGGGTCTCGATGAGCCCCAGGTCCTCGCCGGGGTCGAGCGGCGGGCGGCCCCGGGAATCGGCCCCCATGACCAGGACCAGGTCCTCGATCGTCGCGGGGGCCAGCCGCCGGGCCAGCCGGCGGACCTGGGAGTCGGAAAATCCGCCCTGCTTGCCGTGGTGGTGGGCGAGATGCTGGATGACCAGCGCGCAGACCGGGGGGATCAGCTCGAGTGGCGACCCGATCCGCCTGAGAAAGGCCTCCGCCAGGGGTCCGCCGACGCCCTCGTGTCCCGGGCTGATCCAGCGCATGACCCCGCGGCGCTCCGCGAAAGAGGTCGTGGCCGGTTTGCCAAAGTCGTGGGCGAGGACCGCAAGGCTGAGCAGCCGGCGCCGGTGGGCGTCCCCAAGGCGCCATCCGTCCAGCGACACGAGCGCGTCCAGGCAGTGCTGGGTGTGGGTGAAGACGTCGCCCTCCGGGTGCCACTCCGGCTCCTGCGGGGTGCCGCGCAGGGCGGCGATCTCCGGGAAGTGGACCAGCCAGCCGGTCTGCTCAAGGACCTCCAGACCCCGCGAGGGCTTCACCGCCTTCAGGGCCCACTTGTCCCATTCCCCCCAGACCCGCTCGACGGGCAGCTCCCGGTAGGTGTCGACCATGGCCCGGCAGAGCGCGGCCGTACCCGGGTCGAGCGAGAAGTCAAAGCGGGCGGCGAGCTGGAATGCCCGCAGGACCCGGAGGGGATCCTCGGAAAACGCGGGGCTGGTGTGCCGGAGGACGCGGGCCCGCAGGTCCCCCTGGCCGCCGTGCGGGTCGACGATCGCCCCGTCGGCGGGATCGAAGGCGATCGCGTTCACCGTGAAGTCCCGGCGGGCGGCGGCATCCGCGTCGCTCAGGGTCGCGTCCGGGGCGACCGCGAAGCCCCGGTGCCCGGAACCGGTCTTCGACTCTCGCCGCGGCAGGCTGAAGTCGTAGTCCCCGCCGGTGACCGCGCTGCGCACCTTGACCACCCCGAAGCTGCGACCGATCACGTCGGTCGCGCCGAAGGGGGCCAGGGCGCGGTGGAGGACCTCGAAGTCGACCCCGGCCACCTCGACGTCAAAATCCTTCGGCTCATGGCCCATCAGCCAGTCCCGGACGCAGCCGCCCACCAGGCGCGGGCGCGCCGGGGAACGGAGGGCCCCGAGCATGGCCCGCAGGTCGGGCGGAATCGGAAAGTCAGCGCTCATCAGGCTTCAGGGACCAGGCAAAGGCCGCGAGGCAGGCCCAGCCGGCAATGAGGGAGGCCCCCCCGAGCGGGGTCACCGGCCCCAGCCAGCGCGGCCCGCCGAGGGCGAGCCCGTAGAGGGAGCCGGAAAAGAGGACGACCCCGGCGATCCAAAGCCGGACCGCCCAGGTCCCCGACGCGCCTGAACCCGCGCGCAGCCACCCGGCCGCCCCCGCCAGCGCGACCGCGTGGAGGAGTTGGTAGCGGACCGCCGTCTCCCAGACCTCGAGCATGCCCCGGCCGGCGAGGGAACCGTGGAGCGCGTGCGCGCCAAAGGCGCCCAGGCAGACGCCCGAGGCGCCGAGGAGGCCTGCGGCGAGGAGGGATTGTCGCGTGTTCAAGGCGGCAGATTCGCAGAAAACCGCGGCGAAACAAGCCCGGGAAATCAACCCATGCTCGCCAAAGCGGCGTGACTTCGCAGCATGACGCGAAATGCAAAAAGAGTTCGAAGGCATCCTGGACCTCCGCATGCTGCAGGAGGTCTGCCCGGTGCCGGGTCGCTTTGACGACCCGGTTCTCGTCAGGCTGGTCGCGCTTTTCATCGCCGAGGAGACGCCGCGGCTCGCCGGGCTCGGGGACATCGCGGAGGCGAGGAACGGGGCCCGGCTTGCGGGCGAATCCCACCGCTTCGCGGGAAGCTGCGCGGTCATCGGGGCCACCCAGGCGCACCGCGCCGCCCAGGAGCTCGAGCGCGCGGCCGTGACGGGGTTGTGGGAGGAGGTGCCCGCACGGCTCGCCGCAGTGCACGAGGCGTGGATCCGGCTCAACGCGGCGCTGGCGCAACTCGGGCTCGGCACCCGGTGACCGGCCGGCGAACGGCCGCCCGGCGGTTGATATAATAACGAACCATGGAGACCAACCTTGCATCGCTGCTGAAGCGCACCTTCGGCTACGACGCGTTCAAGCCGCTCCAGCGAGAGATCATCGATGCGTTCCTCGCGGGCCGGGACGTGATCGCCCTGCTGCCCACCGGCGGCGGAAAATCCCTCTGCTTCCAGCTTCCGGCGCTCTCCCGCCCCGGCCTCACCCTGGTCGTGTCCCCGCTGATCGCGCTCATGAAGGACCAGGTCGACTCCCTGCAGGCCAGCGGCGTCGCCGCCACCTTCCTGAATTCCTCGCTCGACGGCGACGAGTCCCGCGCCCGGCTGCGGGGGCTCCACCGGGGGGAGTACAAGCTGCTCTACGCGGCCCCCGAGCGCCTCATGCTCGAGGGCTGGGCGGAAAACCTCAGGAAGTGGAACGTGACCGGGCTCGCGATCGACGAGGCCCACTGCGTCTCCGAGTGGGGCCACGACTTTCGGCCGGAGTACCGCCAGCTCGCCAAGCTGCGAGAGTCGCTGCCGGGCGTCCCGGTCATGGCCCTGACCGCCACCGCAACCGGGCGCGTACGGGCCGACATCGCCACCCACCTCAGGCTGCGCGACCCGGCCTGCTTTGTCGCCAGCTTCAACCGGCCCAACCTCACCTACCGGGTCCTCCCCAAGGACCAGCCGCTCAAGCAGATACTGGAATTTGTCCGGAAGCGCGAGGACGAGAGCGGCATCATCTACTGCGCGAGCCGGGCGACCGCCGACCGGGTGGCGGCGTCGCTGGCCACCCGCGGGCACTCCGTCCGCGCCTACCACGCCGGGCTCAACGGCGACGAGCGGGCCCTCAGGCAGGACGCCTTCGTCCGCGACGACGCGCGGATCGTCTGCGCGACAATCGCCTTCGGCATGGGGATCAACAAGCCGAACGTCCGCTGGATCATCCACCACGACCTGCCCAAGAACATCGAGGGATACTACCAGGAGACGGGCCGCGCCGGGCGCGACGGCCTCCCGGCCGACTGCCTGCTGCTCTTCAGCGCTGGGGACGTGGCCAAGCAGACGCATTTCCTCGACGAGATCCCCGGCGACCAGGAGCGCTCCGTCGCCCGGGGCCAGCTCCGCAAGATGGTCCACTATGCCGAGAGCGCCTCGTGCCGGCGCCGGGAGCTGCTGGCCTACTTCGGGGAGGACTTCCCCCTGGACAACTGCGGGGCCTGCGACAACTGCCTGGAGCCGCGCGAGAGCTTTGACGGGACGCTGGCCGCCCAGAAATTCCTCTCCTGCCTTTACCGGATCCGGCAGGCCAGCGGCTTCGCGGTCGGGATGAACCACGTGATCGACGTGCTCACCGGCGAGCAAACCGAGAAGGTCGGGCGCTGGGGCCACGAGCGCCTCACGACCTTCGGCATCGGCCGCGAGCTCTCGCGGCACCAGTGGGCCTCGATCGGGCGCGAGCTGATGCGGCTGGGCACCGTTGCGGTCGGCGAGGGCGAATACCCGGTCCTGGAGCTGACCGAGGAGGGAATGGCGCTCCTGAAGAGCCGCTCCCCGGTGACGCTCACCAAGCCGATGGACGCGCCGAAGGCGCGGCGGGCGGCGAAGCGGGAGGGCGACATCGCCTGCGACGAGATCCTTTTCGCCCGGCTGCGCGCCCTGCGCAAGCGCCTGGCCGACGAAAGGTCGGTCCCCGCCTACATCATCTTCGGCGACACCACCCTGCGCGCGATGGCCCGGCACTACCCGGAGACCGTGGACGCGATGGAGGGGATACCCGGCGTCGGCGAGAAGAAGCGCGCCGAGTTCGGCGCCCGCTTCGCCGCCGACATCGCCGACTACCTGCGGGCAAATTCGCGGGTCAAGTTCGACTAGCCCAGGGCCGTGAGCAGCCGCTCGAGCTCGGCGCGCTTCGCAACCTGGTCGGCGAGCTGCTTGCGCGCACCCTCGAGGACCGCGGGCGGGGCCTTCCCGACAAACGCGGGGTTGGCGAGCCGGGCCTCGGTCGCCGCTATGTGCTGCACAAGCTTCTCGAGCTCCTTCTGGAGGCGCTGCTTCTCGGCGGCGGGATCGACCGCGCTGGACAAGTCGAGATAGAGCGTCCCCAGCGGCGTGACCACCGCGGGCGCGCCCTCGACGGCTTCCCTGCGGACAAACTCCGCGGCGCCGCACATGCGGACGAGCCGCGCCTGGTTCGCCCGGATGATTTCCCACGGGGCGTCGGCCGCGGTCACCAGGAAGAGGACGTCGCGGCGGCTCGCAAGGTTGTGGTCGGCCTTCAGGGCGCGGGCCTGCGAAACGAACTGCTGGAGCCTCTCAACCGCCTGGACCGCCGCGGCGTCGAACGGCCGGCCGACGGCCGCCCTGAGCTGCGGGACGAATTCCAGGCCGTCACTCCCCATGAAGGAACCGGGCTTTGCATACCCGAGGAGCTGCCAGAGCTCCTCGGTCACAAAGGGGATGAAGGGGTGCAGGAGGACCAGGGTCTGCCGCAGGACCAGGTCCTGGATCGCCAGGCAATTCACCCGGGTTTCCGGCGCCTGGAGCTTGGTCTTGGAGACCTCGACGTACCAGTCGCAGAAGTCATTCCAGAAAAATGCGTAGAGCCTCTGGGTGGCCTCGGCGAACTCGAAGGCCCCGAAGGACGCCGCGATGTCCGTGTCGAGCTGGACCAGCTTTGCGAGGATCGTCTCGTCGTCCGCGTCGAACCTCGACGGCTCGAGGCGCCCGGCTATCGCCGCGGCCGAGCCGTTGTCGCCGGCCGGACCGCTCATCTGCCGGAAGCGGCTGGCGTTCCAGAGCTTGTTGCAGAAGTTCTTCCCCTGCTCGATCCGGTCCTCGGAGAAGCGGATGTCCTGGCCCTGCGGGGCCGTCGACACGATCCCGAAGCGCAGCCCGTCGGCCCCGTACTTGGCGATCAGGTCGAGGGGGTCGGGGGAATTGCCGAGGGACTTGGACATCTTCCGGCCCTGGGCGTCGCGGATGATGCCGGTGAAATAGACGCTCCCAAACGGGATCCGGCGGGCCGCCGGCTCGCCGGGACGGGAAAACTCCAGCCCGGCCATGATCATCCGGGCGACCCAGAAGAAGATGATGTCCGGCCCGGTGACCAGCGTGCTCGTCGGGTAGAAGCGGTCGAAGCCCGACTTCTGCATGGCCGCGGGGTCGGGCCAGCCCAGCGTTGCCAGCGGCCAGATCCACGAGGAGGCCCAGGTGTCCAGGACGTCGTCCTCCTGCTCCCAGTTCTCCGGGTCCGGCGGCCCGTCGAGGGAGACGTGGACCTTGGCCGGGTCGCGCAGGTCCGCCTCGGCGAGCGTCTCGCGGTCGAGGCCCTTCCGGTACCACACCGGGATCCGGTGCCCCCACCAGAGCTGCCGGCTGATGCACCAGTCCTGGATGTTCTCCAGCCAGTGCAGGTACACCTTCGACCAGCGCTCGGGATAAAACTTGATCAGGCCGTCGCGGACGACGGACGCGGCCTCGCCGACCCGCGGGTAGCGCAGCCACCACTGCCAGGTCAGCCGGGGCTCGATCGGCACGTCGGCGCGCTCCGAGTATCCCACGTTGTTCGGGTAGGGCTTCTCGCCGACCAGGGCCCCGGATTCGCGGAGGAGCTCGACCGCCTTCTTGCGGCCGGCGAAGCGGTCCAGCCCGGCGAGCTCCGGACCGGCCAGGTCGTTGAGCCTTCCGTCGGGGTGCAGGACGTCGATGATGGGCAGCCGGTGCCGGTGCCCGATCTCGAAGTCGACCTTGTCATGGGCCGGCGTGATCTTGAGGGCGCCGGAGCCGAACTCCCGGTCGACCGCCGCGTCCGCGACAATCGGGATGGGGGCGCGGTTGAGGGGGCGCCAGACCGTCTTGCCGACCAGCCCGGCGTAGCGCGGATCCTCGGGATGAACGGCGATCGCCACGTCGCCGGGAATGGTCTCGGGCCGGGTGGTGGCAACCTGCACGAACTCGCCCGGGCGCTCCGTCAGCTCGTAGCGCACCTGGTAAAGCGCGCTGCTCGAGGGCTTCATGATGACCTCCTCGTCGGAGAGGGCGGTCTGCGAGGCCGGGCACCAGTTGACCATCCGCTTGCCGCGGTAGATGTGCCCCCGTTGGAACGACTCGACGAAACCGGTCAGGACCGCACGGGAATAGCCCGGATCCATCGTGAAGTGCGTCCGGTCCCAGTCGCACGAGCAGCCCAGGCCCCGGAGCTGCTCGAGGATCCGGTCCCCCTTCTCCCCCCGCCAGGCCCAGACCTTCTCCAGGAACTTCTCCCGGCCCAGGTCGCGGCGGGTCTTCTTCTCCTTGCGGAGCTCGCGCTCGACCACCGACTGGGTGGCGATCCCGGCGTGGTCGGTGCCCGGGATCCAGAGCGCGGCCCGCCCCTCGATCCGCGCGCGGCGAATGAGGATGTCCTGGAGGGTGTTGTTGAGCACGTGCCCCATCGTCAGGACCCCCGTGACATTCGGCGGGGGAATCACAATCGAGTAGGCGGGCCCGTCCCCGGCGGGACGGAAGGCCCCGGCGGACTCCCAGGCGGCGTACCACTTCCTTTCGACGTCGCCGGGTTCGTAGCTCTTTGTGATTTCAGCCATGGCCGGGGCAAAAATTAACCCCCGCGCCAAGCCTGCGTCCACCAAATCCGCTTAATTTTGTCGTTCGGGAGTGTAATTCCGCGAAAAATCGCTTGGTTTTACCCCGTATCCCGATGCCCCCGACCATCCAATCCCGCGCTGCCGCGCACCTTGCGTTTACCGAGACGACCCCGGTTGCCGGCCGCCTCGCCGCCTGCCGGCAGTTCCTCAAGGAGGAGATGGACGCCCTGCACGAGCGCCATTCGCAGGGCGCCTCGGGCATGGAGATCGTACGGGGGCGATCGGAGATCGTGGATGCGATGATGGTCCGGCTCTTCGAGTGCGCGGAGCGATCCTTTGCCCGGGTCAACAAGTCGCCGCCCGCCGTGGCCCTGGTGGCCCTTGGCGGCTACGGCCGGGCCGAGCTCTCCCCGCTCAGCGACATCGACGTGATGTTTCTCTTCTCCCCGAAGGCCCGCGCGGCGGCGATCAACCCCTACCAGGAGCACCTGACCCGCGAGATCCTGTACGTCCTCTGGGACATCGGGCTGAAGAACAGCCACGCGACGCGCTCCGCCGCCGAGGTCTTTGTCGATGCCCGTAAGGACATGCACGCGAAGACCGCGCTCCTCGAGGCCCGCTTCATCGCCGGCTCCACCGCCCTCTACGAGACCTTCGAGCAGGCCTACCGCTCCTTCTACACCGGCGAATCGCCCAAGGATTACATCCTGGCCCGGCTCGAGGACCAGGCCCACCGCCGCTCGAAGTTCGGGGACACGGTCTTCAACCAGGAGCCCGACATCAAGAACGGGGTCGGCGGCCTGCGCGACTACCAGAACGCGCTGTGGATGGCCCAGGTGAAGTTCGGCATCACCGACATGGACGAGCTGGCCGCCCAGCACCACCTGAAGCCCGACGAGGTCGAGAAGTTCAAGGCGGGCTACGATTTCCTGCTCCGGGTGCGCAACGAGCTCCACTTCCTGAGCGCCCGGGCGACGGACATCCTCAACCTGGACATGCAGCCCCGGGTCGCGCTGAACCTCGGCTACCGCGATGAGGAGATCCTGGGCCGGATCGAGCGCTTCATGCAGGACTACTACCGGAACGCGCAGACGATCTTCCGGACGGCAAAGCTCGTCGAGAGCCGGCTGGCGCTCACGGTCGGCCGCGACGCCCAGGGCGAGAAGCTGTCCATCCTGGAGACGCTCCGGGCCACCCGGTTCCGGCGCAGCCAGCGCATCGACGGGTTTGTCCTGCGCGGCGGGGAACTCGCGGCGGAGAGCCCCGGCGTATTCCGCGACGATCCGGTCCGCCTGATCCGCGTGTTCCGCCACTGCCAGCAGCTGGGCTGCCGGCTGGGTTTCCACCTCGAGCAGTTGATCGGCGAATCGCTGGACCTGCTGGCGCAGGTCGTCGACTCGGCTGACGCGGCCGTCTGCTTCCGCTCAATCCTGTCGGAATCCGGTTCCGTGCACCCCTCGCTCGCCCGCATGCACGAGCTGGGCGTTCTCGGCCGCTACCTGCCGGAATTCGACGCGCTGACCTGCTTCGTCCAGCACGAGTTTTACCATAGATATACCGCTGATGTTCATACGCTTAATGCGATAAGGGGCCTGGACAGCGTGTTCGCGGAGGCCGAGCCGATCACGCTCAAATACCGCGAGGTCCTCCACGAGCTCCACGACCCGGCGCTCATCTACCTGACCCTGCTCCTGCACGACATCGGCAAGGCGCGCGGGATCAAGGGGCACTCCGAGTCCGGCGTCCAGCTGGCCGCGCCGATCCTCGAGCGTCTCCGGGTTCCGCCGCTTGAGGCTGAATTGGTTTTATTTGTCATCAAAAATCATCTCGCGATGGCACGATTCTGGCAGAAGCGGGATATAGATGACCCTAAGACTGCGGCAGCATTTGCCGAATTGGTTGGAAGCGCGGAGCGCCTCCGGAGCCTCTACGTGCACACGTTTTGCGACGCGCGGGCCACGTCGGCGGACCTTTGGAACAGCTACAAGGATGCCCTCCACACCCGGCTCTACCGGACGACCCTGGAGCGGCTCGAGCACGGGGCGGAGCTGGACGCCAGCAACGACGCGAAGAAGAAAATGACCCAGCAGGAACTTATTGCCAAGCGCATGCCGGGGATCAGCGAGGACGAGGTGGCCGCGCATTTCAACCTGCTGCCCGACCGGTACTTCATCAACACCGACACTTCGGATGTCGCCCTGCACATCCAGATGGTCAACCGGCTGCTCAAGTCGATCAACGCGGCGGACTCGGTCGGAACCCTTACCCCGATCATCGACTGGCACGACGACCTGAACCGCTCCTACACGGTGGTCAACGTCGTGACCTGGGACCGGGCCGGGCTCTTCTACAAGCTCGCCGGCGCCTTCAGCGTGGCGGGGCTGAACATTCTCGGCGCAAAGATCATCTCGCGCGCCGACCACATCGCGATCGACACCTTCCATGTGGTCGAGCCGGGCCGGGGCGTCGTCATGAGCCCGGCCGTCCAGGAGACCGTCGCCAGGAACATCGAGGCGACCCTCGTCTCCAACAAGGACCTCTACCCGGAGATCGTCGCCCAGGCCCGGAAGATCGCCGCCACGCGCTACCTGTCCACGAGCGCCAACGACTCGATCCACAGCTCCTTTCCGCCGACCGTCGACGTCTACCACGAGCTGTCGATGCAGCGCACGATCGTGGAGGTCCAGGCGCGCGACCAGCTCGGCCTCCTCTACCGGCTCGGCAAGACAATCTCCGACCGGGGCTTCGACATCACCTTTGCGAGGATCGGGACCGAGCGCGGCGTGGCGATCGACACCTTCTACATTGAGAACGACACCCACGAGCCCGTTGAGGACACCGCGAGGCTGCATGCCCTGCGCGACGCCCTGGCGGAGGTGATCGCCCCCGCGACCGCTGCCGCGGGCGCCTGACGCCTGCTCGATTACGGGTTGCGGATCGCGGGAACCGCCGGGAGAGTCGGCCCCGTGGAAAGCGACCCGGTGCCATCCTCCCGTTTTTCCGAGACGATCCTCGCGATCGCCTCGCTCGGCCTGGGGACCGAAAGCGCGGCCGAAGCCGTCCCGCGGATCCTCGAGATCATCGCGGGGGCGATCCCGGCGGACAGCGGCTCGGTGACGCTCCTCAGCCCGGACTCCGGGAAGCTCGAGGCAGAGGCGGTCTTCGGCTATCCGGGCGCCGGCACCACCCTCGCCTTCGACCTTGGGCAGGGCATTCCCGGCTGGGTGGCCCTGCACGCCCGGCCCGCGCTCGCCGCCGACACTGCGGCGGACCCGCGCTACCGGGCAGCCCGGCCGGGTGTGCGCAGCCAGGTCGCCGCGCCCCTCCTGGCAGCCGGCGACCAGGTCCTCGGCGTCATCACCCTTGAGCGCGGCTCGGCCACCGCCTACACGGATGCAGACCTGGGGCTGCTCGTGCGGCTTTCCGACGAGGCCGCCCGGGTCCTCCAGCTCCTCTGGCGGCTCGGCCACCTGGTCGAAAAGGCGCGCCAGCTCGAGGCCCTCCTGACGACGGGCCAGTCGCTCGTCTCCCAGCTCGAGCAGCACGAGCTGCTCAACACGCTGGCCCACGACACCCTCCAGATGATGCGCGCGCGCGCCTGCGGCCTGTACGTCTACGACCCGGCGCGCGAGACCGTTCGCGTCGCCGCCTTTGCCGGCGAGGCCGCCGTCCCGCCCCCGCTCGGCGAGATACCCGCGGACTCCTGCCTGGTCGCCGCGGCGATCCGCACCCGGCGCCCGGTCTCCTTCACGGACATCCAGTCGCCGGATTTTTTCGACCTCGCCGACCTGCCGCGCGACCCGGAGCTGCATTCCGTCCTCGCCACCCCGGTCGTCTCCGAGGGGGAGGTCCTGGGCGTGGTGGCCGTCTTTGTCGACCGCGTTCACCGCTTCGACAACGACGAGAAGCGGCTCTGTGCCGCCCTGGCCGGCCTCGGGGCCGTGGCCCTCCAGAACGCCCGGCTCTACACCCGCGTCTTCCAGAGCGAGGAGTCGCTGCGCAAGAACGAGCGGCTGACCACACTGGGGCTCCTGGCCGCGGAGATCGCCCACGAGATCCGCAACCCGCTCACCGTGCTCAAGCTCCTCGTCGGCGGGCTGGGTGTGGATTTTCCGGAGTCGGACCCGCGGCGGACCGACATGCGGGTGGTCGGCGAGAAGCTCGACCAGCTGGAGGCCATTGTATCGCGTGTCCTCAACTTTGCGCGGGCGCCGAGCAGCCTGCACACCCGCTGCGCCGTGGCGGAAATGATCGAGGACACGCTGGTCCTCATCCGCCCGAAGTTCGCCCAGAGCAAGATCCAGGTGCGCTTCGCCCCGCCGTCGGCCCCGATCGTCGTCGAGGGCCACGTCGGCCAGCTCCAGCAGGTTGTCCTCAACCTTCTCATCAACGCGCTCCAGGCGATGCCCGACGGGGGCTCGATCACGATCACGCTGGCGGACCGGGGAGGGAACGCCGTCGTCGAGATCACCGACACGGGAACGGGGGTCCCCGAGGCGATCCGCAACCGGATCTTCGACTCCTTCCTCTCCAGCCGCCCCGAGGGCACCGGGCTGGGGCTCTCGATTGCCAAGCGGGTCCTGATCGGCCACCACGGGGACATTTCCCTCCTGGCCACCGGGCCGGCCGGCACCACCTTCCGGATCACGCTGCCCCTGGTGAAAGCCTGAGCCCCGCCCATGACCCGAAAACGCACCCTGTTCATCCTGATCGCCGTCCTCGTCGCCGAGGCGGTGGCCGTCATGGCGTTCCCCGCGCGGACCCCGCGCCCGGCGCGCGTCCTGACTTCCGCCACCACGCTCATGCTCGCCGCGGCGCTCTGGCTGATGTCCCGCGGGGGCGCCGGCAAGCCGGACGCCTGACCCGGGCTCACTCCTCCAGCTCGACGTTCCAGTAGGCCAGGTCCAGGAAGTCCTTCCATATCTCACGGTTCTGGTTGCCCAGGACCAGGGAGATGACCGGGCGCCACTTCGGGCGCGCGGGCTTGCGGATCAGCCGCAGCCCGGCCTCGTGGGGGAGCCGGTTGGCCTTCCGCGTGTTGCACCGGATGCAGGAGCAGACGATGTTTTCCCAGGTGGTCTTGCCGCCGAACTGGCGCGGGATCACGTGGTCGAGGTTGAGCTGCTCGCGGGGCAGGACCCGCGCGCAGTACTGGCAGCTGTTCTTGTCGCGCTCGAAGACATTGTTGCGCGTGAGCTTCAGCTCCTTGCAGGGCAGCTTGTCGAAGAAAGTCAGCAGGATCACGCGGGGAAGCCGGATCGTGCGGCTGGGCGTGCGGACGGTCTCGGTCTCGGCGACGGGCGGATTGGACGCCGAGAAGTCGATCCAATCCATCATCGAGAAGGTGCGGAAGTCGTCCTCGTGATTGTGGACGACCTGCGCGTGCTCCCGGGCCAGGAGCCCGAAGGCCCGCCGCGCGCCAATGACGTTCACCGCCTGCCACAGGCGGTTCAGGACGAGCACGGGCTGGTCGAGGGCACCTTCCATACAGAGCGAGGGGAATACCCCCGGGGGGAGGGGGGTGTCAAGGCGGGGGCGCCGCGGCGGCGCGCAGAAACCTGAGACCTGAGACCTGAAACCTGAGTCGATCCCTCGAACCCGGAGCGTCCCGTGCGGCCGCGGAATTGTAGCCGGGGTCCCAGACCCCGGGGCTTGGGGTCCTATCTTCAAACCCCGGCCCTTTTAGGGCCGGGCCGGGGTCTGGGACCCCGGCTACAACGGAAAGCGCAAGGCGGCGCAAGGCGCCACTTGAAGATTGCGTGAGCGGCGGGGCGGCAGAACGATTTGCCGAATGGGCATACTCCGCGCGGCACTTTTTTTCATCGCGGTTCCGCTGATCGCGGCGGAGCAGCCGGTGGTCCGGGAGCTGGGGGTGCCGGTGAGGGCGGTGAGCTGGGTGAGGCTCCACCCGGGCCGCGGGCCGGACGGGAAGGCGTCGCTGCTCGCCTCCATGGGCCAGAACAACGGCGGTCTCTTTGTCCTGGATATCGACCTGGCCACCGGCCACTGCCGCCAGTTCAACGCGCCGTCGAAGGCCGACCAGTATCCGACCGCTTCGTTCCGCAGCCCCCAGACCGGGATCCTCTACGTTGGTCCGCACACGGACGGCCATCTCCTGCGCTACGACCCCGCGCACCCGGAACGCCGGCTCGAGGACCTTGGCGCCATCGACGGCGAGCACATGACTTTCCCGACGGGGATCGACGAGGCCCCGGACGGCGGCATCTGGATCGGCGCCTATCCCAACGCCACGCTGTCGCGCTTCAACCCGGCGACCGGCCGCATCACCCGGTTCGGCCCGATGGACGACCAGGACCAGTACCTCTACCCCCTCTGCGGCGCCGACGGGACAATCGCGGCCGCCACGAACGCCGTCCACCCGCACATCGTCGTCTTCGACCCGGCGACCGGCGCCCACCGGACCGTCGGACCCGTCGTCTCACCCGAGGTCGAAGGCCAGCACATCCAGTTCTTCAAGGGGCAGGACGGCTTTCTCTACCTCGACTCCTACGCCGGAAAATTCCGGATTCGCGGGGGCAGGGCCGAACCGGTCGGCTACCTCCCCGCGCAGATGCCCGGGACGGACGCCACGTTCAAGCACGGCTACCAGGAGGTCCTGCCGATGCCCGGCGGGCTGATCGCGGGCTGGGCCGACGGCGACGAGGGCGCCGGGATCTTCCGGACGGTCCTCATCAAGAGCACCAGCTCCGCAGTCCCCGACCGCACGCTGGACCTCGACTGGCGGGGCGACGGGACGAACATTTTTCTGATCCACCGCGGGCCCGACGGGCTGATCTACGGGTCGAGCTTCCTGCCCGAGCACTTCTTCCGCTGCGCGCCGGACGGAAGCGGCATGGTCAACCTCGCGCGCTGCAGCGAGTCGCTGGGCGAGACCTACTCCATGGGCAACTTCAGCGACGGCATGATGGCGCTCGCCTCCTACCCCGGCTCGCATATTTCGCTCTACGATCCGCGGAAACCCTATCACTACGGGACCGCGGTCGGCGCGAATCCGCGCGATGTGGGTCGCCTGGAGGATGTCAGCACCCGGCCGATCGCGATGGTCATCGTCCCCCCGTTGATCACGCGGGCCGGCGCGGCGGTCCCCGAGCGGATGTGGATCGGGGCCGCGCCCAATTACGGGCGCTGGGGGGGCACGCTTGACTGGCTCGATCCCCGCACCCTGGCGCACGGCAGCCACCGCAATGTCGTCCGGGACTGCTTCCCCTACTCGATGCTGTGGCTCCCGGACCTGCGGCAGCTTCTCCTGGGAATCACGGCGGAGGGCGGCACCGGGACCCGGCCCAAGGCCATGCACGGCGCCTTTGTCCTCTGGGATCCGGCGAACGACGAGCCGGTCTACTCGGGGAACTTCGGGCTGGCGGATCTGCGCGACGTGATCGCCATGGCGCGCTGCGACGACGGCCGTGTCTACGCCCTGTCCGGGAACACCCGCTACCCCGCGAACCTCCTGGGCGCGCCCGTCTCCCCTCCCCGACTCTCGCTGCTTGATCCGGCGACCCGCAGGGTCGTCGCGGACGCCCCGCTGCCGCCCGCGCTTGGCGAGGTCTGCGAACAGTCCCAATACACGCTTTTCCGGGGTCCGGACGGCATCTATGGCGTCACAAAAACCGCGCTCTATCGCCTGAAGCCGGGCACCTGCGAAACCGAGGTGGTATGGCGGGCGCCGGCGGGCGACGCCATCGACATCCCGGGACCGTGGATCGGCCGGACCTTCTTCTTTTCGACCGGCTGGCGCCTGCGGACGCTTGCGCTGCCCCCGCCCCGGCCCTAGCCCGGAACGGATAAACACACTGTAAACGCCGCGGCGTCCCGTTTATGGAATGACGCTTGCTTACCGGGCGGGATGGCCCCCCGCACCCCCGGAAATCTTTACGTTTTTTTAATCATTGAGATGCTTGCCGCACCCCGCGGCGACGCCATCGTCCGGGCCTATTTGTAACCGAATATGGACAAGAAGGACAAACCGCCGCTGTTCAAGACGCTCCTCATCGGGCCCGCGCGCTCACTCGGCGAGAAGAACCTTTTCCACAAGGTCTCGCTGATCGCGCTCTTTGCGTGGGTGGGCCTGGGTGCCGACGGCCTTTCGTCCTCCTGCTACGGCCCCGAGGAGACCTTCAAGGCCCTGGGCGGCTTCACGCACCTCAGCCTCTTCGTGGCCCTGGCCTGCGTGATCACGATCGTCGCGATCTGCGCGAGCTACTCGCAGATCATCTCGCTTTTCCCCTCCGGCGGCGGCGGCTACCTGGTGGCGAGCAAGCTGCTCTCGCCGGCCACCGGGGTCGTGTCGGGCTGCGCCCTGCTCGTGGACTACGTCCTGACGGTCACCATCTCGGTGGCCAGCGGGGCCGACGCCCTCTTCAGCCTCCTGCCCGAGACCTGGCAAGGGGCCAAGATCGCCTTCTCGCTGGTCGGCGTGGTCGGGCTGACGGTGCTGAACCTGAGGGGGGTCAAGGAGTCCGTCCTGGTGTGGGTGCCGATCTTCGGGGTTTTCGTGGTCACGCACGCCTTGGTGATCATCTACGCGATCAGCACGCATGCCTCCGTCCTCGGAAGCATGATGGTGGCCACCACGCATGAGGTGCACGCGGTCAGCTCCCAGATCGGGTGGTTCGGGCTCCTGGCCCTCCTGCTCAAGTCCTACAGCATGGGCGCGGGCACCTACACGGGGATCGAGGCGGTCAGCAACGGCCTGCCGATCCTGCGCGAACCGCGGGTCCGCACGGGCCGGCGCACCATGGCCTACATGGGCACGTCCCTGGCGGTGACCGTCGTCGGGCTGCTCGTCGCCTACATCCTCTACGCGGTGGCCCCCGTGGACGGGAAGACGCTCAACGCGGTCCTGTGCGAGAAGATCACCAGCCACTGGCCGGCCTTCAGCCTGTTCTCGGTGCGGTTTGGCACGGGGGGAATTTTTGTCTGGATCACGCTTTTTTCCGAGGCCGCGCTTCTCATCATCGCCGCCCAGACCGGGTTTCTCGACGGCCCCCGGGTCATGTCGAACATGGCGCTAGACCGCTGGTTCCCCACCCGCTTCGCCAATCTCAGCGACCGCTTCGTCACCCAGAACGGTGTCGTCGTGATGGGCATCACCGCCTTCATCATGATGGCGGTCACCCGGGGGTCGGTCGACCTGCTGGTGGTTCTCTACAGCATCAACGTCTTCATCACCTTCTCGCTTTCCCAACTGGGCATGGTCGTCCACTGGTGGCAGGAGCGGGCCACGGAGCGGGGCTGGGTGCGCAAGCTGGCGATCAACGGGTTCGGCCTCTGCCTGACCCTCTTCATCCTCGTCTCGCTCACGATCGAGAAGTTCTTCGAGGGCGGCTGGGTGACGCTCGTCCTGACCGGCGTCCTGGTCGTCGGCGCCTTCGGGATCAAGCGCCACTACCGGAGCGTGACCGATCAGCTCGGCCGGCTCGACCTGATCGTCGAGGCCGCCGAGAACTCGGTCGCCCGGGGGAGCGCGCTGTCGCTGGAGCCGGACCCGGCGGGGCGGACGGCCATCGTGCTCGTGAACGGATACAACGGGCTCGGCCTGCACACCGTCCTTCAGGTGCCCCGGATGTTCGGGGACACCTTCCGCAACTTCATCTTCATCCACGTGGGAGCGGTCGACGCGGGCAACTTCAAGGGTGCGTCCGACATCGAGGCCCTCCGGGTCCACACCGAGGAGGGCGCGGCGAAATATGTCGCCTGGGCGCGGGCCCACGGGTTCGGCTCCATCGCGCTGACCTCAGTGAGCACCGACGTCATGGGCGAGGTGATGCGGCTGGCCGAGCAGGCCGACGAGCGCTACCCCAACAAGATCTTCTTCGCCGGCCAGCTCCTCTTCACGAACGAGACGCGGCTCACGCGCTGGCTGCACAACCACACGGCTTTCTCGCTGCAGCGGCGTTTTTTCCTGGCGAACCTGCCGTTTGTGGTGCTGCCGATCCGGGTTGGGTGAGCGGGTTGCCCCGCTTGAAATAGCGTTTACACACGGGTGCGCTCGCCTAGCTTTTCGCCTGAACGGGCCCGAATGGCGGAATTGGCAGACGCGCCGGACTCAAAATCCGGTTCCCTAAAAAAGAGTGTCGGTTCGACCCCGACTTCGGGCAAACTCAGCGTCGCATCCGGGGGGATTGTGCTTTAAGACCGGCGGCAAATCGCCGACAACGGTTTCCCACCGATGCCCGACTTCCGCGCCTTCTGCCGGCCGGCGACCACCGATCCCGCCGAGATGGCGCTGTCGCCGGAGGAGTCGCACCATCTCGTCGCGGTGAACCGCGCGCGGGCCGGCGACACCGTCACCGCCTTTGACGGCCGCGGAACCGAGTGGATCGCGACGCTCATCGATGCCGACAAGCGCGCCGCGCGCCTGCGCGTTCGCTTCACCCAGAAGGCCAGACCGCTGCCCTGCGCAATCACGCTCGGCCAGGCCCTGCCCAAGTCCGGGGCGATGGACGCGATCGTCCGCAAGGCGACCGAGCTGGGGGCGGCCCGGATTGTGCCGCTGGAGAGCGAGCGGACCCAGGTCCACCTCGACGAGGACCGCTCGGGGAGGAAGATCGAGAAGTGGCAGACCGCCTCGCTCGAGGCCGCCAAGCAGTGCGGCAATCCCTGGCTTCCCGAGATACTCCCCGTGCAGGGCGTCGCCGCCTTCCTGCCGGCGGCCGCCGGCTTCGACCTGAAGCTGATCGCCAGCCTCCAGCCCGGCGCAAAGTCGCTGAAGGACGTCCTTGCCGCGTTCAAGGCCGCCCAGGGGCGCCCGCCGCGCACGGCGCTCTGGCTGATCGGCCCGGAGGGGGACTTCACGCCGGCGGAATTGAGCATGGCCGGAAGCTGCGGATTCGAGCCGATCACCCTCGGCCCGCTTGTCCTGCGCTGCGAGACGGCCGCCGTGTACGCGCTGAGCGTGCTCAGCTACGAGCTCCAGTCCGGATCGACCGCCTAGTATTCACGAGCGATGATTTGAACAGGAAGCTCGGGAAGTTCGGGAAGGCCAGATCGGAAAGAAACTGATTGGACGTGAAGTCCGTGCGATCGAACCTTCCCGTTCCTTCCCGACCTTCCTGTTAAAATCCGAACTTCCGGGCCCTCACCAGACGAGCAGCCCGCCGGCGAAGGTCATCCCGGCGCCGACCGTGCAGAAGATGATCTTTTCGCCGGGGTTGAATATCCCCTCCTCGGCCGCCCAGCCCAGCGCGATCGAGACGCTCGCCGCGCTCGTGTTGCCATACTGGGCGATTGTCATGACGAATTTCTCGTAGGGAATCCCGACGCGGCGGCTCACCGCCTTGAGGATGCGCTCGTTGGCCTGGTGCGGCACGATCCAGGCGACATCCTCCGGCTGGAGTTCCTCGCGGGCCAGCGTCTGCTTGATCTGCTCGGCGAACCCGATCACGGCGTGCTTGAAGACCGCTACGCCGTTCATCTTCAGGAAGAACTCGTCGAGGTCCCCGCCCGCCGGATTGGGAACGGGCATCCGGGCGCCGCCGCCAAGCCTCTGGATCGCCTCGAACTGGGAGGCGTCGCCGGCCAGGCCGATGCGGTGGAGCCGGTGGCCCCCGACGCCGTCGGTCAGGATGGCCGCGCCGGCCCCGTCGCCAAAGAGGAAGGCGGTGTCGTGGTCCTGGGGGTTGGTGATCCGGGAAAGGAGCTCGGCGGTGACGACGATCAGGTTTCGCGCGGACCCGGCGCGAATGAGGCATCGGCCGACCTCAAGGGCGTAAAGCCAGCCCGAGCAGGCCGCGTTCAGGTCGAAGGCGAGGACGCGCGGTATCCCCAGTTCCCGGGCGAGCGCGCTCGCCATCGCCGGCACCGGCTGGTCGGGAATCAGGGTCGCCATGATGATCCCGTCGATCGAGTCGAGAGGGACCCCGGCCTGGGCGATCGCCTGCCGCGTGGCGGTGGCGGCAAGCGAGGTCGCCGTCTCGCCGTCGCTGGCATACCGGCGTTCCCTGACGCCGACCAGCCGGACGATCTCCGCCTCGGTCCGATAGGGAAAGGCCTTCAGTATCTCGCTATTGGCGCGAATATTCCCAGGTACGGCGTATCCCACCCCGGCAATGCAAACAGTGTCGGCAGGAACGCTCTTCATTATGCGTTTTTCTTTCGCGCAAGGTATTGGGTGAAGTCGTCGCCGGAAACCCGCCCGCCGGGCCCGGTGGCCTCGATATCGTTGATCTTTG
Source organism: uncultured Opitutaceae bacterium (assembly GCA_903891325.1). GTDB lineage: Bacteria > Verrucomicrobiota > Verrucomicrobiia > Opitutales > Opitutaceae > Palsa-1447. Next base: position 20,363 of record CAITEC010000113.1, read on the forward strand.
CAGGGTCCAGGCCCGCCTCCTGGGCGAGCTTGATCGCCCGGGGGGTCCAGATGGCCCGGGCCGCCTCGGCCTTCGGCGCAGGCGCGCCCGGTTGCGGGGCGGCCGCCCCCCCCTTGGACTCCAGGTGCCTGAGGCTCGCGTCGGAGGTTTCCAACTGGAAGAGGACCGAGCCGGAAGGCTTCACATCGCCGGGTGCCACCCGCAGGGCCCGGACGGTGCCATCGCAGGGGCACTCGAATTCAAAAACTGACTTATCACTTTCCAGCTCAGCGACTTTCTGGCCCTTCGTCACTCGGGCGCCCGGCTGGATCCTAAGGCTGATGACCGTGAGTTCGTGAACGGTGGCGCCCATGGAGGGCATCGGCACGTCGATGAGGAATGTTTCCATTCAGGTGGTATTACCGGGCAAGTGTGGGGCAGGAGACCGCGTCCGGTCAAGTACGGCGGCTTGGCCCGCGTCAGGCCCTTACGGTGAGCAATTCGATCTTCTCCGCCTTGGCCATCCCGGCCCCGATCTCGATCAATGCGCCGGAAAGGCGCACATCCCCGGTGGCAACCTCAAAGCGGCGCGGCATCCCATCCAAAAACTTGGCGACGACCGGCGCGATCTCCCGCCCCAGGACGCTGGCATAGGAGCCGGTCATGCCCAGGTCGCACATGAAGGCCGTGCCCTTCGGCAGGATGCACGCGTCAGCCGTCGGGACGTGCGTATGGGTGCCCAGGACCGCCGTCACACGGCCGTCGAGGTACCAACCCATGGCCTGCTTCTCCGATGTGGCCTCCGCGTGAATTTCGACGATGATCGCGTCCGCCTGGGCCTTGAGCTTGTCGATCATGCGGTCGGCGCACAAAAACGGGCATTCCGCCTTCAAATTCATGTACTGGCGTCCCAGGACGGTGAAAACCGCGAGGCGGAACCCCCGGGCCTCGATGATCAGGTGATCCCATCCCGGGCAGGACGCGGGCAGGTTCGCCGGCCGGCACACCCGGTCGACCTGGGATATCTCGCCCTCCCATCCGCGCTGGTCCCAGACGTGATCGCCCAGGGTTATCGCATCTATTCCACTTTCCAGCAATGATTTGGCCAACGACCCGGTGATCCCGGCGCCGGCGGCGACATTTTCGGCGTTGGCGATGACAAAGTCGATGGAGTGCTGGTGCCGCAGCTTGCCCAGCCGCTCGGCCACGAATTCACGGCCCGGCCGACCGACAATATCGCCGACAAAGAGGAGCTTCAGCACGGACCCAAGCTGACCAAAAAGACCGGCGCGGAAAGCGAAAACGACGCCCCGGCCAGCCGTCCTGCCCAGACTTGCCTTGCCGCCCCGTAACCGTCTGAATAAACCACTTTTGTCCCCCCCGCCATGAAACCCGCCAAACGTACAGTCCGCACTGCGTCTTTCGCCAAGGCCGAGATCGGCCGCGAAATGAACGGAGCCGACGCGGCGGTTGAATGCATGATCCGGGAGGGGGTGGACGTCATCTTCGCCTATCCCGGCGGGGCGTCCCAGGAACTGCACCAATCCCTGGCCCGGACCGACAAGATCCGGGTGATCCTGCCCCGCCATGAGCAGGGCGGCTCCTTTGCGGCCGAGGCCTACTCGCGGGCCACCGGGAAGGTGGGCGTGTGCATGGCCACCAGCGGCCCGGGCGCCACCAATCTCGTTTCCGCGATCGCGGACGCCTACATGGATTCCGTGCCCCTGATCGCCGTCACCGGCCAGGTCCGCGCCGAGTACATCGGGAAGATGGCGTTCCAGGAAACCGACTTCTTCGGCATGACGCTGCCGATCGTGAAGCACTCCTACCTCGTGATGGACATCCACGAGCTGCCGCGCGTCTTCAAGGAGGCCTTCCACCTGGCGCGCAGCGGCCGGCCCGGCCCGGTCATCATCGACCTGCCCAAGAACGTGCAGCAGGCCCGCTTCACGCCGGTGTTTCCGGCGAGTGTCGAGTTTCGCAACCCGACCGCCAAGCAGGACCTCCGCGCCCCCGACGCGCAGCTGGAGGAGATCATCGCCCTTATCTCGAAGGCGAAAAAGCCGGTGATCTACGCCGGCGGCGGGATCATTTCCTCCGAGGGCCACCGCGAGCTCAGGGCGTTCGCCGAGAAGACGAACATCCCGGTCGCCACCACCCTGATGGGCGTGGGCGCCTTTCCGGAGTCCCACCCGCTGTCCATGCAGTGGTTCGGGATGCACGGGACCGCCTATGGCAACTGGGCGGTGGACGAGACCGACCTCCTGCTCTGCCTGGGCGCCCGCTTCGACGACCGGATCACCGGGAACACCGCCCAGTTCGCCACCCACGCGACGATCGTGCATGTCGACCTCGACGCGTCGGAGCACAACAAGAACAAGCGGGCCCACATGGCAGTCCTCAGCGACGTGAAGTACGCCCTGGGGCGGCTCAACCGGCTCATGGCCAAGCGCGGGTTCACGCCGCCGGACACCCGGCGCTGGCATTCCCAGATCGCGGCCTGGCGCCGGGACAACCCCTTCCGCTACGACGAGAGCCGGCACATCCAGCCGCAGGAGGCCGTCAAGGCGCTCTACGAGCTCACAAAGGGCGACGCCATCATCACCACGGGCGTGGGGCAGCACCAGATGTGGGCCGCGCAGTTCTACCGCTTCAACGAGCCCCGGCGCTTCATCAGCTCGCTCGGCCTGGGCGCCATGGGATTCGGCTACCCGGCCGCCCTCGGCGCGAAGGTGGCCTGCCCGCACAAGCAGGTGATCGACATCGACGGCGACGGATCGTTCATGATGAACATCCAGGAGCTGGCCACCGCGCGAATCGAGAAGATCGCCGCGAAGGCGATGATCCTGAACAACCAGCACCTGGGGATGGTGGTCCAGTGGGAGGACCGGTTCTACGGCAGCGTCCGCGGGAACACGATCCTCGGCGACGAGACAAATGTCGGGAGCCCCGACAATCCCGACGCGCTTTACCCTGACTTCGTCAAGATCGCGGAGGGATTCGGCGTCAAGGGGCGCCGGGTGCTGCGGAAGGCCGACCTTCGCCCGGCGATCCAGGAGATGCTCGACCACGACGGGCCCTACGTGCTCGATGTGATCGTGCCCTACACGGAGCACGTGCTGCCGATGATACCGGCCGGCAAGTCCGTGAAGGAAATGCTCCTGAAATAATTTCGGGGGTGGAGCGCGATCTCCGAGCGCGCTGGGCGGGCAAAGTTCCGAACCAGCGCGCCCGGAGGCCACGCCCCGCCTTTCGGCAATTAAATTGACGCCTTCAGATCCTTTTCACGCGCGCGGCGGACGTCGCTGAAGCGGGCGCGGAAGAGCTCGTCGAGGGTCGCCCGAACGTCCGCGGGAATCCGCGCGACCAGCCCGTCCAGGGACGGCAGGGGCGCCTCGGGCGCGATCGGCGCGCCCGCATCCCCGGCGGGCGGGGGATCCAGCGGCATGATGTCGCCTCCGCGGGAACCCCCCTCGGCCAGGAACGCGGCCTCCTCCGCATCGCCGGGCGGGGGCGGGCCGGACTCCTCGGGGAAAGCGGAGGCGGGGACCGCGGGCGCTTCGGCCCGGACCGGCTCGGGCGCCGCGGCAAGGCGGCGCTCCAGCTCAGCCATCAGGTCTTTTTTTTTTCGTCGCCCTCCGGGGCCGACGCGGCGGCCGCCTCGTCGCCCAGCGCCGCCAGCTCGCGGATCAGGCTGTCGATGGAGCGGGCTCGGCTCGCCTCGACGGCCTTGAGCAGCGCGACCTCGAAATTGACCTTCTCGCCCAGCCCGTGCATGACACCGCCCTCGCCCTCCCGGAGGCTGTCGAGCATCCGCGTGAGCTGCTCGGTCGTCAGGGCGGCGACCGCCGCGCCGGCGGCCCCCCGCCCCAGCAGGTCGCTGCGGCCGCCCTGGGCGATCGCATCGACCAGGGCCTCGCGCACCAGCGCCTGCAGGTCGGCCAGGAGCCTGACCAGGTCCCGCCCCGCCGCATCGCAGGCGTCGACGATCGCCATGATCGCCTTGTGGTCGCCGGCGGCGACCGCGGCGGCCAGTTCGGCGACCTTCCCGGCGGCGACCAGCCCGTAGACGTCGAGCAGGTCCACCTCGGCGATCTTTCCGCCGCAAAAGGAGATCATCTGGTCGAGGATCGACTGCGCGTCGCGCAGGCCGCCGTCGGCCAGCCGGGCAATGCTCGCCAGCGCCGCGTCCTCGATCTCGATCTTCTCCTCGCGCGCGATCTTCCGGAGCCGCTCGACGATCGCCGCGGCGGGGATCGGCTTGAGGTCGAAGCGCTGGCAGCGCGAAAGGATGGTCGGGAGCAGCTTCTGGACGTCGGTCGTGGCGAAGATGAACTTAACGTGGGCCGGCGGCTCCTCCAGGGTCTTCAGCAGCGCGTTGAACGCCTGCGGGGTGAGCATGTGCACCTCGTCGATGATGTAGATCTTGAACTTCCCCTGCGCGGGCGCGTACTGGACGGTTTCCCGCAGCTCGCGCACCTGCTCAACGCCGTTGTTCGACGCCCCGTCGATCTCGATCACGTCGAGGTGCGATCCCTCGCCGATGGCACGGACGGCGGGATCATCCAGGGAAAAATCCGCCCGGGGGCCGTCGGTGCAGTTGAGCGCCTTGGCGAAGATCCGGGCGATCGAGGTCTTCCCCGTTCCCCGGGGGCCGATCAGCAGGTAGGCGTGGCCGACGCGGTTGCGCTGGATCGAGTTCCTGAGGGTCCGCACCACATGCTCCTGGCCTACGACGTCATCGAACGACTGCGGTCGCCATTTGCGTGCGATGACTTGGTACGACATTCAGGTCTCAGGTCTCAGATTTCAGGTTTCAGAAAAAAAAAGGTGGCCAGGCACTCCACGGCACTGGGAGAACGTCGTTGCCGTTGCTGCCTTCCGGCCCTGGCGGAGTTCACGCGCCTGCCCATGCATGGCACCTGGCCGAGGCG
>CAITEC010000114.1 GCA_903891325.1 uncultured Opitutaceae bacterium
CAGCGCGCTCGGAGATCGCGCTCCACCTCAAGATTTGATTGCCGACACTAGCGGATTGCGAATGGCCGCCAAATTATCTACGGATTCGCGCAACCCCATGCCCAAGGTCCTCACCGCCGCCCAGGTTGAGCAATTTCGCACGCTCGGTTACGTTTGCCCGATCCGGGTCATGTCGGAAGACGAGGCTGGTGCCCTACGCGCGAAAATGGAGGCCTTCGAGGCGGCGAACGGGACACTCAAGGGCGACATGAGGCACAAGTCGCACCTTCTCTTCACCTGGCTGGCCGACCTGATCCATCACCCTGTCATCGTCGGCGCAATGGAGGATCTCTACGGCCCGGATATCCTCTGCTGGTCCTCGACCTTTTTTGTGAAGGAACCGCGCACGACCTCCTTTGTTTCCTGGCACCAGGACTCGACCTATTGGGGGCTGAACCGGCCCGATGTGGCGACGGCTTGGGTGGCGCTTTCCGAATCAACCCGTGACAACGGCGCGATGGAGGTGATTCCCGGGACCCACCTCCTCAGCCAGATCCCGCACAAGGACACCTTCTCCAAGGACAACATGCTCTCCCGGGGCCAGGAGATCGCCGTCGAGGTCGACGCGGGCAAGGCGGTCATGCTCGAGCTGAAGCCCGGCGAAATGTCCCTTCACCACGTGCTGCTGGTCCACGGTTCGGCTCCGAATCCCTCCCCGCGGCGGCGGATTGGCTTTGCCGCCCGCTACATTCCGACGTCGGTCAGGCAGGAGGCGGGCGAGCGGGATTCCGCGACCCTGGTCGCCGGCGCTGATACCTTCGGTAACTTTGAGCACGAACCGCGGCCCGCGGCAGACCTAGAACCGGCCTTTGTCGCGCTCCATCGCGACATTGCGGAGCGCAACGCGCGGATCCTCTACCGGGGGACCAGCGTGAAGGATTTCAACCAGGGAACCGGTCCGCGTTGAAACCGACGAACATCCTGCTGATCCACTCCGATCAGCACCGGTACGACTGCCTTGGGGCCAACGGGCACCCCTTCCTGCGGACGCCGCATATCGACCGGCTGGCCCGCGAGGGGATCCGCTTCACCCACGCCTTCACCCCCGTCCCGCTTTGCACCCCCGCCCGCAATTGCCTTCTCTATGGGTGCTGGCCCCACCAGCACCTGGCGATCTGCAACTACGACACGGAGGCCCCTCGGGGCGCCCGGGCCGACCTGGTTTCGTTCAGTGAACTCCTCCAGGGCGCGGGCTACAATCTGGGTTACATTGGAAAGTGGCATACAAACGCGGTCCGTTCGCCGCTCTCGTATGGTTTCAGCACATGGATCGACGAGGCGGAATACGACGGATGGCGGAATGCGCAGGGACTTCCCCCACGGCCGGACTCAAACGGCTGGTTTGGGGAGACTGACCCATATATTACAGGGGTTCAGAGTCGGCTCGGCTGGGGCGCCGAGCGAACAATTGAGTCTCTCAGGAGGGCGGCTTCGGGGGAGCAGCCTTTCTTCATCCGATGGGACCCGAGCGAGCCGCATCTGCCCAACCGGGTCCCGCCGCCCTACGACACGCTCTACCCCCGGTCGCAGATTCCCCCCTGGCCCGGGTTCGCGGATTCGCTTGAAGGGAAGCCCTATATCCAGCGAAAGCAGCAGCAGACCTGGGGCGTCGAGGGGTGGACCTGGGAGCAGTGGCTGCCGATCGTCCAGCGCTACCTCGGGGAGATAACGCTCCTCGACACCCAGGTCGGCCGGATCCTCGCGGTCCTCGACGAGCTCGGCCGCGCCGACGACACGATGGTCATCTACACCGCCGACCACGGCGACATGTGCGGATCCCACGGGATGATGGACAAGCACTACATCATGTACGACGACGTTGTCCGGGTGCCGCTGGTCGCCCGCTGCCCCGCACAGGTGCCGGCCGGACGGGTGTGCGACGGCTTTGTCTCAACCGGGCTGGACCTGGCGCGGACATTCCTTGACCTTGCGGGATTGGGCGCCCCCGCCACCTACACCGGCGAGAGCCTCGCGCCGGCCCTCCGCGGCGGCGCCGGGCCCGCCCGGGACAGCGTGGTTTCAACCTACTTCGGCAACCAGCTCGGGCTCTTCACCCAGCGGATGATCCGGGACCACCGATGGAAGTACGTCTGGAACGCGACGGTCGAGGACGAACTCTACGACCTGGAAACCGACCCCGGGGAGCTCCGGAACCGGGCGGCCGATCCCGCCGCCGCCGGCCCCCTCACCCGGCTCCGCCTGCAATTGCTCGCCTGGATGCGCGCCGAGCGCGACCCGATCCTCAACCCCTGGACCCAGCGGCAGCTCGAAGGTTGATTTCCGAAATGTAGCCGGGGTCCCTGACCCCGGACTCCGAGATCCCGGCCTTTCTCCTTCCCGCGGCCCGCGTTGTCCCATATGCCTCAGCGATGTCCAACCAAGCCGTGCTCAACCAGGCCGCCTCCGTGCTCGAGGCCGTTGCGCAGGGACAACGGGCGGATGTGGCGCTTCGGGACTTCTTCGAGGGCCGCCGTCACGGGTCCTGGCGGGAGCGGCGGGAGATCGTCGCGGCCGTGTTCGCCTACTTTCGCTGGTTCCAGTGGCTGGACCGCAACGCCTCCCCGCAGCGCCGGCTGGCGGATGCGGTCGGCTTCCAGGAGCGGTTCAATACCGACGAGGGATCGATCAAGGAGGAGGCCCTTGCGGCGCGCGCCGTTCCGGACTGGCTGCGCAAGGAGTTCGACGTGCCCGCGGGATACCTGCGGCAGCTCCAGCGGGAGCCCGCCCTGTGGATTCGCGCCCGGCCCGGCAGCCGCGCGGAGCTCGCGGCACAGCTCGGCGACTGCGAGGAAACCGAACTAGCGCCGGACGCGCTGCGCTACCGAGGGACGCGCGACCTCTTCCAGACCCCGGCCTTCCGAACCGGCGCCTTCGAGATCCAGGACCTGGCTTCGCAGATCGTCGGCGTCGCCTGCGCCCCAAACCCGGGCGAGACCTGGTGGGACGCCTGCGCGGGTGAGGGCGGAAAGACGCTCCACCTGGCCGGCCTGATGAAGAACAAGGGCGTCGTCTGGGCGACCGACCGCAACCCCCGCCGGCTGGACACGCTCAAGCGCCGCGCCGCCCGCGCGAAACTTTTCAACTTCCGTGCGGCGCTTTGGGACGGTGGGGCGCGGCTTCCGAACGGCGTCAAGTACGACGGGGTTTTGGTGGACGCCCCCTGCAGCGGCGTTGGCACCTGGCAGCGCAACCCCCACGCCCGATGGACGACATCCGAGGACGACGTTCGCGAACTCGCCGGCGTCCAGGCCGCGCTCCTCAAGAACGTCAGCAAGTCGGTCAAACCCGGCGGCAAACTGGTCTACGCCGTCTGCACCCTGACCCGCACCGAGACAACCGCCGTAGCCGACGCCTTCGCCCTCGCCCATCCCGACTTCAAGCCCCTCTCCCGATCCCTCCTCCTCCCCCACGAACTCTCCGCCAACGGAATGTTCATCGCTATTTGGCAACGTGAACTCGCGGCCATCGAAACCGCTGGGACCGAATCCGAGGAGCCTCCGCAGCGGCCTTAGTGGAGCTCATTGGTCACCTCATGCCGTCCCCCCATGAGGCGGGACGGCGGTGTGGCGACCAGACTCTCCGAAATGTAGCCGGGGTCCCAGACCCCGGAGATTGGGCCCTTCGGATTATTTCGGAGCCGCTTCGTTGCTCAAAAACCGCGTCGGCACATTCCCCCGCGCCTTGAGGACTTATTCCTACGTATAATTGCTCACCACGCATGAATCCTATTGTCGATTATCACCCGGCCTTCTAGCCCTCCTAGGGTTCCTACCCTAGTACGGACACAATTATTTCCAATCAGTTCCAGCATTCCGTCAGCTCCAGCTCCCTGACAACAAACCTGCACACCCCGCTAAAGCCATGGATCGCGATGGGAATGGCCATCGTCGCGATAGCCCTGGGGTGTTCTCCCGAGGTTCGGGCAAACCCGAGCGGCGGCACGGTGATCGGCGGTTCGGCGAGCATCGGTGGCGCCGGCAACACGGTCCTCGTGACCCAGGGATCCAACCAGGCGATCATCAACTGGCAGGACTTCTCGATCGGAAGCGGCGAGCTCACGAAATTCATCCAGCCCTCGGCCGCGTCGGCGATCCTGAACCGCGTCATCAGTTCCAACCCGTCGCTCCTCCTCGGCCAGCTTCAGGCCAATGGAAAAGTTTTTCTGATCAACACCAACGGCGTCGTCGTCGGCCAGGGTGCGACGATCAACGCGGGCGGGTTCGCCGCCTCAACCCTCGATGTCTCGAACGCCTCGTTCATGGCCGGCGGCGACCTTCAGCTCTCCGGCCAGTCGCCGGCCGCGGTCGTCAACCTTGGCAGCATCAACGCCTCGCAAGGCGACATCTACCTTGTTGCGCAGCAGGTCCAGAACGCCGGATCGCTGACGGCGGCCAACGGCACCGTCGGGCTTGCGGCGGGCACTGAAGTGACGCTGACCCAGAACGGCTCGGAGCACGTCCGCGTGACCGCGCCGGTCACAACGGGCGGCAGCGGCGCGGCGGTTCTCAATTCCGGGACGATCAACGCGGCGCAGGCCGAGCTGGCAGCAGCCGGCGGCAACCTGTACGCGCTTGCGATCAACAATACCGGCGTTGTCCGGGCCTCGAACGTCCAGAACGTCGGCGGGCACATCTTTCTTACGGCGGATGGCCCGGTGAGCACCAGCGGCACGCTTGACGCCAGCGCCTCAAGCGCCAACGCGGCGGGCGGCCAGGTGGTCGTGACCGGCTCAAGCGTAAACGTCCAGGCCGGCGCGGTCATCGCCGCCAATGGCGGCACCAACGGCGGCACGGTCCTGATCGGCGGCGATATCCACGGTGGAAGCGTCGCTTCCGAGAATCTTTCGGCCACTCCGATTGCAACCGCCCAGCAGACGACAGTCGCCCAGGGGGCGCGGATTTCCGCCAACGGCGGGCAGGGCGGGGGATCGGGCACCGGCGGCTCGGTGGTGGTCTGGTCCGACCAGCAGACAAATTTCCAGGGATCGATCTCCGCGCTCGGCGGGTCCCTGGGTGGGAACGGCGGGTTCGCCGAGGTTTCCAGCCACGGCGTCCTGAACTTTGCCGGCCCGGTTGACCTGCTGGCGCCCCAGGGCTCGGCGGGCACCCTGCTGCTCGATCCGGCGAATGTCACCATCAGCACCTCCGCAACCACCGGTTTCGACGGGTTTGGCGCCGATGCGTCGAACACCTATACGCCGAGTTCGGGTTCGGCGACCTCCAACATCCTCAATACGGATCTCCAAATCCAGCTCGGCTCGTCGAACGTCACCATCGTTACCACGAACAATGGAACGGATGGCGGGAACGCGGGAACGATCACGGTCAACGCGAGCTCCCCGGTAACCTGGTCCAGCGGAACGTCGCTCACGCTGACCGCAGCCTCGTCGATTTCGATCAATTCCAGCATCACCCAGACCGGCACCGGGGGCGGGAACATCACGTTGACGACGGGCGCGGGGCACAGCATCACGATAGCCGGCAGCACGACGGTGTCGACGGCCGGCAACAATGCGACAGTCACCCTTCAGAGCGACGGGGTCTCGTTTGGGGTGGGAACGGCCGTGCAGGCGACCGGCAGCAACGGCGAGGTGTACCTTCAGCCGGTGACGGGAAATAACGGGATAGATATCGGCTTCTCGAACCCCGGATTTTACCAGCTTACCGCCGGGGAGTTGAACGACATCACGGCCACGACCCTGGTGATTGGAAGCACCGGCGATACGACCACCCCCCTCATCGTGGACTCAAGTTCGGCCCTTGACGCGTCGAGCGGAGATTCCCTGGAGCACGTGACAAACCTTGTCCTCAACGGCGGGTCCGGGGGAATCGACGTGGCAGAGCCGATAACCCTGAAATCGGGCGGGGGACTGGTGCTTGATACCACGGGTACATTTTCAGTCGGGTCCGTTGGCGGCCGCGGCGGCGTATTCGGCATCACAGCCTCGGGCCTTGATTTGCTGGGCACTAATGAGTCCTATAACCTGGCGGCTGCAACCAATGCGATATCCACATTGTCGGCCAGCGTGGGATCGGGCACCATCAGCCTTTCCAACGGCGCCACGGCGCTGGAGATAGGAACGGTCAACGGGACCAGCGGGGTGACGGCCGGCACCCTCAACATTACGGACACTGGCAGCGTTGACAATGCCACCGGCAACGGCGGCGCGCCAATCTCGGTCACCGGTCTCAACCTTGGAGGCGCCGGTGGATCCTACACTTTCACGAACTCCGGCAATGCCGTTACGAACCTTTCGGGCAGCACGGGCTCGGTGGATCTAAAGGATTCCAGCGGTCTCACAATCACTACGGTGAACTCCATCAGCGGGCTGGCGGCGAGCGGCCCCGGCGGAATCATCCTCAATGATTCAAACGCATCGGGAATCACCCTTGCCTCGACAAACGGCGCCCTTTCTTCATCGGGCGGCGAGGTCGACCTGAAGGCGAATGCGGTGGCCCTGAATGACACGATCACGGCCAGCAACGAGACCGTCATCATCCAGCCCAACACCACGACCGACTCAATGGGCCTGGGCAGTGGCTCCGGTACCCTACAGGTTTCCCAGACCGAGCTGAATGAGATCACCGCCGGAACCTTCCAGCTCGGCAGCAGCGCCCAGACGGGAAACCTGAATGTCGGGGGCGCCCCGTTGACTGTCCCGTCGACCATCAGCAATTTAACCCTGGAAACGGGCGGCTCGGGCCAGATCAGCGTTCCCTCCGGCAATTCACTGGTGATGGAAAATGTCGGGGGAAGCATAACTTTCCAGACCGATACCAGCCCGAACATTGCCGGGTCGGTCTCGACCGGCTCAGCCACGGCGGGAACCGTTTATGTGGCGCCGGTCAACGTGGCGGATACGCTGGCACTGGTGGGTGCGGCGTCCAGTTCATCGGCAACGCTCCAGCTTCCCCAGGCCACCATCAATAATATCACGGCGGGCACGCTCGAGTTCGGCGGCAGTTCCGCTACCGGGGCGATGTCCGTCAGCGGAAACGTGACCACTCCGGGCACCATCGCGAGCCAGCTATGGTTGGCGACCGCCGGGCAGATCAGCGTCACGACGGGCAATTCAGTGACCGACAGCAATACCAACGCCACCCTGGTTCTTCAGTCGGACACGAGCCCGATGATCACGGGAACTCTTTCCACGGGTACAAGCACAAATGGAACTGTCGCATTCGGTCCGTTGACTGCCTCGACCTCCATGGGCCTCGTGGGAGCAGGTGGGACATCGGCGGCTGCCCTGCAGCTCACCCAGGCGGAAATCAATCAGGTCACTGCCGGGACGGTAGAGTTTGGATCGTCATTCGCGACAGGCAGCCTGACGGCGTCCGGGGCGACGACCGCTCCCTCAACCGCGACGAACCTCACTTTGCAGACGGCAGGGCAGATTATGATCAATTCTGGGGCGACGGTTGCCGACACCAACTCCGGGGCCACGCTGACCCTCCAATCCAACCTGAACCCGGCCCTGGGTTCGGGATCCGTCTCGGTTGGGACGCTGGGCACTGTCGTGGTGGAGCCGGAAACGGCGAGCTACGAGATAGACGTGGGTGGCACGACCGCCGGCCTGAAACTGACCTCGGGCACGCTGAGCGATATCACCGCCCCGACGCTCCAGATCGGCGGCTACAACGACTCCGGGACGCTGCTTGTGGACACCAACGCCAAGCTCGACGCGAATGCGACCGACTCGCTGCAGAATATCACCAACCTGAGTTTGGTGGGTGGCGCGGGCGGCATTACGATCAATGAGCCGATCACGATGCCGTCGGGCGGCAATCTTACGCTGTACTCGACCGTGGGCGCCACGCAGGGTGGCGCTGGAGTGCTCACCACGCAGGGGTCTGGTGGGCTGCTGCTCCTTGGCTCCGGGGCAAACTACAATCTTTCCAGCGTGACGAGCAGCGTTGGGTTGCTCGCCGCCAATGTTGGCGGCACCGGCTCGATCCAGTTCCAAAACAGCGCGGCCTTGTCGATCGGAACCGTCGGCACGACAAACGGAGTAACCGCCAACACCTTGAGCCTGACCGAGACCTCGACTTATGACGTGACCCAGACCCAGCCAATTTCCGCGAACCTGCTGATTTCGAATAATGGAACAGGCACGGGGGCATTTTCCCTGACCAACTCGTCCAACGCGATCCCCGACCTTGCTGGAAGCACCGGGGGCGCCATCAGCGTGACGGACTCGGTCCCACTCACGGTCACCACCGTCGCAGGAACCAGCGACCTCTATTCGACGGGTGGGGCGATAACCCTGATCGACAATATGGCCGGAGGAAGCATCAACCTTCCTGTCACGGTTGGTGAGGTGGCGCAATTGGGTGGCTCCTCGGCGCCGATTACCTTGGAAGCTGATGCAATCACAATAAACGCGCCCGTGCTTTCGCCGACCGGCACGGTGACGCTTCAGCCTTTTTCGCCTGGCATTGGCATCGACATCGGAGGCGGGACTGCCGGCTACCTTCAGTTGGATCCATCCCAGATTGGCTCCAATGTGACGTGCATGAACCTGGTGATCGGAAGCCCGTCGGACACCACCAACCCAATTCTGGTCAATGCACCGCTGGACCCAAACTTCAATTTCGGCCTGAACGAGCCTGATGCACTCACCGGGGTGAGCAATAGCCTTACGCTGAACGGTGGATCCGGCGGGATCGTCCTCAATCAGCCCATCTCCATGCGGACTGGAGACGGGGCTGGTGTACTCACACTGAGCACATCGGGAACCGTAACGCAGGTTTCAGGCGCCAGCCTGACGACCGACAACGAGGCGGGTTCGGGCCTGCTTCTGACGGACGGATCGGGATCCTCCGGAACGTTCCTGCTCAACGGTGAGACCAACTTTATCTCGACGCTCGCTGCCAATGTTGGCTCAGGGACCATCACGCTGAACCAGGACGCGGCGACGTCGCTTGTTATCGGATCGCTGACTCCGCCGGGCGGATCCGCAGTTAACGGGATCACGGCAGGGACCCTTGGGATTTCCTTCGTCAAGCTTGCCTCGGAGCTCGGAACACCGCTCGCGACCTCGTTGACGCAAACCCAGCCGGTTAACGCAACCAACCTGGATCTGGATGTTTCGAGTGCCGAATTTGGGGATAGCTTCACCTTTGATTTAAGTGGCGCAACCAACAATATTTCGACTCTCGCGGGCTCGGTGGGGCAGGGTACGGCGGGAAATCCGTCGGGAACCATCAGCCTTTTGAATGGCGCGACGCCGCTTTCGATCGGCGTTGTGGGGGACACGGGTGTGAGCGGTGTCACGCTGACCCTTAACGATACATCCACGGTCTCCCAAACCGCGCCGATCACTGCCAACCTCGAACTCCTGGGATCGGGCGGCGTCTACACGCTAAACAACCCCAGCAACAGCGCATCCACCCTGGCGGCGAATACGGGAACCGTGAGTCTTACGGACAGCAGCCCCCTCACCATTGGCACGACTGGGGGCACGAACAATGTGACAGCCACTGGCCCGGTCACCCTGATAGACAATTCGATCGCACTCGCCGCGACCACAGGCCTCATAAACGACAGCGGTCAGACGACCACGCTCCAGCCTTTGACCGGAGGAACTGCGATCACTCTTGGAGGAACCGCCGCGGGATTCAATCTGCCCACCGCTCAGCTTCCCTACGTAACTGCAACCACACTGATTATCGGCAGCGACGGCACCCTTGGAAATGCATCCGGCGCCATATCGGTCACAGCTGCGATTAATCCCAGCAATGTCACAAATCTTGCGCTCCTTTCGGGTTCCACGGTGAGCCAAACGGGCGGAAGTACGGTAACCGCAACCAATCTAAAGGTGTCGGGTACCACCGTGACACTTTCCCAGGCGAATTCTGTGGGAACGGTTGCGATTAAGGGATCCGGGAATATCAGTTTTTACAACAATCCTTCGCCGACAGTCGGTTCAGTTCTGGGGCTTTACGGTGTCACCTCCTCAGGGGGAACCGTTGTCGTCGACACATCCCACAACCTGACGTTGGCAAGCGGTGCCGGGGCGGCGGTTTCTGGCGTTGGCAGCGGCGATGCAGTTCAGGTCGTGGATGGAGGGGGAACCAACACATTTACCAACAGCGAAGGGAGTGGCGCCCTGTCTGTGACAAGCGGCGGTGGTTGGTGGCTGGTCTGGTCGGGAAGTCCGCTGCTCGATACGCTGGGTTCGTTGAACAAGGGATTTAAGCAATACAATGCCACTTTTGGCACGACAACACCTGCCGACCTTACTGACAACGGGGTTCTTTATACCATCGCGCCGGAGGTGACGCCTGGCCTCACCGGGGTCGTTGAAAAGCAATATGACAGCACCACCGCAGCCACCTTGGTTGCAGGCAATTATACCGCGGCATCCGGCGCGATCGACGGCGATACGGTGACCTTAAGCACACCCTCTTCCGGCACGTATGACACCTCCGCCGTCGGGACTGGCAAGACCGTTACCGCGACAGGAATTGCGATCGTTTCGGCATCAAATGGAGACCCGATTCCTGTTTATGGTTATTCTCTGACATCGAGCAGTGCCAGCGGCCCAATAGGCATAATTGACCCGGCTCCGCTTACGATCAGCGGACTCTCGGCGACCAACAAGGTCTACAACCAGACGACGGCTGACACCATCACCGGCACGCCGACCCTGGCCGGCACGGTTTACGCCGGCGACACGGTCAACCTTTCGGGCACCGTTACGGCGGGCACCTTCGCCTCGGCGAACGTCGCCAATGGGATTACGGTCACGGCGACCCTGACTCCTCTATCCCTGGGTGGCGGGCAGGCGAGCGACTATGCGATCACTGGGGTGACGAGTCCGCTTTCGGCGAACATTACGCCGGCACCGCTTACGATCAGCGGGCTCTCGGCGACCAACAAGGTCTACGACCAGACGACGACTGATTCGATTACAGGAACCCCGACCTTGGCCGGCACGGTTTACGCCGGCGACACAGTCAACCTATCCGGGACGGTTACTGCTGGAACCTTCGCCTCGGCGAACGTCGCCAACGGGATTACGGTTACGGCGACCCTGACTCCTCTATCCCTGGGTGGCGGGCAGGCGAGCGATTATGCGATCCTCTGAGACGCCTGCCATCATCCCGGGCAGGTCCTTCCGCGTCGGCAGGGCGGTTCGGCCCCCTACCTTCGTGATCACGCGGGAGGCGAGCAGGGTGCCAAACTCCATCCGCAGGGGCAGGGGCCAGCCCTCGATGAGGCCGACGGCATAGCCGGCATGGTAGGCGTCTCCGCATCCCGTCGAATCGACCTTCTGCGCCACGGGAAGGGCGGGCTGGTGGACCGCGGCGCCGTTTTCCCAGCCCCAGCTTCCGTTTTCGCCATCCGTTACCACGACCTGGCCGGCCGTGAGAGTGGCGAGCGCTCTCAGGACGGCATCGGGCGACGTTTGGCCGGTCAGCTGGCGGCCGCACTCCAGCGGAAGGACGATATCGGTGCCGAGGGCGACCAGGGTCCGCAGGCGCGCGGTGTCACCGCCCTCAAAATCCAGGAGGCTCCGGCAAGCGCTTCCCTGGGCGGCCCGCAGGGCCCGTTCCGTCGTGTCCAGGTCGTAGCTGTCGACCATCAGGACCTTGGCCGACCGGATCGCCGCCACGGGGATGTCTCCGGGTCGGAGGTATCCGTAGCCGTCGAGATTCACATAGACAGTCCTCGCGGCGGTGGCCGGGTCGATCTCGACCAGGGCGATCGCCGGGCGCGACGCCTCATCGTGGACCATGAGGTCGGTGGAGACGCCGCAGCGCCTGAATTGGTCGATCGAAACCTCGCTGAGGGTGTTCCGGCCCACCCGGGCCACAAAGGCCGCGGAATAGCCCAGCAGGGCCACCGCGGCGCTCCCTGTGCCCACGGGGCCGCCGCCCAGGATCAGCAGGTCGTCGACGAGGTGCTTCGTGCCGGGGTTCACCCGGTCCGGAAGCCGGACCACGACGTCCACGGCGTTTAGGCCGACGGCGATCAGGTCAAAGGGGAGCATTGGGTTGCTGGAGAATTTTTGATGTAGCCGGCCTCCCAGAGGCCGGTTTTCGGAAATGGGACCCCAAGCACCGGGGTCTGGGACCCCGGCTACAGTCGATCCCGGCTACAGTCGATCCCGGTTGCAATTGAGCAATTCCAGCATCTTCAGGCATTCCTCCCGCACCGACTGCCGGCGGACGTTGTGGATGAAGCTTCCGGAGGCGAACTCGAGCTTGAGCGTGCCGGGGCATCCCGCGCTCCAGCGCGACCGGACCGCCTCGCTGGCGGAGCGGGCCATGCCCGTGTAGAAATTCACCTTCACGATGCCGTCCCGGCCCACCTCGGTGATCTTGTCCCCCAGGCTGGTTGTGCCGTGCAGGGCGAGGATCGGGCCGACCCGCCGGGCAAGGTCCTGCGCGAGGTGCCGCCGGTAGTGGATTGTCTCCCCGGGAATGCCGCGGTGCTCCGTCCCGAGGCTGGGGACAATGAGATCGACACCGGTGGCGCGGACAAAGGCCTCGGCCCCGGCCGGATCGGTGAGAACCGTGTAGCCGGGCCCGGCCTCAAGGACATCCTTGGCCGAGGGAATCTTGTCGGGGCAGGCCTCGACGACCACCCGCCGCCCCGCAACGCGCACGTACTCCGCGGTGCGGGCGGTGTTCTCCTCCAGCGGACAGGCGCTGGCATCGAACATCATGATGCCCATCCGATCCTGGAACTCCGGATTTTCAAGGAGGGCGAGGTCGGGGGCCGACGGGACCCAGCCGTGGTCCATGACGGGGATGACCTCGATGCCGGGGAAGAGGTTGGGACGGCTGCCGTAGACCGCCAGCCAGTCCAGCCAGATGAAAGCGCGCGACTCGATGGAATTTCCGGAGCGGGTGAACGCCGCGCCGTCCGGTCCCAGGTCCGAGTCAAAATCCATCCGCCTGAGCTGCGGATGGTCCGGGTAGGTTCCGGTGATCGCGATTCCGACCGCGAGGGTCTGGAGCCCGCGTTTCCGGCGAAATAGGTCGGCGGCGGCCAGGATGCCCTCGATTTCGTCCACGGTCTCCCCGTTGGGGCAGAAGACCGGCGAACGGGCCCTGGCGGCCTCCGCCAGCCGGGCAAGAACCTCCTCTTTTTTGGTGAGAATCCTCATTTTCAGCCCCCGACGGGGGGAAGCGGGGGGCATTCGGGCAGTTCCCGGCGCATCCGCTCGAGGACGTCGTCGTGGCGGCCCGTGCCCAGGGGCAGGTCGACGCGGCGGTGATCGAGTGCGCTGAGGCAGATCCCCTCAAGGATCTCGTAGCCCTGATAGGTGACGTCGATGTTGCACGGGTGCACCCGGGCAGGGTCGTCCAGCCAGTGGACCAGGTCGCGCACAAAGAGGATTTGCAGTCGGGGCTCCTGGATCGCCCAGGGCTCCCCCTGGACCTGGACCAGCTCGCCCTTGGTCAACCGGTTGAATGCCCCCCATCGGCCGTCCGAGTCGCACCACACATACCCGTGCGTCCCATGGACGGTCAGCCGGTTGTCCGCCCAGAAGTTCTCCTTGGGCATGTGCGCCGGGGACAGCCTCCCGAGCTGAATCAAGGCCCGGACGCCGTTCTCAAACCCGATCTGGCCGAGCGCGTAGTTGGGCGAGGGGTGATCGTCCGACAGGAGCTCCCGTCCGTGCACGTGGCCCACGACCCACTTTGCGCGGCGCCCGCCGGCGGCCCAGAGAATGTAATCCACAAAGTGGGTTCCCTGCGCTGAAAGCCATCCCTGGCAGCTGGCTTCGATCCGGCGGATATCCCCGACTCCGCCGGCGTCGAGGACCGCCTTGAGCTGGGCAAAAGAGGTCAGGTACTTCTGCTGGTGGGAGACCACCGCAAGGATTCCGTGCTGCCGGCAGAGCTCGGTGATCCGGTAAGCCTCGCTCAGCGAGGTGGCCATGGGCTTCTCGAAGACGAGGGCCCGGACCTTGTGCTTCACCGCCAGCTCCACAAGCGAAAGCCGCACGTGGGGCAGGGTGGAGAAGCAGAATACGTCGGGCTTCACCTCGGCGAGCATCCGGTCGGCGTCCTCGTAGACGGCAACCTCCAGGCTGCGGGCCGCGGCGACCCGCCGGGCCTTCTCGACGTCGATGTCGCAGACGGCCTTGACCGTGAAGCGGTCGGAATTGCCAAGCCAGCTGTCGAGGTGGACTTCCCCGCGACGGCCGCATCCGGCCTGGGCGACTGTGTATTTTTTCATGGAAAGGTGGCGGCGATGTATTTCCCGTTCAGGAGGGTGGCGGCGTCGGGGTCGGTCTCGGCGAGGGGGGACTCGTCCTCGACCATGATCCAGCCGCGATATTCCGCTTTCCTGAGGATTCCGACAAGGGCGGGAAAGTCGATCCAGCCGCGGCCCATCTCGATCCATTTCCCCGAGCGGTCCATGTCCTTGAAGTGCACATGGCGGATGAGCGGGGCCGCCTCCCGGAAGATCGCGACCGGATCCATGCCGCCCTTGGCGATGTGCCCGGCGTCGGGGGCCAGTCCGACCACGCCGGACGACAGGCCGTCGAGCAGGACCTTGTAGTCGTCGGCGACGCGAAAAATCGAGCCCGGGGGGGAATTGGCGTGAAAGGCCGGCGTGATGCCCTCATCGCGCGCCCGCTTCCCGACCGCGTTGATGCAGGCCAGGGCGTTCACCTGGCGCCCGGCCAGGTTGGAGCGGTCGGGCCCGGCCGACTGGCAGAGGGCGAGGACGCAGTCCGGAAAATGCGTGCGCAGGAGGGCGATCGTGTCGTCGGCGAGCTTGGCCTCCGCCGGGGTTTCCCGGGGATGGAGCCAGTCGCAGACCATCGCCAGGGCGCCGAGCTCCACGCCCTCCGCGTCGAGCAGGCCGCGGAGCCGGGCCGGATCCGCGGCGAAATCCCCGAGCATGCAAAGTTCCGGTTCCAGCCCCCTCATCCCCGCGGCCTTCACGACCGAGACGATGTGCGCGATCCTGCCCCGGTACTTCTCAAAGGACATCTGCCAGGTGTAGGTCTGGCAGCCGAAACGGGGTGCGTTCACGCTCAGATGACGATGCCCTCGGCCAGGGCGACCTTTCGGTAGTGCGCGATCCCCTGGTCGTACTCCTGCTCGTTGCCGAGGTGCTCGAGCATGAGGGGGACCTCCTGGGGAAGCCGGTGCAGCCCGCGGACAAAGGCGCCAATGTCCATGTGGCCCGTGCCCGGCATGACCTCGTCGATGATGACGCTGATCGCCGGCTCCCGAAGCTTCACGTCCTTGCCGTGCGAGGTGACGATCCGGTCGGCGAAAAGCTTGATGCACTCATCCATGACCGCCGCGCCGTTCCAGATGGCACGCGGGCAATTCATGAGATTGGCGAGGTCCAGGTGGACGCCGAACTGCTTCCGGTCCACGGCTTTCAGGAGCCGGGCGATCGACGAGGGGGAGTCGACGACGTCAAAGGGAAATATCTCGTAGGTGAAGTGGGCGGTCTTGGGCTTGACCTCGTCGATGAAGTACCGCGCCAGGTAGACCGCCTCCTCGAAGGCCTCCTCCGAGAAGTTCTTCGGCGAGTGCTTCAGGTTGTTCGGCCCATAACAGTAGGAGCCAAAGGTATCCACCGCGCAGCGGGCCCCGAGTTCCTCGGCCAGGGCCAGCGTCTCGACCATCTTCTTCCGGTGAAACGCGCGCATGGTCGGGTCGAGGTCGATCAGGTTCTCCCAGTAGCCGGCCTCTGCGATCACGATATCCTCCTTTGCAAATGCGCTGCGGATCGCGCGGATCCGCTCGCCGTCCTTCAGGTCGACAATCGGGGCGTAGGCCGCCCGGAAACCCTTGGCCTTGTGGGCCCGGGCGATCACGACCGGGTCGATCTGGTCCCCCGCCCCGTGGTTCTCACCGGCCGCTGCGGCCTTTGCGTTCTTCTCGATGAAAACCGGGGCGCCGAGTCGAATCATGGTGGGAGCAGCCTGCCGCCCGGGAATTTCCGACTCAAGTTGATTGTTTGCCTCCTGGCGATTCCCGGTCATTTCTGCCCCGGTGACCACAAGCGAAGCCATCGCCCTGACCCGCAATTACATCGACGCCAACTGGGAGAAGACCTTCCGCGTTTCCCGCGAGGAGACCGCCAAGGAGATATCCCTGCCGCGCCCGCACACGGTGCCGTCGACCGACCCGTCGATGTGGCTTTTCTTCTACTGGGACACCTATTTCACGAACCTGGGGCTGATCCGCCAGGGCCGGCTCGAGCAGGCGCTGAACAATGCCGAGAATGTGATTTACCTGATCGAGCGGCTGGGTCTGGTGCCCAATATCTCGGTCAAGATAGCCCTGAACCGCTCCCAGGTGCCCGTCTCGGCCGTCCTGTTCGCGGAGATCTACGCCCAGACCAAGGACAGGGCCTGGCTGGCCCGGGCGTACGCCGCCGTCTCGAAGGAATACGCCTTCTGGATGGCGATGCGCCTGGCCCCCAATGGGTTGAACGCGTGCGGGATGCACGCCGATCCGATCACGCTCGCCGACTTTTACAATGTCATCAAGCACCGGCTCCGCGATATCCCCGACGATCCCGTAGCCCGTCTCGCCTACCTGCGGCACAAGATGGCCGAGTGCGAGATCTGGGACTTCAACCCCCGGTTCGACCAGCGCGCCGCCGATTTCAACCCCGTGGACCTGAACGGGATCCTGCACCAGTTCGAGACGCTCTCCGGGGATTTTGCCCGGGAGCTGGGCCTGCCCGCCGAGGAGAAAACCTGGCGCGACCGCGCCGGCCGCCGCCGCGGGCTCATGGACCGGTATCTCTGGAATGAGGAGAAGGGCTTCTATTTCGACTACGACTGGGCGCGGGGCCGGCAGGGGACGGTGATCTCGTCGGCGCCGTATTTTGCCCTCTGGGGCGGCGCCTGCTCGGAGGCGCAGGCGGAGGCGCTGGCGCGCAACCTTCCGCTCATTGAGCGCGCGCACGGCGTCATGTCCTGCGCGGAGGGCAGCAACACGTCGGTCAACACCTACCAGTGGGACGCCCCGAACGCCTGGCCCCCGCAGCAGACGGCCGCGATCCTCGGCCTGCTCCGGCACGGGTTCACGGCGGACGCCCGGCGGATCGCCGAGAAGTATGTCCTCACCTGTGCGCGGAACCTGGCGGCGACCGGCCAGCTCTGGGAAAAGTACAACGCGCTCACCGGCAACATCGATGTTGCCGACGAGTACAAGATGCCGCACATGATGGGCTGGACCGCCGGCGGGTGCCTCCACGCCTGCGAGGTGGTCGAGCAGAACTGAGGGCGGCGCTCACCGATTTTCACCGATGAATGCGGTAGTGGGTCAATTTGAGGGTGGAGTGGGACCTCCGGGCACGCTGGTTTGGGACTATCGTCGCTCAGCGCGCTCGGAGATCGCGCTCCACCTTCAATCCAGAAATTGCATAAGAAGTCACCCTTTCTTCAAACTGACCAACTACCGATGAATGCCAAGCCGGACGGACTCACAGCGCCCCTTCCCGCGGATGAGGCGCGGGAAGCGATCGAACGATTCCACCGAGACGGGTTTGCCGTCGTTCGTGGGGTCCTGGGCCGGGAGGAATGCGAATTCCTTCGGCGGCGCACCGATGAGATAGCCGATGATCCGGCTGCCGCCGTCCAAACGGGCGGAAGCGGCCTGTTCATCCTCCGGGACCCCGAGAAAAGGGACATCGCGTTTGCCCGGCTTTTCATCCGCGAGCCCATCCTGTCGCTCGTGCGGGCGATCCTCGGCCCCGAATGCCGGTTCTGCGCCCAGAACGTGATCCGGAGCAACCCGGGCTTTGCCATCTCGCACTGGCACGTGGACGACATCCTCGAGTACCCGCTTCCCCCGGAGGTCCCGAGCTGGGACGCCCGCACCAACCTGCCGGTGATGTGGATGAGCGTGCAGATGCCCCTATCCGACGTGATGACGCTGGAGAGCGGGCCGACGGAGGTGGTTCGGGGAAGCCACCGGGCCGGCCGGCTTCCGGCAAACGAAAATCCCGTCTATCAGGGCAGGGCGGCCGAGCCGGTCTTCTGCCGGGCCGGGGACATCTACCTTTTCAACCACCAGGTCTGGCACCGGGGGCGGCCGAACACGTCGGCGAACACGCGCTACCTCATGCAGCTTCAATTTGGGCGCGGCGGCAGCATCGCCCATCGGCTGCAGCGGGCCGAGCGGACGCCGGAACTCGACAGGATCCTGGAGGGCGCCGACCCGGCGCTCGTGGAAATCATGGTTGGCGCGCCCATGCATTCGGCGCCCGGGCATCACAACCAGCTGTGAGCGCGCCCCGGAATTTTGTCGTCGGAGCCTTCCGGCTCCTGGCGAGCCTGGCGGCGGCGCTCGCGGCGGGATTCACGGGCCGCGCGACCCCGGTGGGCGAGACGGTCTCGGAATGGAGCGGCTACCGCCGGGTCGACTTCAAGGTCGCGGGGCGGCCCTGCCTCCTCGTCCAGCCCAAGTCGCCCGCCCCGGGAAATCCCTGGATCTGGAGGACGGAGTTCTTTGGCGCCTTCGCGCAGGCCGACGTGGCGCTACTGGGCCGGGGATGGTGCGTGGGCTACATGGACGCCAAGGACATGTACGGCGGCCCGAGGGCGATGTCGCTCTTCGACGCCTACTATGCCGCGGTCACCGCCCGGTTCGGTCTGGCCCATCGGGTGGTGATGGAGGGCTTCAGCCGCGGCGGCCTCTACGCGTTCAACTTTGCCGCCGACTATCCGGATCGGGTGGCCGCCCTCTATCTCGACGCCCCGGCCCTGGACATCCACGTCTGGCCGGGGCGGAACCGCCGCTCGAAGGAGTGGCGGGAGTGCCTGCAGGCCTACGGGCTCACTGAGGAGACGGCAGCCGCCTTCCACGGCAGCCCGCTGGACCGGATCGGGCCGGTCGCCCGGGCGGGGATTCCCATCATCGCCGTCTGCGGCGGGGCCGACCCCATCGTTCATTTCGAGGAGAACACCGGGGTCCTGGAAAAGCGTTACCGGGAACTGGGTGGAACGATCAAGGTGATCATCAAGCCGGGTGGGGGGCACCACCCGCACAGCCTGGCGGATCCCACGCCGATCGTGGATTTCCTGACAAGGAACGCGCTCAGGTAAGGGGTCGCGCCGCTACTTGTTAATTCTGATCGGGAATTAACAAG